>CAZJEA010000018.1:0-23444 GCA_964544895.1 uncultured Bacteroides sp. | reverse complement strand
CCCCCCACACCCGCGCTCCGCGTAGCGGTGCGTATAAAAAGAAGGCTGCGCCAATTTTGACACAGCCCTCAAAAATATAGAGAATCACAATGCTAAAGCGTGAATGTTGAGACTGATTTTATGTCGGTAGAAGAAGAACCGATGTAAGCCTTAAATTTTCCGGGCTCAGCTGTCCATTGACCGGTTTTTTCATCATAAAATTTGAGATCATCGACAGAAATTTTAAACGATACTGTCTTTGTCTCTCCCGGTTTTAAGCTGACTTTTGTGAATGCTTTCAGCTCTTTTACAGGGCGCAAAACTGAGGCTTTTTCATCGCCAATATATAATTGTGCGATTTCTTTACCCTCACGGTCACCGGTATTGGTTATACTAAAGCTAATAGTAATGTCATTATTAGGAGAAATAATTGGATAAGAAAGAGTTGATTTACTATAAGCAAATGTCGTATAACTCAAACCATAGCCGAACGGATAAAGAGCCGGTATCTTTTTAGTATCGTGCCAACGATATCCGACAAGAATATCTTCTTTATATTCTACTTTAATGCTGTCGCCGGGATAGCAAAGTGTGTCGAACGAGTGAGCCCCATTGTCTGATAAGCGTTTCGGAAATGAGAATGGAAGTTTTCCTGAAGGATTAACTGCTCCGGTTAGAACATCGGCGATTGAATTTCCTGCCATTGATCCAAGATACCATGATTGGAGTATTGCCGGAACTTCGTTAACCCATGGCATCTCAACGGCATTTCCACTTAAAAGAATGACAACGGTAGCGGGACAAGCTTGAGATAGCTCTGTGATCAGTTGTGGCTGCGAAAATGGCAATCCGTATTCGCGGCGGTCTGTGGCTTCGCAATCTTGAAATGAATTTTTATTCAAGCCTCCGACAAAAATTACTAAATCTGCTTCTTTTGCTGCTTGTACTGCTTGTTGGCGCAACGAATCTTGCACGCTTTGCGCGATAACCTCTTCGGCATCGTACATTGGCGATCCGGCTTTATATCCTTGCACAAATACAAGTTTATCGCCAAATACCTGGCGCAAGCCGTCTAGAGGTGAAACCACGCGTTTTGCTTTGAGATCTGAAGATCCTCCCCCCTCGTTAAGTTTGCGCACGGCATTGTCGCCAACCACGAGCACTCGCTTGTATTTGTTGACGTCAAGAGGTAAAATATTTGGCTGTTTTTTCTGCACTGGAGCGTTTTTAAGCAAAACAATAGCCTCATTACCTATGGCACGGCATACATCGAAGTGCTCCTCTGAGCATAAGGCGCCAAAGGGCTTATTAGAGTTCATTGACGTGCGAAAAATAAGTCGCAAAATGCGACGAGCTTTGTCATCAATAGTTGACATAGGCACTTTGCCCTCACGCAACATTTCAAGATATGGTTTGGCGAGATAGTAATCATCGTAAGTAAATGCACTCTCTGATGTTAAGCCGTTGGTGTATGAACCCATCTCAATATCTAAACCGTTAACTGCAGCTTGATATGTGTCGTGAGCACCTCCCCAGTCGGTGATGACACATCCGTCAAAATTCCAATCTTTCTTTAGTATAGATTGGAGCAAACGCTCGTTGTGACATGCATGTTGCCCGTTATACTGGTTGTAAGAGCCCATAATCGTCCATGCTCCTCCCTCCGTGACAGCTTTTTTGAAAGCAGGGAGATATATTTCATAAAGAGCTCGATCGCTGAGGTGAACATCTATATGACCACGCCAAGTTTCTTGGTTGTTGAGTGCATAGTGTTTCACGCAGGCAGCGACACCGTTTTTTTGAAGATTTTGGATGTAAGGCACACACATCTCTCCGGCTAGATATGGATCTTCGCCCATGTATTCGAAATTTCTGCCATTTAATGGTGTGCGATAGATGTTTACACCCGGACCGAGAAGTATGTTCTTTTCACGATAACGTGCTTCCTCTCCAATTGCCATGCCGTATGCGGCTGACAAGTCCCTATTCCAAGTGGCGGCTAATGCCGTAAGTGCCGGAAATACGGTTACTGAGTCGGATGTCCATCCCGAATATCCCCAGTCATTCCAATTAATTTCTGCTCTGACGCCATGAGGACCATCACTCATCATTAGCTGAGGTATGCCCAAACGTGGCACGCCGGGGCTAGAAAATTTAGATTGCGCATGGCAAAGAGCAACTTTTTCGTCGAGTGTCATGCGTGAAAGCGCATCATCAATGCGTTTTTCTATAGGCTGAGATGGGTCTTGATAAATTGGTGTGGCGGCAAAAGCACCGAAAGCTATAGCCGAAACAAGACCGGTTAAAATTCTTTTCATATTAGTTGCAGTTAATTATGGTTTGCGCTGATGTTAGTCCTGCGGCTGTAGCTTTGACTGTTATATTGCCTGTAGCGCCGTTAGACTGCACAATTAATAGAGCTTTGCCGTAGAATGCCTTACGATGGTCGGCTTTAAAGCGTTCCATTGAGGTTGGACTACCGTTATCGACTCCGGCATTAAATCCGGCACCGTCGACACTGAAAGTGACGTCGTTGTCTGCCATCGGGCATACATTGCCGTCTTTGTCTACAATTTCTACGGTTATGAATGAGAGATCATTGCCGTCAGCAGTGATAACTGAGCGGTCGGGAGTGAGTCGAATTGACACCGGCTGTCCCGCTGTATAGATTTGCTGTTGAGCAACAACGTTACCATTTTTGCGGCTGACAGCCATGATGTTGCCGGGATGGTATTTCACTCGCCATGCCACATGCAAATCATCAGCGACTTTTGTCTTTGTGCCTTGCGACTCTCCATTAACAAAAAGTTCTACCTCATCGGCATTGTTGTAGTAAGCCCATATGTCTACTTCTTGCGAATCTGTCCAGTTCCAATGTGGATAAATATGAAGAACTGTTTTATCTGGACGCCATTCGCTTTGATACATATAGTAAACGTCTTTCGGGAAACCTGCCAAATCGACAATGCCAAAGTATGAGCTACGGGCCGGCCATCCATATGGAGTGGGCTCGCCAATGTAGTCAAATCCGGTCCAAACAAACTGCCCGCAAATGAATTTGTTAGCTTTGACTAACTTCATTGTGCTTTCGTGAGAGCTTCCCCATGGAGTGCGACAATTATCGTACGCTGAGCATGAGAACGTTGGATTATAATAGGGTATATCCCATCGGTCAGGGCATATAATTGTAGAATCCGATGGCATTACATAAAATCCTCGCGTTTGCAGAGCCGAAATACTTTCTGTAAAAATAAATGGCTTGCCGGGGAAATTTTTGTGCACATCTTTAACCCACTCATCATGATAGTTATATCCAATAATATCGAGTGCGCCTGATTTAAAGAGGTGATTGCCCGGGTCCGGTTCGTTACAACCTGCTGTTATTGGTCGCGTATTGTCTAGATTGCGCACCATATCTGCAAGCTTGATTGTTAGTAACGAATTAACACTCAATTCGCTATCATTTGCTAATTGGTCAGAGCTATGCCCAAAGTTGAGTATTAAATTCGCTTCTTCAAGTGAAAGTGTATCAGCTTTTGCATCCGACCATTGTTCAAGAACCTCATTACCAATGCTCCACATAAAGATGCAAGGGTGATTGCGGTCGCGAGTGATAAGATCCGTGAGGTCGCGTTCATGCCAATCGTCAAAGTATCGTGAATAGTCGTGATTCGTTTTACGTTTGCGCCACATATCGAAACTTTCATCCATGACAATAAATCCCATTTCATCGCAAAGGTCAAGAAGCTCCGGTGCCGGAGGATTATGACTACAACGTATGGCGTTGCACCCCATATCGCGCAAAATATTGAGTTGACGACGTATAGCTGCTTTGTTAACGACAGCGCCAAGAGCTCCGGCATCGTGATGCAGACAAACTCCGTTAATTTTGGTAGGCTCTCCGTTGAGAGAAAAACCGTCGTTGACGTCAAATTTAAATTGTCTTATGCCAAATGTGGTGGAATAAGTATCAACCACCTTACCTTTTACAATCAGATCGGTAACTATGCGGTACAAATAAGGCGTGTCAAGCGTCCACAAATTAGGCTTTTTGATTAGGAAAGTCTGATTACCAACTTTCGATTTTGTCTTGGCTACAATTTTGCCCTCGGCATCGTAAATGCGGCTAACATAAGCGTCAGGAGTTGCTGAAGCTTTAATCTGTAGGTTGACATGATTGTTGTCGGGCGTTGTAACATAAGTGCCCCACTGCTCTACATGAACCGGATTAAGTTGACGCATCCAAACGTTACGATATATGCCGCAGCCCGAATACCAACGCGAATTTGGTTGTTCTACGTTGTCAACCTTTACTTCTATAACATTTTCGCCTTTAACGAGATATTTAGAAATATCGTAGCTAAATGACGCATAGCCGTAAGGACGTGTGCCTAGCAAGTATCCGTTAACATAAACCGAGGCATTCATATAAACACCGTCAAAGTCGATGAATGTTTGCTTTGTGAGGTCTGATACAACAAAAGTTTTGCGATAAAAGCCCAGTCCGCCGGGCAAAGCGCCACCTCCGGTGCCTGAAGGATTATCTTTTGAAAAATCACCTTCTATAGCCCAGTCGTGAGGTAGTTTTACGTCTCGCCATTTAGCATCGTTATCTAGCCGAAACTCCCAGCCATCATTAAAACTGATGGCTCGGGAGTCACGTGAATAGATAGGATTTACAATTGCTAACGCGAGTAACGAACTACAAAGTAATTTTTTGAGCGTTACCGTCATACTTAACAACTTTACCCTGAGTGTTTTTATTATAAGGAACAGCTTTATCTTTGCTTACTTTTACAACGTTGAAGGTGCGCGATTTGAGCATGCCTTTAAATTGACCTTTACGTTTGCCAATTGTGAGTGTAGAGGTGGCATCATCGTATGTGAAGTCGATAGTTGCATAATCGCCTTTTTCGTAGTTGTAGTTAAGTCCTTCGTCCTCGTAAAGAGTGAATTTACCGTTAGCTCCGGCATATACATATAGAGTGATATTGTCGGCGGGTTTTTCATCTGACCATTGAATGTCCGGACCAAAAGGTACGATAGAACCGGCGCGAACAAACAAGGGGATACGCTCGTAAGGAGCTGCAACCACTTGGCTGCCATTAGCAACAGCTGCACCGCTATAGAAGTCGTACCACTGAGTGCTTTCTGGCAAGTAAACCTGACGTGAACGAGCACCATACTCATAGACTGGTGCAACTAAAAATGCCGGGCCAAACATGTATTGATCGCCTAGATTGCGCACTTTCTTATCGGCAGTGAAGTCCATTACCATTGGACGCATGATTGTATAGTCGTCGAAGTGTACTTTACCTGCCAATGAATATAGATAAGGCATCAAATCGTAGCGGAGTTTCGTATAGTAAAGAATTGATTTGTATGCCGGATGATTTTCAGGTGCGATATTGTATATTTCGCGATATGGCCATTGTCCATGAGCACGGAACATTGGTGCAAAAGCTCCAAATTGGAACCAACGAGCATTAAGTTCGCGCCATTCTTTGTTTGCTGCATTTTCTGTGCCGGTCTTGTCGAATACTTGTTGTCCTTCAACAAATTTGTTTTGCACGCAGAAGCCGCCAATATCCATTGACCAGAAAGGAATGCCGCTTATCGAATAGTTAAGACCCGCAGAAATTTGTGCTTTCATATCTTCCCATGATGTGCCAATATCGCCACTCCAAGTAGCTGTTGAGTAGCGTTGCAATCCTGCGAAACCTGAACGAGTGAGCAAGAAAACACGCTTGTTAGGTTCTACACCACGTTGGCCGTCATAAATAGCTTCGGCATTTTCGTATGCATATGCATTGAAGTATTTAGTAGATGGACCGAGAGCTGTTGGTCCGCATAGTTCTTTACGATATTGCAAATCGGTGCAGTCGCGAATGTTTGGTTCGCTGGCATCCATCCACCAAGCATCGATGCCAAGCGGATAGTAGTGGTCTTGCACTTGTTTCCAGAAAAGTTTACGAGCATCGGGGTCGTATGCATCATAGAAAGAGCCTAGATAGCCGGGGCCAACCCAGTCTTTAATGCTATCTTCTACAGCCTTTTTGTACATCCATCCCTTTTTGTCAAACTCTTTATAGTGCTCGGTGGTAACATAGAACTTAGGCCATACTGAAATCATGATGCGACCGTGCATATCGTGAATAGAATCGACCATAGCTTTCGGATCGGGGAAACGTTTTTTGTCAAATTCGTGGCTGCCCCAAGCATTCTCTGGCCAGTGAAGCCAGTCGAGTACGATATTATCGATAGGTATGTTGCGGCGACGGAATTCGGCAAGAGCTCCAAGTATCTCGTCTGAGGTGTTATATTTTTCGCGGCTTTGCCAATAACCCATCACCCATTTAGGCATGATCGGAGCTTTTCCGGTGAGAGTGCGATAGCCTTTGATTACGTCATCGGTATTGTCTCCATAAACGAAGTAATAATCGAGTTGGTCTTGCATTTCGCCCCACCACGACATCTTAAGTTGTTCCTTCTCATCGCGAGGTTCGTAAGCACGAAGTCCGCAGTAAGAGACTGCACCATCTGGTTGCCAATCAATCTTGATAGGCACACGTTTACCTTCTTCGAGATTAACAGAGAATTTGTAGCTATTAGGATTCCATGCCGTACGCCAACGTTCGGGAACAACCTCTTTACCGTCGATAGTAACAGTTTGATAACCTGCGTAGTAAAGTATAAATTTATATTCGCCTGAATGATGTGCTTTAATTTCTCCCTCGTATGTAACGTGCGATCCATAGAAATTAAAGCCTTCGGGTAGGTTAATGACTTTAGAGAGATGTTTCTCGCGGTCGAGGTGCTCGAAATACAAATTAGGTTCACGACGCACAATTTGCTCATCATCAGACGATGCCGGAGTGTATGTGCCGGTTAGAGCGCCTTCTTTACCGTCTTTGTCATAAAGATCGAAGATTTCTCCCATTTGTTTGTAATCTTCGGGGTTACCCCAACGGCAAAGAGAATAGCTATCCCAAAGGATACCATAGTTGTTCGTTGAGACGATAAATGGAACAGAAACTTTAGTGTTGTATTGGAACAACTCTTCGTTTTTGCCTTTGTAGTTGAACTCGTCTGCTTGATGTTGACCTAGTCCGTAAAATCCCTCTTCATCGTCAAGCGATTTGAATACTTGTTGGACTGTGTAACCTTTAGTACCTTCAACCTCTATGGGTGTGAAGTGACGTCCGGCAGGATCTTCGGCAAGGATTTGTTTGCCTTCTTTGTCGTAGAACGATACATTACCGTCTGACAAAGAAACTGTAGCAGTGACAAATGCTGTTGAAACCGAAACCGTAGAATCAGTTTCTGCAACGTCAAATTTGGTTTGCTCTGTCGGAGGAACAATTATCAAACTTTCTGCTTCAGAGAAATTTTTCTCAGGAGTAGCAGAAACTCTGATAAGTTTATCGCCCATAACTTGCAAACGAACTTTGCGCACGGAGTTCTCGCCATGCTGAGCAATGTTGACAACGATGCCATTGTCGTTTTTCTCATACTTCGCCGAGCCACAAGAATATAATATGCCGGCAAGACAAAGCATCGAAATAGATTGAATTTTCATGCTGTAATCGCTGTTTTTTATGTTATTAAATTTTATTATTGTAATCAGTTATGTTTAGATGCAAAAATAAAAAATAATAGCGTGAGTACAAGCGTGCGATGTTGCATGGTTGTTGATAATTCATTGCTTAGCTCTGATTAAATGTTATATCTAACGGCATAAAATGTTATATCAACAATTAAATAAATCATTTAGACTGCTGGGTCTGATAGACTGACGGAAGGACACCAAACTCTTGTTTGAAATAGTTCGCAAAATACTTTGGATTGTTGAAACCAACCTGGTATGCAATTTCCGAAACATTAAGCTGACTCTCGCGCAAGAGCTGAGCAGCACGCTTCAGTCGCAAGACTCTAATAAACTCAATTGGTGTTTTCCCGGTGATTTGTCTCATGCGTTTATAAAGGTGAACACGGCTCATGCCCAGTTGACGACTCAGCTCCTCAACAGAAAGATCTGCACGCGCCATATTTTTCTCCACATATTTTACCGCCGACTCAATAAGCTTTTCGTCGAGCGATGTAACTTGTATGTGAGTAGGCTCAGGTTCAATCAACGAACGTTTCACTCCTTTATTGCTAAGTTGAAGTAGCTTTTTCATACGCAATTTTAGCAAATCGCAATTGAAAGGCTTAGTAACATAATCGTCTGCACCTATTGTGAGACCTTCAACCTTTGCTTGCTCATCGTGCTTAGCCGATAGGATGATTATGGGCACTGAGGCGAATTTAGAATCAGACTTGAGGCGGCGGCACAACTCAATGCCATCCATTTCGGGCATCATAATGTCTGAAATTATAATATCGGGCACGGTCTTTTCTATAATCTCAAGTGCATTAAGTCCATTTACTGCCGTTAAAACGTTGTAGCTACGTGATAACTCAGAGCTTAAAAAAGCCAAAAGGTCAGCATTATCGTCAACAATCAAAGCAATTGGCAATTTACTATCATTAACCTTTTGATTGTCGTCAATAGCTACCGGAATAGATTCGACTGTTATTTGTCTTATAGGAATCGAAACTATAAACACGCTACCCGAACCTATGTTGTCAACAACTTCAACGGTGCCGTCGTGTAGTTTTACATATTCCTTGACCAGAGCCAATCCAATGCCGGAGCCGCTCGATTTGCTTGTATCGGTTTGGTAGAATCCTTCGAAAACGTGTTGCTTTTCGTTATCGGCAATACCAATACCCGTATCGGCTACCTTGATTATCAGATTATTAGCTTCAGTAGTAATAGCTACATCCACCCTCCCTCCATCAGGAGTGAATTTGAATGCATTAGATAGCAAATTCAAAATAATCTTCGAATACTTATCGCCGTCAAAGAGCATATTTAGCTTTTGATGCGAAGAGAAGAATGTTAGTTGCACATTCTTATTTTCAGAGTACGAGCTGAAATTGTCGCAAATATTTCTTGTAAATGCAACAACATCGCCTTCCGAGGGCAAGAATTTAAGGCCGACTTGTTCACTTTTGCGAAAATCAAGCAACTGATTGACTAAGTAGAGCAATCTCGTGGCATTATTGTGCATGATTTTCAAGCGGCTGAGCTGCTTGGCTTCTTTCACCTCTCCAATGAGAGCCTCAAGCGGTGAGAGAATTAGAGTGAGAGGTGTGCGCAACTCATGACTAATGTTCGTAAAGAATTGGAACTTCATTTGAGCCAATTCCTCCTGCTGCTTAGATGCCTCAGCTTTTTTCTGTTCAATATACTTTTTGCGTTCGCGACGTTTGATATATCGCAAGACAAAGGATATAGCCAACAGAGCCAAAATCAGGTAAAGAAACTTAGCCCAAGGTGAGAGCCAAAACGGCGGATGAATGACAATAGTGAGAGACGCAACGTCACGCGATTCGACACCATCGTCGCTAACAGCTTTAACTTCAAGACGGTAAGTGCCTGGAGTCAAGTTTGTGTAAGTAACTTGGTGCATATTGGGTGGGCACTGAATCCAATCGGAATTAAAGCCCTGTAAGCGATAGTAATAAATCGTCTTTTCTGGAGCAACGTAGTTGTCGGTAGAAAAATAGATTGTGAATTCGTTTTGCGAAAAGCCCAAATCAATTTGAGACGACTGTTCAATTGGCGAACTTAACGCAACAAAACCACCGTATTTTTCACCCACCTTAACAGGTTGACCAAATAGACGCATATCAACGAACATTACATTAGGTGTGCGATGATCGTAGTTAATAAGGTGAGGAATGAATGAGTTTACTCCATACAAGCCACCGACTAAAATTTCGCCATCAGCAAGACGGCACAAAGATCGCTGGTTGAAATCGCTGGGTTGAAGTCCGTCGCTTTGCGTATAAGCATGAACAGCAAAATCAAAATTACCGACTTGATGAGCATCATTAATATGAATTTTTATAACGTTTGATCCTATGCTAGCCCAAATATCACCTTGTTTATCCTCAGCAAGACCAAGCACATAAGGACTTATGAATGTAGATGATAGATCAACGGGTTGAACCGTGTCAGTCTGCGGATTATACACAAACAAACCATCGAAAGTTGCTATCCACAAAAAGCCACGTGTATCTTCGTAGAGTTGCGATACACCCGCCAAAGCTAAAGACTTTATTGGTCGTATCAAGCGAGAAGCGGGATTTAAGATCATAACTCCTTGGGTTGTGCCGATATACAGAGAACCGTTGTGTGAAAGACACAATGAATTTATGTAGTCGTTGTTAAGCGCTGAGTTTGAAGTATTGTAAGTATCGAAGTGTTGCGTTACAGTATTAAAATATTGCAAGCCGCCGCCAAGGGTACCAAGCCAAAGACCATTTTTATTATCACTAATAATTGACCACACATTGTTTGACGCTAAGCCATTAGAGATGCCATAGTTAGTGATATTTCCGTCTTTGAAACGTTTCAATCCTCCACGATAAGTTCCAATCCAAAGACTGCCATCGGCGACAGAGCATAGGCTAACCAGTGGGTAATTTAAATCATAAGTTACAGATTCGAGAGTATTACGATTCCAGTGTATTAATGTGCCGGCATCAGTACCGATCCAAACGTTGTTATTTGCACCGTCTGCTATGCAATTAACATCAGGGAATTCGTAAAGGTTAAACTTAAACATACTCTCGTTGTATTGATACAAACCTGTTTTGTATGTACCGATCCACACATTACCATCACTATCAGAATAGAGCGATTCGATAGTTTTGTTTGAAAGACGTTCAGTCGTTTTTAGCGGTTTCAAACAATTTGTCTGAGAGCTAATAATTGCCAACCCGCATTGATCTTGACCGATCCATATATTCCCTTTATCATCTTCAGTGATAGCCTTGACTATCTTAAGACTCTTAAGCGTTTCAGCTAATTTATCGTTCCAACGGTGTGAAGTAAAATTATAAACCCAAACACCGTCAACACTATAAATCCACATTCTATTTTGATGGTCTATAAAACAAGAGTAGTTTTGATATCCAAGGTTAGGATTATTGCGATTAATGGTATTGTCGCACCACTTCACTGTGCGTGTTTTTGCATCAACGGCAATAATTTCACCCAATTTAGAGATGAAACAGATGTATTTATCAATCTGTACAATCTGTGAAATTGAATTTTTAGAAAGCAAATGCTTAGTGTCGACAATTTTCACAGCTTTACTCGCATTATTTGGCAAACAATACGAGCCGTTATACGAATCGTACATCCAAACAGATTTATCAGCCGCTATAAACATTGCCGATGGCCAAACATTTGCGCCATAAGGTTTTAAAAACGAGTTAATATCGCGAGAAAACTTATCAGCGAGACGATGATATATAGAATATGAGCCGCCGCAACCAATGAGCAGGTTGCCGTGCGAATCTTCTTGGATTGACTCAATGTGTGAGCTATAAAGAGAGTTAGTGTCTGCTTTTGAGTTAAAATAAGTTTTAAAACTGTAACCGTCGAAGCGATTAAGCCCCGAAGAAGTGCCGACCCACAAAAAACCTTTACTGTCTTTGTAGATACAATTTACTTTATTGTTTGAAAGGCCTCTTTCGACATCATAAGTTCTGTAACGGTATTCTTGAGAGTAAGAAAGAACAGGCAGGAGCAACGTTAGGATCAGAAAGAAGAAAGAACTAGCCTTAAGGCGAGTGTTCATGTTATGCTAGAAATGTTATATGGTATAAGTTGTTATCTAACCGAGCACAAAGTTACATAAATAAAGCGAAACAGCAAGAAAACTAGGCAAAAAAGAGTGTAAAAAAGAGAAAATTAACAAGGTTTATGAGAAAAGTGTCATAGCGAAATATAACATTTTATACCTATAAATATATCATTTGTAAAGTGGCAAATAACAGAATGGCTACATAAAAGTGACAATTTATACATTATTATAGCTGAATAGATGTTAATTTTGTGACTGAATAAGTAAAAAGCTCTTTAAGAACCAAAAACTAACCCTAAGAAACAATTTTAAAAATTGCCTTATACTCAAAAATTAACCTGTTAAACTAGTGTATCAATGAACAGAACGCTAAAAAATCCGTGCCAAAAATGGCATTTGAGTCGCGTTGCCATGATTGCATTACTGCTACTGTTTAGTGTTTTCACGATGAGTGCTCAAGCACAAACAGTGACCGGAACTGTGACATCAGCAAGTGACAACGAACCGTTGATTGGTGCATCTGTGTATGTAAAGGGGTCATCTTCAGGCTCAATAACAGACATAGACGGCACTTATTCAATCCAAGCAAAACAGGGCACCACCCTCGTATTCTCGTACGTTGGGTACGTGACCAAGGAAGTAACTGTGAACGGCGAGAAAATCGACGTATCACTAAGTGAAACCGCCGGCAACCTTGAAGAATTGGTTGTAGTCGGCTACGGAGTACAAAAGAAGAAACTTGTGACCGGAGCTACAGCCCAAGTAAAGGGAGACGACCTAGCCAAACTTAACACCACAAGCCCGTTGCAAGCAATGCAAGGACAAATGGCAGGTGTAACGATTGCCTCAACGTCAGGTCAACCTGGATCAGACATGAAGGTAACCATTCGTGGTTTGGGAACAGTCGGAAATGCAAGTCCGCTATACTTGATAGACGGTATTGGTGGCGACATTTCAACCCTTAATCCGAACGACATTGAGTCGATTGACGTGCTCAAAGATGCAGCATCAGCAGCTATCTACGGAGCTCAAGCAGCCAATGGTGTAGTACTTATCACAACCAAACAAGGACGTGAAGGTAAAGCCAAAGTAACATTTGATGCATACTTTGGATGGCAATCAGCTGCACGCAAGACCAAAATGTTGAATGCTAAAGAATACATGACAATCATGGATGAGCAAAACGTTAACGACGGAAAAGCTCCTTACGATTGGTCAAGCATCAACAGCATTTGGAATCGTGATGCAGACGGAAATGCCACTGACATTATCGACACAAATTGGGTAGACTCAATGTTCAAAAACAATGCAACTACCCAGAGCTACACACTCGGCATCAGCGGGGGCAGCAAAACCAGCACTTACGCACTATCACTTGGGTATATGAACCAAGAAGGTATTGTAGGCGGTTCAGATGTATCTGACTACTCACGATACAACTTCCGTATCAACTCAGATCACAAACTATTTGATGAGATATTGACCGTAGGCGAACAAGCCGGTTTTGTATATGTAAAGAACAAAGGCATTGGCGTAGGTAACCAATATAATAACACCTTGCGCAGTGCATTTGGCACATCACCATTAGCACCGATCTACAGCAACAACAACTACTTTGATAGCCCATACAACGACACATCAAGTTCAGACTGGAATAACTCAGACGGTAACCCTTACGGTTCGATGATGACTTGCAACAACAACTTAACAAAGACAGCAACCTTCAATGGAAATGCTTATGCACAATTGCAACCCATCAAGAACTTACGCATCAAAACAGTGCTCGGTGTTGTATATAGCAACAGCGACTATCGTAGCTACACACCTCAATATCACTTCAGCTACTACGATGATGCATATGATGCAGCCTATACAAAAGTAAGCCAAAGCCAAAACAATAGCCTCGGCATCACATGGACAAACACAGCAGCATACGATTTCAAAATCGATAAAAATGCATTTAATGTGTTGGTAGGTATGGAATCATACCGTTACAGTGGATCATATCTCGGAGCAAATCAAGCTTACCTTAAAGAGGGTTTTGATGACTGGGATCACGCATATATTAATAATGGTACAGCAGCTACAACCGATAAAGGTCTAGGCGCTTCAGGTAATCCACACGACAATGCACGTTCAGTGTCATATTTTGGTCGTTTAGGATGGAACTTTGACGAACGTTACATGGTAAACTTGACCGTACGTCGTGATGGTTCATCTAAATTTGCATCAGGTCACCGTTTCGGTACCTTCCCATCAGTATCAGCCGGTTGGAATATCACCAATGAAAAATTCATGGAAGATACATCAAATTGGTTGAACTTCTTGAAATTGCGTGTAAGCTGGGGCCGTGTCGGTAACCAAAACATCGACAACTATCAATATTTAGCACCGATTAAGAACTCAAATACACACTACTATTTTGGCAGTGCTATTGGAGCTAACGGAGTTTATGATGGTAGCTACGCCACCAACATTGCAAACAACTGGGGTGCATATCCAAGCCGCTTCGCTAACGAAGATATCACATGGGAAACCTCAGAACAAACTAACATCGGTTTTGATGCACAATTCTTGCACAGCCGCTTAGGTGTTAACTTTGATTTCTATATCAAAAACACAAAAGACTGGTTGGTAGAAGCTCCAATACTTGCATCATCAGGTAGCGGCGCACCATATATTAATGGTGGTAACGTTAAAAATACCGGTGTCGAACTCAACCTTACATGGCATGACAACATTGGCGACTTTGCATACAGCATTGGCGTGAATGGAGCATGGAATAAGAACAAAGTAGGCGAAATACCTAACGAAGACGGTATCATCCACGGTAACACCGGTGAGCTATACGATAACGCAGGAGAATTTTATCGTGCACAAAACGGATACGCAATCGGTTACTTCTGGGGATATCAAACTGCAGGCATATTCCAAAACGAGCAAGAGATCAATGATTGGATTGCAGCCGGTAACGGAGTATTGCTTAGCGATGTACGTCCCGGTGACGTGAAATACGTAGACCAAAACCACGATGGAGTTATTGACGATAACGATAAAGTAGATCTTGGCAACGGTATGCCTAAATTCACATACGGTTTTAATATTAATCTTGCATACAAGAACTTTGACTTAGGCATCACAGCCAACGGCAATGCCGGTAACAAGATTGTACAATCTTACCGCAACCAAGTAAGCAAATACGCCAACTACACAACCGCTATACTTAACCGTTGGACCGGAGAAGGCACAAGCAATAGCATGCCAGCCGTATCAAACACAAACCGCAACTGGCAATTCTCAGATCTGTATGTAAAAGATGGCGACTTCTTGCGCATTAGCAACATTACTCTCGGCTATGATTTTGCGAAATTGATAAATTTGAAAGCAATATCACAAGCACGTTTGTATGCACAAGTACAAAATCCGTTTACCTTCACAAAATATGATGGTATGGACCCGGAAATTGGCTATGGCACATCAGACTGGGTATCAGGCGTAGATGTAGGTTATTATCCACGTCCTCGCACATTCTTATTTGGTGTTAACCTTTCATTCTAACTCCTAAGACAAATATAACAATGAATAATAAACTCAAATATTCAATATTGACTCTAACCTTGGCAGCATTTACTCCGGGCTTGACATCATGCTCAGATAGCTTCCTAGATGTAGATTCAAAGACCGAATCAACAACGGGCAACTTCTATAAAACAGAAACAGATGCTTGGCGTGCGTTGATAGGATGCTATGATGGATGGCGTCAAATAGCATCAGTGCCAGGTGTGGGAATATATGTAGCATCGACAATAATGTCAGATGAGACATACGGAGCAACCGGTAACGGAGACGACCGTAGCTATCAAGTTATCGACCGTTTCGATATCAATCAATCGCCCTCAAGCCTCAATATATATGAGCAAGACTGGGCATCATACTATGCAGCAGTATATCGTTGCAACGAATTTTTAGGACATGAAGATCAAATCAATTGGACCGAAGGCAGCAAAAAGCACGAGATATATATAGCAGAATGTCGTGCTATCCGCGCTTTGCTCTACTTTGATATGGTTCGTCTTTGGGGAAACATACCCTTGAAACTCGAAGCAACAAATGATAATCCGGAGCAAGCAGCACCGTCAGAGGTATATAAAGCAATCTTTGAAGACCTTGACTATGCAATTGCAAACATCCCCGGAGAAGATCACAGTAGCGTATATTTGACCGGATCGACAGGACACATTACTAAATATGCAGCAGAGGCAATGAAAGCTCGTGCATATTTGTACTACACCGGATATTACGGAACAGAGCCCGAAGGAGCAACTAAGGCAGACGTTCTAGCCGGTTTGGAAGATATTATTGCTAACGGAGGCTACAAACTTATCGACAATTATAAGAACCTATGGCCGGCAGCATCGCTAGTTGCTAAAGACGGAGAACTTGGTTGGGATACAGAAAAGTCTACATATGCAGGCGATAACAACGAAGAAGTTATCCTCGCAATGAACTTCACCCCGACACAAGACTACAATGGCAATAACGACTCAAACCGTTGGTTGGTAATGATGGGTGTACGTGGCATGAGTTTGGCACCTTACCACTACGGATGGGGCGCATGCACAGTATGTCCGACATACCTCAATAACTTTAAGAATGGTGATAATCGCTACACAGCATCAGTAATTGATCTCGACAGCGAAGGATTCAAAGATCTAGACGACTATAACTCAGCACTAGCAGATCAACGCGAATACACCGGATATACAGTTAAGAAATACACTCCGCTAGGCTTCTATGATGGAAGTTCTGCTAACAAAGAAGATGGCACCGCCGGCTTCCAAGAAACGAGTGTAAACAGCTGGGTATTGATGCGCTACGCAGACGTGCTACTCATGGCAGCAGAACTTGGATCGCCGAATGCACAAAGCTATTTTGATCAAGTACGCGAAAGAGCAGGTCTAGGGTCACTTGCAGTAACCAAAGACAACATTATGAAAGAGCGTGCAACAGAATTTGCCTTTGAGGGCATACGCTATTGGGATTTGCTCAGACAAGGTGTAGAAACAGCAGCCAATACCATAGCTGCCAGCTCAGGCTCAGTGCTAAGTGGCGGAGCAAGCGATGAAGTAACAATCAAAGCCGCTAACATTATAGCAACAAAAGGCCTAAGCCAAATCCCCAACAACCAAATTACTCTTTCAAACGGTGTTCTCAAACAAAATGCCGGCTGGTAATTTCAAATAAAAAACAAAGACAATGAATTTAAAACATATTTATTCATTAATAACATGCGCGGTGCTATTGTTTACCACAGCATGTTCGCCCGATGAATATAGTCTGGATAGTGCAAATGTAACCTCCGACGATTTAGTTGAAGGACTCGCCTATACCGTAGACGTAGATCAGGCAACCAACACAGTGACAATGAAGAGCCTTTTAGGTTCGTCATTTGTGACCAACTGGATACACCCGCAAGGATCGACAACAGGAGAGACCGCGAAAATACGTGTGCCGTTTGCAGGTGATTATCAAGTTAAATTTGGAGTGATGACCCGCGGTGGCATGGTTTACGGAGCACCGTACGACATCACAATCAACAATACTAACGGCGAACTACTCACCGACGATATTTGGATTAATCTCACCGGAGGTGGACAAGGCTGTTCAAAGACATGGCGCATAGCATACGAAGACGGTGTTACAACAGCATTTGCCGGACCATTCTACTTTAAAGGTACCGATGACTGCTGGGAGTCAATTGCACTAGGCCGTACACTACCTGAAGGTTCAGACTCATGGGCATGGGATGCAGACGCATCTTGCCTTGACTGGATCGGCATCACCCCCGCCAACTTCGGCAAACTCACCTTCGATCTTATCGACGGTGCTCACGTAGCCGTAAACGGAGTAGCCGCAGGTTCGTACACCGTAGATACAGATAACCACAAGCTCAACTTGCCGGAGACAGCAGCATGGTATGATGCAGATGCACCTGCATTTGCACAAGACTGGTACAACATCAAACTTTTGTCACTTGACGAATACACAATGCAAATTGGTATTATCCGTGCATCAGATCCGTGTTTGATTTGTATCAACTATGTAGCAGACGGATGGAATGGAGTATATCCCGATGGTGGCGGTATAACCAACTCACCCGTAGAAGATCCGTTCAGTGGAGATGGCAATAACACCCTCACCACAACAACAACAACCGAAAAGACATGGACACTTGTAGAAGATGCTCCATACGATTGGTATTGGTGGAACGGAGCATCAGCACAATGGGAATCAAACGGATTTGCATCAGCAAGTGACTATGGTAAATCATGGTGCCCTGCAGCCGATGAAGATCAAGTATCAGACTTCTCATTGACAATGAGCAAAAAAGACTCAACAAGCGGCACATTTATTGCAAACACAGTAAATGGTGAAGTATCAGGAACGTACACAACAGATGGCACCACATTCACATTCTCGAAGAATGTTACATGGTTGCGTGCAGTCGGTTCACAAGCAACAATCAATATCACAACAAATAAGCTTTCTATTGTGAAATACGAAGAAGGTGAAGAACTTTGGTTGGGTAGCTCAGTAAATCAAGACTCAAAAGGCAAAACTACAGAATATCTCTGCATCAAACTTAAAGAGAAAAAAGCAACCACAACCGAAAATGGCACACGCCTTGTATGTGATAACTCAAAGATACTCTACGGAGACTTGGAAGGCAACCAAAACCTACGTGTTGAAATATTCAATGCATGGGGATCAGGCACAGCATCAAATCCGCCTATTGACATAACAAAGATTAAATACAAACAATCAATCAAAGTTACGTTCACTGTAAGTGGATTAGGAACCCTTTCAACACCTGTCACCGCGTTCTTGATGAACTCACTAGGAAACGTATGGAACGCAACCGATTCAGGTTCAGTAACCGCAAACATCACCAAAGATGGAACCTACACAGTATCAACAACAGGTAAAGGTTCAGGAGCATCAGCAGATGGCTTTGTATTCTGCATTGATATGGTAGGCATGGGCAATGCAACAAGCACCGACTTAACCACCGGTGACGATCACATTTGCCCGAATGTTAAAATCACCATTGATTCGATCTGGCTAGATAAGACCGAATAACACTTACCACTAAAAGAATCAAAAATGAAAAATAAAATATTTAAAAGTCTATTACTAGCTGTAGCCTGCATATTGGGTATGACAGCATGTAGCGACGACGATCCGGTGATCAACACCACGCCAATCATAAATAGCGTGGTCACTACCGAAGCAGAAGTAACAGCATATTCAGCTGTGCTGAAAGGAACGGTAGACGGATTGAGCGGACAATCATCGAGTGCGTTCAAAGTAGGAGCTCTCTATTCAGAAAATGAAGGAGATGTTAAGACCAGCGGCATAGATGTATCCGGAACCTATAGTGAAGGAAACATTACAGCCAGCGTAGACGGCTTGCAAACAAACAAAGTATACTATTATTGTGTATACGTAACCTTGCAAGGACGCGTAAGCTACTATGGTGAGGTAAAATCATTTGTAACAACAGATGCAAAAGTCACCAATACACAAAGCTCAAATATTTCGGCATCGAAGGCACTTATATCAGCTAGCGTAAGCGGAACAGAAGGTGTGCCTGTTGAGATTGGAGCAGGAGCAAAGATTTCGACATCGAACTTAGTAGAAGATGTTAAGAATGGTTTGGAAGTTGAAGGTAGTCTAGAGAATGGCACACTCACTGCACAAGCATACGGTTTGCTACCAAACACTACCTACTACTACATACCTTACATCTCACTCGGTGATGGACACGTATATGGCGAACCGGCAGCATTCAAGACCGGTGATTACACACCCGAATATGTAGATCTTGGTTTGTCAGTGCTTTGGGCAACAGCAAACGTTGGTGCAGAAAAACCAAGCGATCTAGGATCACGTGTTGGATATGGCCAATTAGACGTAACCAAACACTCAACAGACATAGATGACTACACTGTAACCGGAGACATCTTTGGCGGTAAGAACGATATCGCAAATGTAAACGACTACGGTCGTATGCCAATAGCAGACGAGGTTAAAGAACTTATCGTATGCACCACACACGAATGGACCGAAGTAGACGGTGTGCAAGGTATCCGCTTCACAGCATCAAACGGTAAATCAATCTTCTTGCCGGCAGCCGGCACACGCAGTGGACAAGACGTATCAGATCTTGGAAGCGCCGGTAACTACTGGTTAGGACAAATCAACGGATCAAACGATCAATTTGGTCGCACACTCGAATTCTCATCAAATTCAGCAGGATTGTCAACATTGGCACGCAACATTGCAGCATCAATACGTCCTGTAAAGAAACAGCCTGTAGAATTTAAGAAAGCACTATTGAATCAGACATGGTACATAGACCTTGATGCAGATGGTAAATCATACCTTTGGGATGGTCCGGAATACTTCTATGGTTCAGATGACTCATGGACAACAGTCAGCAATGGCGACACCGTAACCGGCGACTCATGGTGCTGGGCACCTGCTTGGGGCGACATCTCAAGCTGGATTGGCTTCACCGCTCAAGAATTTGGTTCAATGACATTTAGTGCAGACGGTAAAGTGACAGTTAACAACTTGGCAACAGGTAAGACCTACGAAGGCACCTACACCGTCAACGAAAAGAACCGCACAATTACATTGAAAAATGCAGAAGTGCTTCACGTGCCCGGTGACTATAAGAATGTATCGACCGACTTGCGCATACTTTCACTCACCGATCAAAAGATGCAAATAGCAATCATCCGTAGCGATGGTCAGGCACTCAGCCAAAACTATATCAGCGGAGAGCAAAAAGAATTCTACTCAAAACCTGTATACAGCGTAAGCTTCTGTGATTGGGACGGACAAAACGGATGGCCCACAACAACAGAGCTTGTAGCAATGGCAGCCGGAGAGACACATACCATCGCCATTAATGAAGGTATGGCAGCCGGCAATGTAGTGATACTTGACTTCATTGGATTGCGTGCAGAATATCCACACGCATTCATCACACTTGATAAGATTACTCTTGATGGTAAAGCTGTTAAATTTGATGCTAACAAGCTTAAATATGGTGATCTTGAGGACAATGGCAACTACCGCATAGAGATCTTCAACTGCTGGGGATCAGGCACAGCCCAAGACAGCCCGTTCGGAGGCACAGATTCAAACAGTGAAGCAGCTCTAGCATGTAAGAGCAAGATTGAGCTCACTTACACAATTGTAAATCTTAAAGACGAAGATGCAGCAAACGGACTTACCGCCGGACTCACAGTATGCGACAGCAACTGGAATTCAAACTGGCCCGATGTGAGCGCACCGTTATATTTCAACGGAGGCATCTCAGATACGCAACAATCGATCAAGTTTACCGGTTCACGTGCCAACGGCATGATCTATCTAGTAGAGCTCAAAGAAGCGTTTAGTAAATACCCGAATATGCAATTACGTCTAGACGAGGTATTGGTAGATGGAAAAGCAGTTTCGTTTGATGCAAGCAAGATACTTTACGGAGATCTTGAAGGTAATGGTAACTACCGCATCGAATTGTACAACAGATACGGCGGCACACAAAGTGCAAGTCCGTGGAGTGGAACCGTAGACGATCAAGTACCGTCACTCGGATTTAATAGTTCATTCGAAGTTAAGTACACCGTACTGAAACTCTTCTAAAAATAAGCAAAAGTTAGTTGTAGGGTGGCGCCAAGCGCGTCACCCCCTAAAAAGAAAAAGATGCACTTATTATTGTTGAAGAAATTGCAGACAAGCGAAGCGCGCCCTACAACTAAATTTATAAAAACAATACAACCACTAAATCCTACGATTGTGAAACTGAAAAAAATCTTATGGCTAATTGCCTCAATACTCTTATGCACATCGTCAGTAACAGCATGCAGCGACAATGACGACGTAACATCGCCTGTGGGTACCGATTTTAAGGTGCCGACCACAGAAATCACAGCATTGAAATCAGGAGGAGAATACACACTGATAGTTCAATCGCTGAAACAACCGACGCTAACTCCCGATGCCTCATGGTTGAGCATCGCAAGTTTAACACAAACAGGCTCAAAAGGCCAAATTTGGACAGCGAAAGTAAAAGTAGACGCAAACGACACTAACGACGATCGCAGCTCAAACATAGCAGTAACCGATGGGACCAGCAATGCAAATGTAACAGTAACACAAATTGCAGCCGACGGGCTCTATCTCTCATCATCGAATATACCTGAAACCGTACCTACCGAGGGCGGCAACTATGATATCACAGTGCTCAGCAACAATGATTGCACAGTTAGCACATCAGCATCATGGATCACAGTAAACACTGTTTCGCGTGCAGCCATGACAGAGAAAAACTACGTAGTGACAGTAAATGCCAACCACAGCGATGCTCGCGAAGGCAAAATCACAGTAGTATCAGGTGGACTCAGCCTCGAGATAAACATCTCACAACTTGGTCAAGACAGCAGCATGAGCAAATCAGCTATAGAAATAGCAAAAGCCATCTATGCTGGCTGGAACATTGGTAATACACTTGAAGCATACAACGGCACAACACCGTCAGAAACAGCGTGGGGCAATCCGCGAATCACAGAGAATCTCATCAAATCAATTAAAGCAGCAGGCTTTAACGCCGTACGTCTTCCGACAGCATGGGACGGCTATATTGAAGATCGCTCAACCTACAAGATTCAAGACGCATGGTTGAATCGTGTAGATGAAATTGTGAACTGGTGTGTAGAAAACGATATGTATGTAATTGTAAATATACACTGGGATGGTGGATGGCTCGAAGAGCATTGCACTGAAGATAAAAAGGCAGAAAACCTCAAAGAGCAAAAAGCACTTTGGACACAAATAGCTACAAAACTTGGTGGCTATGACGAGCATTTGCTTTTTGCCGGAGCTAACGAGCCCAATGTAGAAAATGCAACACAAATGTCAGTGCTACTCGAATATGAGCAAGCATTTATAGATGCAGTGCGTGCTACTGGCGGACGCAACTACAAACGCACACTTATAGTGCAAGGTCCGGCAACAGACATAGACAAAACAAATTCACTCTTCCTAAACATGCCAACAGACGTTGTTGAAGGACGTTTGATGGCAGAAGTACACTACTACGCACCCTGGCAATTCTGCGGATTAGATGATGATGCAAGCTGGGGCAAAGTATTCTACTTCTGGGGCGAAGGCAACCATACCTCAAATACAGAGCGCAACTCAACATGGGGAGAAGAGGATTACTTAGCAACAGAATTCACCAAGATGCAACAACAATTCGTAAACAAAGGAATTCCTGTAATTCTCGGTGAATATGGAGCAATCAAAGATCGCAGTGCATCGATCACAGATGCAACAGAGCTTGCTGCACACAAAAAATCGCGTTATGACTTCAATATGAAGGTAACACGCGAAGCTAAAAACCACGGTTTGGTTCCGTTTATGTGGGACACCGGCGAAGGCATGAGCCGTAGCACGGGAGCCGTAACCAGCGACGTCATCATTCCAGCAGTAATGGAGGGTGCCGCAGCAGGTAAATACCCATTCTAGAATACTACAATTTTAAGGTAAGATAGATTTCTTTTCAAACGGCGCATCCTTTCTTGTGAAACGGTGCGCCGCTTTATTATATAGTCACGGATGGGATTACGCGTTTTTATACGCACCGCTACGCGGAGCGCGGGTGTGGGGGGAATACGCATACCTATG
>CAZJEA010000017.1:0-23588 GCA_964544895.1 uncultured Bacteroides sp. | reverse complement strand
AGTGCGCATCCGAGGTAGTAGTCGCCGACGACGGGCCAGACGGTGGCGAAGATGTCGGGAAGGTAGCGCGCGGGTGGATTCAAGATGAGCGCGATGTCGTAGTTCATGCCTCTGCATGTGTTTGGTCGCTTGACGGAAGCGGGATAGGCTTCGATGGGGAGCGATCGGCAGACTTCGCGCGCTTGTTTTTTTGTCTCGTCGTAAACGACGGCGACGCGCAACGGATATAGTGTCCCGAGGTATCGGATGTAGGCGATGATGATGTTGCGTGAGTTTTGGCCGGGTTTGTCGATGATGTGTACTTTGATTGTGCCTTTTCGACGGCGGCGCTCTAACGCGTTGATGACAAAATGTTCGCGTTTGGATAGGTTGCGCCCGAGCCACTTGCGGAAGTGGTAGGTGTGATCGGTGGGCGGAAGGTTTGTGTCGCGACGGCGACATTTGATTTGTGCGAACATAGTTTTTTGATTTTGATGCAAAGTTAATATGGGCGATGGCGAAAAAACACACTAAAATTGCAAGTGGTGCGAATTAACATAGGTTATTTTTTTTAACGGATTAGCACGAATGTGATTAAAATAGCACGCTATAAATGAGAAAAGCATGTAAAAATAAAAGGGATGTTGCAATTGATGGCAGATTTCTTGGCATTATGTGTCACGTTGGTATTGATGTTGGCACAAACACCACAGCGCCAAAGATCTTGATGGAACGTTTTGGAATGACTATAGACGAAGCTGCTTTTGCTACAAGTTTGTACTTCATATTCCGCACCGGAGGATGCTTACTCTGATGGTATTTGCTTAGCCGTATGTCAACACGATTATTCTTTACAATCAGCGTGTTTGCAATGCTCTTTGCAATGATTGGATTATTTATATTTAACGCTTCATTTGCAATATATGTTTGCATTGCGCTCATCGGATTTGGCAATTCTAATGTTTTTTCTATTATCTTTGCACAAGCGCTCAACAATATGCCAGAAAAGAAAAACGAAATTTCAGGGCTTATGAATATGGGCTTATTTGGCGGCACAATCTTTCCTCTGACTATGGGTTTTGCCAGCTACTTTGTTGTCAACCAACTCGGTGCAGTTGCCGTGATGACCATAGGCGTTCTATATTTGACTTATTTTATAACAAAAATTAAAGCACAAAACAACAAATCATGACAAATAGACTAGTTATAGGTATGGGCGAAGCATTATGGGACGTCCTACCCGAAGGCAAAAAAATTGGCGGAGCTCCAGCAAATTTTGCATATCATGTATCACAATTCGGACTTAATGGAACAGTAGTAAGCGCAGTTGGAAATGATAAGCTCGGAGATGAAATCATTGAGAATTTCAAAGAGAAAGACCTTAATATGCTGGTTGAGCGTGTGCAATACGCAACGGGAACAGTGCAAGTGGTGCTTGACCAAAACGGCGTGCCCATGTATGACATAAAAGAGAATGTGGCTTGGGATAATATTCCATACACCGCACATCTTGAGCAACTTGCTCAGCGCACTCAAGCAGTATGTTTTGGCTCGCTTGCTCAAAGGAATGTGGTGTCGCGCAACACAATGATGCGATTTCTAGACGCTATACCTGAAGAAAATAATCCACTTATCATCTTTGATATTAACTTGCGACAAGCATTTTACAATAAAGAAATTTTGTGCAACTCAATGCGCCGTTGTAACATACTGAAAATAAATGATGAAGAATTAGTGACCGTGAGCCGAATGTTCGGATATCCCGGCATTGATTTGCAAGACAAGTGTTGGATTTTGCTTGGCAAATACAATCTCAAAATGCTTATACTTACTTGTGGCGTTAATGGTAGCTATGTATTTACCCCCGGAAATGTTTCATTTGTTGAAACGCCGAGTGTAGATGTAGCAGACACCGTAGGTGCCGGTGACTCGTTCACCGCAGCATTCATAGCGTCTATACTAAAAGGTAAAACTATTAATGAGGCACATCGCACAGCAGTTGACGTGTCAGCTTTTGTTTGCACACAGAATGGAGCGATGCCTGCTCTCCCTAAAGAATATACCAACCGATAATAATATTCACATACATTTCATAACGCTATGCTCGCTACTTATGTGTAGAGGGCATAGCGTTATCACAAAAAGAATCTAGTTAGAGATTATTGTACTCTTGGTCAGTGACCGGTTCGCACCATTCGTTACTAGTATTTTCGCCAGCAATTTCTATGGCTAAGTGAGCAAACCAACTATCGGCAGCAGCGCCATGCCAGTGTTTTACATTTGCCGGAATATTAACCACATCACCCGGTTGTAACTTGCGAGCGGGCTTACCTTCCTCTTGATACCAGCCATATCCGGCAACGCAAATCAGCATCTGTCCACCACCCTTTGTGGCATGATGGATGTGCCAGTTATTACGACATCCGGGTTCAAAAGTTACGTTGTAGATGGCAACTTGCTCAGTAGAAATAGGAGCTAAGTAGCTATTGCCAATAAAGTATTTAGCATAGGCCGTATTAGGGTTACCAATAGGGAAAATCATATCTTGCTCAAACTTTTGTCGAGCATCAGAAGATTCGGTATTCTCAGTCCACACTTCTGTTGCCAAACGGAATGCGCCCCAGGCTTTAGGCCATCCGGCATAAAATGCGACTTGAGTTAGAATTTCGGCAATTTCGGTACGGGTTATGCCATTTTTCTTAGCCTCCATCAAGTGGAATTTTAATGAAGAATCGATTATACCACTGCTGATGAGGGCTGTAATAGTCACCAAACTACGGTCGCGCAAAGCGAGTTTGTCAGTGCGACTCCATACTTGTCCGAATAAGACATCGTCATTAAGTTCTGCGAACTTTGGAGCGAACTCGCCTAATTGAGTGCGTCCGGCTGTTTGATTTATCTCTGAATCTTTTTCTGTCAGCTTCGTTGGATTTTGTGCGATTGCCATAATGGTGATTGTTAGTGCGACAAGAGCCGCGATATATTTACTTTTCATGCCACAAATTTAGCAAATTTCTATTGAAGAAGATTTTCACTTTTTGCATAAAAACTTACCATATTTGCGGATAATTATTATTGATAAGAAATATAAGACATATGGTGGCTGGAATGCATTTATTTTTTATTAGACGGAGTATAAAGGTGACGAGCCAAGCCGTAGATATATCTGCGAAAACCGGGTCGATAAGCCAATAGGCTATCAAACCATGGAGTATGTTTCGTCACCCATTTAACAATAATTCCAACCAAAAACATAGCTATGAGAGTACCAATTCCAATGATATGCCATTGCCAAGCTCCGAAAAACACATAGCATAAAATGATGCCAATACAAACAAGAGCTATATCAATAGAAATTTTCACTTTTGGGAACTCGATATGCGTAACCTGACTTACTGCTACAGAGATGCCTTCGCCCGGCATTGTTACACTACCACATCTAACTTCAAATGCTATGCCAATACCCAAGAATAGACATCCCACTAATTGTGTGAGTACCTGTTGCCATAGTAGTGTCGGTACGAGCCAGATAGTAAGCATCATCCAAAAGTCGAGCATTAGACCAAAAAAGAAACCGATAACAAGCTGAAACAGCTGCACCCATTCAAATTGTTTTCGCAAAATTGCGATTTGCATAACCACGAACAGAGCGTTCATCCAGTAAGTGTATTGTCCAATGCTTAAAGCAGGAACAAGTCCTATTTTCCCTGCATCGTGAAATACGAACGGGTTTACACTAATCACACTTGAGCCAAGAGCTGAACGCACACAGCAAGCGACTCCCAGAGTCATTATCAATAGTGAAATAACGAGCAAAAAATGCTGCCAACAAAACGAAACAATCTTATCTTTCATAACATTGAAAAATGTGTAATGACAATGGCAAAGGTACAAATAATTAGCTTTGCATACAAAAGAAAAATTTAACGGTTGACAACAAAGCCAACCGTCATACAATTTATGTATGTGATGTTATCTGTTAAATGCGCCAATTTGACCGAGAAGGCCGAAAAGATCGGGCATACCAACTTCGCCAACAATCTTACCGTCTTTGAAACGGTAAATATTTAGGCAAGTGATTGAAATTTGCTTGTTAGTGGCCGGAATACCCATAAAATCTTTGGTATGGGTAGCAGTCATTGTATAGCGTACGACTACATTATCGCCTTCAGCAATCATTTCTTCAGCCTTCCATTTAACATCAGGTAGTCCACTACGCATCATATTAATGATTGTCATATAGCCTTCATAGCCTTTTAATGGGTCAGGAGAGACAGGTGCATAGAAAATAGCTTCGTCAGAAAGGACTTCTTTGCCAATCTCCATATCAGCAGTGTTGATGAAGTCAACAAAACGCTCCATCACCTTTTTATTCTGTTCTATCATAGTTATAAAAGAGATTTTTGTTTGTATTATACAAATACAAAATTAGCGAATAATTTAGATATTTACAACTGAGCAGTACAACAAGGGGTTAGCAACCACGCTATTTTTTGTTAGTTGAGAAACGATGAATTTTGCTACTTCTATCCTTTTGTATGCCGCGTGCATAAACGATTTCAGGATAGCCGAAACCGATAATTAGGCCCATATAGTGATCATCCGGGATTCCTAACATTTTACGAGCACCGGGCACATCATTAATAACACTAGCTGAATAGCTCATAATTGTAGTGCCAAGACCATGAGCATTACAAATTAGTTCGAAATAAGCGCTTGCGATGTTACAATCAGCGATATCATCTTGCGCCCACTGACCTTTAGCTCGTTTGTGAGCAATAAAAAGATGAGGTGCGCCACAAAACAAGAGGTCGTCTTTACGCAAGGCCTGCTCAGAGCGTTTCATAGTTTGATACATAGATCGGCTCATGCCAGAACTAAAATATCCTCTTGCTGCATTTTTCTCCATGCCGTCATAGACAAATTGCCAAATGCGGTCAAGTTCATCGATATCATCAATTATTGTCATCTCTAAAGACATTGAGTTGCCGCCGGTAGGCACGTTTTCCATATCATTAACTATCTGATCGATAAGTTTACGGTCAACATTTTTACTAAGATAGCGGCGGCAACTACGACGATATGCGACAAGCCTATCCATCTGTTCACCGATAGTCATATCCGGTTTATCCAAAGAATCTTCAGGACGTTTTCCAAGAACACTTATTGCAGATTGTTGACAGACAGCCAAACAGTGTTGGCACTTCCAACATCCGCTCCATCCAAATCTGTCAAAATCTTTTATTTCAGGATGCCCGTCAACGAGTTTCAAGACCTGTCCGGAACAAACATTCACGCAGTTGCCACAACCGATGCATTTGTCTACATCAACGTAAAATTTAGCTTTATTTTGTTGCATTATTATTTTGATTAAATATTTACTCAATTTTTGTATGGTTTAATACTACCTTTTCAAAACGATTTTATATTTGATATCGGAATAAAAGGTACTGTATGCAATGGAAGCATTGCGTTAATCAATGCGACGTGAGTGTAATTTTTGATGTCATCAATTGTAATAGAGGCTTCAGCTATTTCTCCCTTTTGAAGCAGTAGCGAACGCATAGTGCCGGGTAAAAGGAAAGAATTGGGCGTAACAAAGACGGTACCATCAGTAAAAACGACATTAGAATATGAAGTATCAGTAATATATCCATTTTTTACAATTAGAATATCATCACAATCGGCACGTCTTTCACGTAAAGACAATAAATCAGAACGATCAGCATATTTTAAGTGATAATCAAGTTCCGGACTAGCCTCTACTAACTTCAGCGAAGTTACGTGACGTGGTTCATAATCGCTAAACTCTATGGATTGGATTTGAGTGTCGTAAACAATTCGGCATTTTTTCGCATCAATAGGCACAACTAGACTGCATAGATTAGGCGAATCAGAATTAGCGCCAAACGTTTCAATAATAGTATTGCGCACGCGAAAGAGATGGGCATTAAGATTTGCAATTTGCCCATCTACGACACGCATAGTTTCAATAAATTGAATTTGTTTCATTTTATTGGTAAGTAAATTTTCTGGATAACTTCATTATATTCATCATCGGCACAACTATTAACAGTTATGCCTCCGCCACTGTGGAAAAAAGTTTTATCACCACGATTAGCAAGACATCTTATCATAACGGCAGTATCTAAACTTTTACCATCATAATAGCCCCACACTCCAGTATACCAACCTCGCGATGACTGTTCAGCATTAGAAATTAGTTTTACTGTAGCAGGCTTAGGAGCGCCGCAAATAGAGCCGGCAGGTAAAAGTTTACAGACAATATCTCCAATTGATGAATGCCAATGTATTGGTAGATAGCCTACAATTTCAGAGCTAGTTTGCAATATCTCGCCGTTTTGCGTTTTTATACGATCAATATATCTATAACGACTCACCGCAACATTATGAGAAACCATACTTAAATCGTTGCGTAAGAGATCAACAATGGTATTATGTTCACATTTCTCTTTATAACTATTCATCAAAAGCGCCTCAGCATTGTCAATTGTAGCATCAATAGTCCCCTTCATAGGATAAGCATAAATTTTGTCATCGGAAATTTTAATAAAACTTTCGGGTGAAAAACAAACAAACTCTCCGGGGATTAGGAATTTATATTTAGCATCGCAGATGTCATATACCTCTTCAAATGATAAATTACAATCGACCTCGACTTCAACAGTTAGATTAGTCAAAAAGCTATCGCCATGCAAGAGACCGCCACGAATAATTTGAAATTTCTTAGCATAGTCCTCGAAAGACAAACTTTTTTTGATTTTCAATATAGGAGCTTTCGCATTACCATTTAAATTTGCACCGTTATTAGCCTGTTTGGTAGACCAACGTATTTCGGAACAAGATAATGGGTTGTCGAAAAATAAGCATTTTTGCATATCATAATCAATAGCGAAAACGAATGGTTTTCGCAATGAGCCAAAATCATTCATTAATTCGCGCAAAGTTGATACATCTATTCGCATTTCATATCTGTTTAAAGTGCAAATTTAATGCTTTATTACGAGGATATGAAGATAAAATGATGTAACTTCGCACAAAATTATCATAAGCATGAAAATTCTAATAATAGATAACTACGATTCATTTGTTTATAACATCGTACAACTAGTACGTGAAATAGAAGGCGTGCAAGTTGATGTGGTGCGTAATACAGACGAACGACTTAATGACGTTATTAACTATGACGCAATTGTTATTTCACCGGGGCCAGATGTGCCGGAAGCCGCGGGTTTGCTTATGAATGTTATAGAAAAATATTATAAGAGAGTGCCAATGCTAGGTATCTGTCTGGGTTTTCAAGCTTTAGCGCAATTTTTTGGAGCAAAGCTTAAAAATTTAAAGCAGCCATTGCATGGACACGAATCAGCGCTCATAGACGTTAACAGCAATGATGTTTTATACAAATCATTATCTAATCCAATAATTGTTGGGCATTATCATTCATGGGTTGTTGATAAAAACACTCTTCCAAAATGCCTAAAAGCTACAGCTTACGATGATCAGGGTAATTTGATGTCATTCACACATATAAACTTACCAATATATGGAGTGCAATATCATCCGGAAAGCATTATAACAAAAGCTGGTAAAGCAATAATCGAAAACTTTATAACGTCAATCAGCAAAAAACACATGTAAAATTAGCCACTAAAAGGCCTATACTAAAACAAAAAAGAAAAAAATCTCGAATTTAAATCTAAAAATATTGTGAAATTGATTAATTTTAATTAATTTTGTAGCGAAATTAATTGATGACATTTTAGAATAGGTATAAATCTTGAATTTTAAAGAATGAGGCTAAAGTATACACTAATATTAATTTTATCTGCATTAAGCATCGGCTTTGGTACTATTTCATGTACAAATAGCGCGGGAGGAGACTTTGAGCAGCTATGCAACATCGAAAAATTTCCTATCGAGCAGAAAATAGATGTGCTTAATGCAACGCAAAAATTAGATATCGAAGGAACAAACATAACAGATATACGAATAGCAGATTCATTATTGATAGTGTCAGTAGCCGAAGATTTCGGTTTTTGGCATGTATACTCGCTACCACAAATAACAAAAATAGGCAGCACTCTAAATGTTGGAGTTGGCACTGGAGACTTGCCAACACGAATGCAAAGCACCGAAGCATCATTCAATGTTAATGATGCTGGCCATATAATCGCAACTATACCGGTAAGTACAAATAGTAAATATGTAATAACAGACCTAACAGAAATAGGAGACTCAATATCAACTTACGACCAAATAGACGGTAGTTTAATGCCAAACTGCATAGCAGACTATCGGTTAAAGAACGGGGCTTCACTAAGATACTGTATCAATCCTGAGAATCCTGGCATTAAACGAGTTATTGTAAAAAATGGGAAAGAGAGAGAAAACGAAGCAATGATGATTCTCAATTCCAAATCAGTGACAGACATGAGCGTACTTTCACGACTGATAACCTACACGGCAATACAGCCCAACGGGACAAAAGTGGCAGAAGTATCAGAATATGCAGCATCAATAAATATATGGGATACAGCTAATGATGATGCGACATCGCTAATAATGTCGAATATTGAAAATACTGACGACGCAATTGCAAATAGGATTGCAGATAACAAGCCATTGTATAGTGGATGTATTGGCTATGACAAATTTTTCATAGCACAAAGAATAGATTATAATACACACAACAAGCCCCAAAGTGCTAGCGTAGAATTTTTTGGATGGAATGGCAAAGCCCTGGGTTGCTTGACATTTAATTCGACAGATGTGAAACGAGTGGATATCGACATACATAGTGGAGATATGTACATATTGACATCTACGCAAGTGCGGTGCGTTAATATCGGAGATTTTCTACTAAAAATATTAGATTAAAAAACACAAAATTTTAAATTATCGCCTAATTTGCGTACTTTTGCACAAACAAAAAATTATGGCGCAACTTACATCTGAATTTTGGGATTTTGTACGAAAGAATATAAATGAAGACACATCACGTCTCAGGCTTAAGTATCATGGTGCAACAAATGCCATAGACTACGAGCTTGCCATAACTCAGATAGAATGTAGGAAAAGGTTTGGCAAAAAAATCAGTGATACACTAAATAAATTTGACGAATTTTTATTTCCGGACACATTGTCTGGAGAGCAATGCACTTCGGATTTATTAGCCGAATTTCACTCTACATTAATCAATGACAAAGATATCGTCTATGATTTAACCGCCGGACTAGGCATAGATTGCCTACATTTGTCGCTAAAGGCACAGAAGATAGTTGCAATAGAGCGTAAACAAGAGTTAGTTGATGCATTGACACACAATGCAAGCGGATTAAATTGCAATAATATTAGCATGATAAATGGTGATAGTTGCAATTTGATAAAAGATGAACAAATAGCGGGGGATGTTGCTTTTATAGACCCCGCACGACGCTCGGCTGAAGGAGGTAGGGTTTATGCTCTATCGCAATGCGAGCCCAACGTTGTAGAGTTACAAGATCAAATTTCAAGACACTTCAAACGATTGGTGATTAAAATGTCACCAATGTTAGACATAAATCAAACGCTTAAAGAAGTGTCGAACGTAACTGACATTTATGCTATTGGTACAAAGACAGAATGTAAAGAACTTGTAGCCAAGGTGACATTCAATGATGAAGAATGTGAATGTACAGTTCACGCTGTAACAATCAATAGCACCGGAGCAATTTCAGAATATAGTTTCACGATTGACGAAGAAGCATCTGCTGCAATGCCACATTGTGCAGCTGCAAATGAGGGCGATTTTCTTTATGAGCTATATCCGGCAGTGATGAAAGCTGCGCCGCTGAAACTGTTAGCTGCCAAATATGGGCTAAACAAATTTCATAACAACACACACGTATATTTTTCAAAAGAATTGATGGAAGATGTGCTGGCTGATATATGGGTTATAGAAAAAATAATAGAGTGGAAATCTAAAAACATCAAACAAATAAAATCGCTATATCCAAAAATAGATATTGCTACACGCAACTTTGGTATGTCAGCCGATGCACTACGCGCAAAATTGGGAGTAAAACAAGGCGGTGACCACCGATTGCTCGGAGTCACCGACTGTATGGGAGACAAAAAGATGTTGATATTGCGAAAATTATCGAACTAACGTTTTTGGAACATTCGCGCAATAGTGCGTTTATCTTCACGTTCTTTGATAGATTGACGTTTATCAAATTCTTTTTTACCGCGGCCAATACCAATAACAAGTTTAGCGTAACCACGATCATTAATAAACATACGCAAAGGGACTATGGAATTACCTGGCTCCTTATTAGCCTTTTCCAATTTATCGATTTCACGTTTATTTAGCAAAAGCTTTCTATCGCGACGCTCCGTGTGGTTATTGTATGTGCCATAGAAATATTCGGCTATATACATATTTTTCACCCACACTTCGCCGTTATTGACAAAGCAGAAAGTGTCGACCAGACTCGCTTTACCAAGGCGAATCGATTTAATTTCAGTGCCTGTTAAAGCAATTCCAGCAGTAAAAGTATCACCGATAGCAAAGTCAAAAGTAGCTCTGCGATTTTTTATATTTACTTCTTTAAATGTCATTTTTTTCATAGTCTTAAACAATTAATAGTTCCAATAATTCTTTAAAAATAATAGGTGCTAATATTAAGACAGCAATTCCGAAACATAAGAACATACCACCATGTTCAGTCTTGACCGAAAGATATATGCGCGATTGCCATACGACCATAGCAACGAACGCCGGCAAGAACATTAAAACCGTTAATTGAATTGGGCAAAGATTAGAAATTATCTGTATTAACCCCATGAGACCAATCGAATAAATAACCACAGTGCTAACACGAGAAACTTCGGTTTGTTGTCCGGTGAAGTGATGTATCAAAGCTTCAAATGTAGCACGACCGAACATAACTCCTAAAAATAGAGCTAAGAACTGCGTGAGAGCGATCTCAATTTGTTTACCAATATCAAAAGGTTCAGAACCATAAAATCCGTGAGCGAATGCAGTAATAGCAGTAATAGCGAACAACGGATATAGACCTTTTTCTAAAAGTTTAGTAGGCGAATCATTGAGAGCGGCAACGTCCTCCCACCCTTTTGCGGGAGCGAGTACCAACTGAAGCATATTTCTAATAAAACGAAGCATCTGATACAAAGAATAAAAAAATTACGATTTGCAAGTGCAAAGTTAACAATTCTGCTACAAAAAAGGCATAAAGTAAATAAAAAAAGCAACAAACGCAGCTCATATTGTGCGTTTGTTGCAATATATCTAAGCTTAAGAAGCTATTAGCCGTTTACACGACGAACATAGCTACCATCGCGAGTATCAACCTCGATCAAATCGCCGTCGTTAACGAACAAAGGTACACGAACAGTAGCACCTGTTTCGAGAGTAGCGGGTTTGAGGGTGTTAGTAGCAGTATCACCTTTGATGCCAGGCTCAGTGTAAGTAATTTTGAGCACGACTTTAGTAGGCATCTCAGCATAAAGAACAGTTTCGGTTGAAGCATCGCTAACAACTTCAACGGTGTCACCCTCTTTCATATAAGCAGCACCGGTAACGAGCTCTTTAGAGATAGGAATTTGCTCGTAAGTTTCGTTGTTCATAAAGATATCGTCTTCACCTTCGGCGTATAGGTATTGATAAGGGCGACGTTCAACACGCACATCTTCAAGTTTTTCACCGATGTTGAAACGGCGTTCAAGTACGCGACCGTCAACAACGTCTTTAAGTTTAGTGCGCATGAAAGTGTTACCTTTACCGGGTTTAACGTGAAGGAATTCTACGCAGAAATAGAGGCGACCATCCATGCGGATGCAAGTGCCGTTTTTGATGTCCTGAGCGTTAATCATTAGCTAAGTATTTTATGTATAATTGTGAATATTCGCTTTGCGACGCGAAGTTAGTAATAATCTTGAAAATTTACAACTTTTCACTCATAAATAAGCATTAGCAAGTCAAAATTTAGTCATTTTTAATCTAGGAGTAGCGATAAGGCGATGCGATTTCGAGCTTGGTCAAGATCAATAACTTTAACTAAAACGTTCTGGTGTAAATGAACAATTTCATTTGGATCTTTAACAAAGCTATTGCTTAGTTGAGAAATATGAATGAGTCCTTTTTGTTTTATACCTATATCGACAAAACAGCCGAAATTAGTTATATTACTAATTATACCTGGCAGAACCATACCAATGCGTAAATCATCGAACGAAACGACATTTTTATCAAAGCTAAAATCTTGCAACTTTTCTCTAGGATCAAGCCCCGGCTTATCCAATTCGTGCATGATATCTGTCAAAGTAGGCATGCCGATATTGGCGTTTATATAATGGCTTAAGTCAATTTGTTGACGTAGTTCTTTATTAGATATTAAGTCGTTTATCGAACAATTCAGATCTTTTGCCATTTTGTTTACCAAATCGTATCGTTCGGGGTGAACAGCAGTGTTATCGAGTGGATTTTTAGCATTTGGGACACGTAAGAAACCTGCACATTGCTCGTATGTCTTAGGGCCAAGATGAGGCACCTTAAGTAATTGTTGACGTGTCACGAAAGGACCATTTTCAGTACGATATTCGACAATTCGTTTAGCTTGCGCGGGGCCAAGTCCGGAAATATAAGATAGCAAATAGCAACTTGCCGTATTAATATTTATGCCCACTGAGTTGACACAACTTTCGACAGTTCTGTCAAGCGACTCTTTAAGTAAAGTTTGATCTACGTCGTATTGATATTGGCCCACGCCTATTGATTTTGGATCAATCTTAACAAGTTCAGCCAATGGGTCCATTAGACGGCGTCCGATAGACACAGCACCACGCACTGTCACGTCATAGTCAGGGAATTCATCACGAGCTATTTTAGATGCCGAATATATAGAGGCACCATCTTCGCTAACTAAGAATACTTGCACATTTTGTGAGACGGCAAGAGACTTCACAAAAGCTTCGGTTTCGCGACCAGCTGTACCGTTTCCAATAGCAATTGCCTCAATATTGTATTTGTCTATCAATCGGCAAATTGTTTTGGACGATAACTCTACTTCGGCTTTTGGAGGATGAGGATAAATTGCGCAATTAGCCAACAAGTCACCTTGTTCATTTAAACATACGACCTTACATCCGGTTCGATATCCGGGGTCGATGCCCATAACTCTTTTATTTCCTAGCGGAGGAGATAAAAGTAGCTGTCTTAAATTTGTAGCAAAAACAGTTATTGCTTCAGCATCGGCTTTATCTTTACTTGACGAAGCAAATTCAGACTCAATCGAAGGTTTTATAAGTCTTTTATAAGCATCGCGAAGTGCAAGGTCAAATTGTTGAGTGCACTCATTGTTGCTATGAATAAGTTTTTTAGATAATTGTTCAATACACAAATCATCATCAACGGGAGATATTGCCACTCTTAAGAAGCCCTCCTTTTCGCCACGACGCATAGCTAAAAGTCTGTGTGATGAGCATCGCTTTAGAGGCTCGAAAAAGTTAAAGTAATCACGATACTTTATAGCTTCAACTTCCTTTCCTTTAACGACTTTCGAGGAAATCATTGCCGTATGTGAGAAATTATTACGAACAACGCGCCTTGCTCTTTCGTCTTCATTAATACGTTCAGCAATTATGTCGCGGGCGCCACTGAAAGCATCTTCAGCATTAGAGACATCACCATGGACAAAACGTTTAACGATATTATCGAGACGATATTCTCTTTGCATCATTATTATGTTGGCTAATGGTTCAAGGCCTTTTTGCCGTGCTATATCTGCTCGAGTTTTCCTTTTAGGTTTATATGGCAAATATATATCTTCCAGCAGATTAGAATCTGTGCATTGGACTATGCGATTACGCAACTCATCAGTAAGTTTACCTTGCGATTCAATAGCGGCAATAATAGTATTTTTACGTTTGGAAAGCTCGATAAGTTTATTATACAGATTATTAATCGATTCTATTTGCACTTCATCGAGGCCGCCGGTAGCTTCTTTTCGATACCTGCTAATAAAAGGTATGGTAGAACCATCAATCAATAAACTGATTGTATTTTCAACCTTGTGGGCATTAATTTGCGTTTCGTTTGCAATATAATTAACGAAGTTTTGCTCTATCATAAAATTACAGATTTTGCTTATTTTCAATTACAAAAATCGTACCCTCAACTAGAGAAAGATAAATATTATGGGTGAATTCATCTAGTTCAAAACCATTAATTTCGCTCTGACCTAGTTGACGGCTCCATAAAATTTGCTGAGAGAAAGGATCGACAGCTGTCACGACACCATGTCTTGATCCGGCGTAAACGACGCCGTCAGCTTCAGTAACAACACATGGGGCATGGTCATATCCTATTTGCAAGTCGATTGTCCATAGCTCTTTATATTGTGGGACTGTTATATCGACAGCAACAAGTTCTCCATCCATAGTTTTTGCATAAAGACGGGTACCATCTTGACTAACGCCAAGACTTTCACGGAATTTATGCGAATTATTACGCCATAATCGTCTGCCCGATTGACGGTCAATAGCAGTCATATATCTATCAGGAGCTACAATATATACGTTGTCGTTCGTAATTACCGGAACCACATTGCCGGGGCTTAACAAATTTGTATCTTTGCCATTGTTCCAACACCATTTCAGTTTACCGGTTTTCAGACTTAGGCATCTCAAATTAGTATCCCAAGATCCAAAAATGACATCGTCGTCTTTGATTGTAGGTGAAGCTTGACAATAATTAAAAATAGAGTCGTAAGTCCATATTCGTTTAGTGTTATTTGCGTTTATATTATCAATCCGCTTATAGCCACCTTGAATATATGATGTACCATCACTACTAACAATGCCATCAGCTACGTATGGGCCCATACCTACATTAAGAGTTTTCAAAAGTTTACCACTATTTGAATTTAGGATTGCTATGCCATTGCTAAACGGCACTGAAAGTGTATTTTTACGAATCAATATAGGACGCGAGAAAATGGAGCCATATAAGGAGTGTTGCCATTTAAGTTTTCCTGTTACTTTATCAATAGCGCGTACGACGCCGATAGATGTTCCAAAATACACATTAGCATGATCAACGGATAAACGTGTAAATACAGACGCGCTATCAGCATGGAGCTTTGAGATTTTAAAACCTCTCGGTTGCGATATGCTATCAGAGAATACATCGCTAGCAATCTTTTCATGCTTTGTTTTGACGGGGAATGCATACATTGGCGTGCGAGGTCGGCCAATTAGTTTCTCGTATATATGAACCCAATCGTTATCAATTTCAATTATAGCATAACCTGGATATTTATTTTTTGACTCTAATGCTCGTACGATTACAGCATTGATATCTCCGATTTGATATTGATTCCATTGATGATAGTGCCCTGCGACCTGAGCGATAATCGGATACTTGCATAAAATAGCAGCATATTCGCGCCAATTATCAAGATCGTTATCTCTAACCGGATAATGGTTAAATGATAGCACCTTCACACCGTCATTAACGTACTTATCCAGTGTAGTTTTGAGCCAGTGTAAATCTTCCTGTTTAACATGGCCATCGCCCATTTTCATATAAGGGCCACAATCAAGGCCAATAACCACTAGCGAGTCAAGAGATTTGACAAAGCGATTGGAGCCAAAAGTATCAACAAAAAATTGTGTTGCACTTTGACTCCAATTATTTTCGTGATTACCCGGCAAGACAGCCAATGGGGCCTTAATATCATCTAATATTGACTTAACATTGGCTATTTGTTCGTCACTACCCTCATTTGTAAGGTCACCGTTTACAACGACCAAATCATAATCTTCATTGTTAACTTCGGATACGGCACAACGCAAAGCTTTTTCAGCAGAGTTACCCGGAGAAACGTGGGTATCACTGAACACTGCAATGCGCTGTGTTTTGGCCGTTAATACGAATGATGTAGCTAGAATAGCCACTATGCAAGAAAATGTTCTCATGGTAAAGAAATAATAATATTCTAGTTTTGTTCTACATCATAAATCTCGTAGGGAGAATTTTTTGATTTAAATTCAGGAACAGTTTTTTTCATCAAGCGGACCATTGTTGGGATATCAACAGCGCGCGATAAAGTTTCAAGATCATCAGCGACTTCTGAAGCATGGTTGTAGTCATAAGCCCTAACTTTAGCAATAAAGATGCTTTTATGCACAGTCGGGATAGTATTTTCTTTAGTAGCCAAGACTTCTTCGTACAACTTTTCGCCAGGGCGTAAACCGGTAAATTTAATTTCGATATCTTCGCCCAACTTGAGGCCGGCTAAACGCACCATCTGTTCAGCGAGATGGACAATCTTAATTGGTTTACCCATATCGAATACGCAAATTTGATTACCGGTAGAAATTGTAGCAGCCTCCATAACTAAACGGCAAGCCTCAGGGATAGACATAAAGTAGCGCACAATATCAGGATGAGTTACCGTAATAGGACCGCCTGCTGCGATTTGAGCATTGAAGTGCGGGATCACTGAGCCATTAGAACCAAGAACATTACCAAAGCGAGTTGTAACAAACTTGGTATTACCCTTTACGGTGCCGTTTTCGATAGCCAAGCCTAACGACTGGACATAAATTTCAGCCAATCGTTTAGTGCAACCCATGATATTTGTAGGATTAACAGCTTTGTCAGTAGAAATCATCACCATTTTTTCGACGCCATACTCCAAACATTTATCGGCTACTTGACGAGAGCCAATAACGTTGACGAGCACAGCTTCGCAAGGATTTTCTTCCATTAAAGGCACATGTTTGTATGCAGCAGCGTGAAAGACGACTTGCGGATGAAATTTTCTGAATACAAAATCGAGACGAGCTAATTGGCGGACATCACCAATAACCGGAGTGAATTTAAGATCAGGGTAAGCTGATTCGAACTCCATTCTAACATTATGGAGTGGTGTTTCTGCATTATCAAACATGACAAGTTCTTTAATGCCAAAAGTAGCCAATTGGCGGCAAAGCTCAGAGCCAATAGATCCGGCAGCGCCTGTAACAAGGATAGTCTTATCTTTGAAATTCTCAATGATTTTATCCATAGAAAGTTGAATTTCAGGACGACCAAGGAGATCTTCAATTTTAATTTTTCGAATGGCTTTATCCAAGATTTTACCATCTTGAACTACGTCAATAGCCGGAGCAACAAATGTTTTGCTTTCAAGCTCATTGCAAAAATTCATTAGACGTTCACGTTCAGTTCTTGCGTCAGCAGCGCTAGCGAAAAGTACACCTTCGGCGCTAGCATCAGACATTATATTAGCAACACTTTTTAAGTCGCTAAAACTATATACCGGTAATCCAGCAATTTTATGACCTTCGAGATTTTTATCATCAGCGATAAATCCGCAAATAGTGTAATGAGGAGAGTTTTGCAATCGAGCGACCATAGCAACAGACTCATTGCTCACGCCATAAACTAAAACAGCGGTTGACTCAGATTTAGCGCTAACAGTACGCACAATCATATTGTAAGTGACAACCATCATAATTCTAGCGAATATTAAAAGGAATGCTGTTATCAACATATCAACCAGCACAAGTCCGCAATGCATAGCTAATCCATGAGCAGAACTATCGAAAAGGCGAAGGAATAAGAGCATTATTAAAGCTTTACCAAATGCGACAACACAAGTTGGATAAAGTTCGCGTATTGTAGCATAGCGAATAATAGCTCTATAAGGTTTTGCCAAAATTTGCATAGCCGACGTAGCTAAGAACGCAAAGATGAGCCATTCAAGAACCGATTGAATAGTCAAATTGAAATTTGGCAAAATAAGGCCCAAAATAAAAAGGGTACACAAAGACGCAACAATAGAAGTGACGATATCCATCATCACAACAATACCTGCTCTAAAATAACGAGAGACGATTTTTAACCTAAAATTGTCAGTTGTTCGTTTTTTCAAGAAACTTTCTATCATAAATTTTCAGGTTTTAATAAAAATAGTGAACCTAGCGCAAGAGAAAGCGCTTCATGAATTTTTGTAATGTGTATATATGTGCAAAGTTAATTTATTTTTATAGAAAAAGCAAAAAAAGGCTATATCACAGTTACTTTCTTAAAAAGTTTTAACCATACAGACGTTTTTACAACTGAATTATGGGGATGCTGATGCGTTGAGACAAAAAACTATTTAGATAATGAAATAAGTGAATTAAAACGCCGTTTATATTTCAAATACATTTTAAATTGATTAACTTTGCAATAAGTAAAGCATAAAACCAGGCAATGAAAAGAAATATAATAATTGCTATAGCATCAATTATCAGTTCTATTGATTGTTTAGGAGGATTAACATTTACCGGGTTATCGCACAACGCAGTAATAGTCACTCCTGAAACATCAACGGGATTAAACGAGATATATGTTGTTGAGAATAGTGCAAATGTGACCGTAAACTACACAGCATCGACAGAAAATGTTACATGGTACAAATATAGCAATCTAGGCGGAGGATACGCCGAACAGATTACTAATGTTAGTAAAAACGGAAAAACACACTCTGTAGCGCTAGAATCATCAGATTTGGGTTACATAATTGAAGATGGCACACGACGCTATTACTATTGGGTAGTAAATTATGCTAATCACGAATTTCAATTAAACGGGCTTTCTGCATCAAGCGAAAACGAGTGTGATCGTGTTACTCTAACACCAGATGGCAAAGGAGATAAAATAACTTATTACACTATAAACGGCCAAGCCAAAGAGCTAAGCAGACAACTAACAGTAAGTTATCAGACATTATCGTATGACAACGATGCTCAAGAATGGAGTGTAGCCGACGCGTCAGCTGAAATTTCGTCATTCAGTTCGAATTTCACTGTTGTTGCTCCATATTGCGACACAGAATTTACCCTAACCGGAGATAGATTTTTACGTGCATGGGGAAACGAACAATCTGCTACATCTGACATTTATAAAACAAAGGCAGTAACAGCAGAAACATCTGCATCACAAACAGAGCACACTGCAGACAATGAAAAGAAGCAAGACAGTAGCTCGCTTGGCGGATCAGCACCGGCAGAAATAACATTTAAAGCTATCGCTACAGATGCTGCTATATTTCATGAATGGCAATTTTCAAATAGCGCTGATTTTGATGATGTGCAAGATAGGTACAATCAAAATGAATTTACATATACATTCAATGACGAAGGAACCACATACGTGAAATACGTGGCAGCAGACGATTCAGGAGAATGTTATTATGAGAGTGACGTGTATACAATCACAATAGGAGCATCTAAACTAGAATGTCCGAATGCATTTTCTCCAGCCAATCAAGATGGTGTCAACGACGAATGGAAGGTAAGTTATACGTCAATAGTTTCATTTGAGTGTAGCATATTTAATAGATGGGGAACAAAAATTATAAGTTTCTCAGATCCCTCACAGGGTTGGGATGGAAAATATAAAGGAAAATTTGTCCAGTCGGGCGTATATTTTTATGTCATCAAAGCCGTTGGAGCAGATGGTGTAAAATATAATCTTAGCGGAGACATAAATATTATTAACACACGTGCCGGCAAAACTAGCAGCACTACAACCGACACAGAATAGAATAATAGATAGATGACTAAAACATTTATATTAGCTACGGCACTAACATTAGGCATAGCTTTTACAGCAACAGCAAATGATAATAATCACGAAGATAATAACCTTGGATATATAAAAATAGTAAATCCCACTATACCTAAATCGATGCAGTTTTGCGGGAAAGAAGTTGATCTAGACAGGATTGACATGTACGAGCGACTAGACCGAGAGCTAACCGCATTGATTTATGGTCATGGCAATACGTTGCTAACGATAAAGCGAGCAAACAAATACTTTCCGGTAATTGTTCCAATACTAAAAGAGTATGGTGTGCCCACAGATATAGTTTACTTAGCCTGCATAGAAAGCTTTTTAAATCAGCGCGCATATTCTGGAGCGAAAGCAGCAGGTATGTGGCAATTTATAGCATCTGCGGCGACACAATACGGGCTTGAAGTAAATGACGAAATTGACGAACGATACAACTTAGAAAAAGCGACAGCAGCGGCTTGTAGATACCTAAAAAGTGCATATTCAAAATATGGCAACTGGGAGTCGGCAATGGCTTCATATAATGGAGGTCAAGGGCGAATTAGCAGTGAGTTGAGTAAGCAACAAGTCAGTAGCTCATTTGATTTGTATCTAACAGACGAGACATCGCGCTACGTTTTTCGCATCATGGCAATGAAAGCCATACTAGAGAATCCAAAGCAATTTGGATTTCATCTGAAAGAAAAGCAACTATACCAACCTGTAGACTGCACTATTGTTGAGGTTAGTGAACCAGTTGACAGTTGGGTTGATTGGGCTAAAGAGCATGGGATAACATATGCTCAACTACGAGAAGAGAATCCATGGATTAGATCTCAATCGCTGACAAATAAAAATAACAAAACATACAGTGTACGTGTACCTCAAGCACAATCATTGAAACGTTCGACACGCAAGCATACTGTTTATAATAACAATTGGGTTAAATAATGATAGATAGTAAGGACAAAGAGATCACTGCAAGCATAGCCGATGACGGAGCATCACAGCTGGAAGTCATCGGAGCGCGCGTGCACAATCTTAAAAACATTGATGTAACAATACCGCGCAACAAACTATCAGTAATAACCGGATTAAGTGGTAGTGGCAAATCAAGTTTAGCTTTTGACACAATTTTTGCAGAAGGGCAACGGCGCTATATCGAGACATTTTCGGCATACGCACGCAATATGCTTGGCACACTAGAACGCCCAGATGTTGACAAAATCAGCGGATTAAGTCCGGTTATAGCTATCGAGCAAAAGACGATAAACCGCAATCCACGAAGCACAATCGGGACGACCACTGAAATATATGACTATTTACGATTGCTATACGCACGTATCGGTGAAGCTCGGAGTTATTTATCAGGCGAGCCGATGGTCAAATATACACGCGAAAAGATAGTAGATCTTATACTTTCAAAGTTTGAAGGTAGGAAGATTTATATCTTGGCACCACTGGTAAAGAATCGTAAAGGGCACTACAAAGAGCTATTTGAGCAGCTTAGAAAGAAAGGCTACTTACGAGTAAGGGTAGATGGAGAAATCTATGAGATTGCGTATGGGATGAAACTCGACCGTTATAAAAATCACTCAATAGAATTGGTTGTAGATAGATTGCAAGTAAACAGCAAAGATGATGCCCGTTTACGCGACACTATCGAGACAGCTCTAAACCAAGGTGATAAACAGATAATGATTTATGACGTTGAGGATGACACAATTTCGCATTATAGTCAATCGCTTATGGACCCGGTAACCGGATTGTCATACCACGAGCCAGCGCCACATAATTTTTCTTTCAACTCACCACAAGGAGCATGCCCCTGTTGTAAAGGATTAGGCTACGTAAATATTATTGACAAAGACAAAGTAATACCAGATCCGAGCATTTCTATTTACAACGGAGGAATAGCTCCCTTAGGTAAGTACAAGAACTCTATGATATTTTGGCAAATAGCCGCCATTTGCGAAAAGTACGGGGTTGATTTAAAGACTCCGATTAGCGATCTCAATGACGACGCAATGAACGAGATATTAAATGGGACAACCGAGCGTTTAGCAATTAAAACCGAAACTATGAGCACTAATAACTACTTTATGTCATATGAAGGAGTTATTAAATATATAGAGATGCAGCAAGATGATGAAGCGTCATCAGCAGCACAAAAATGGAGCGGACAATTTTACTCTAGAGGTCTTTGTCCGGAATGTAACGGAGACCGATTAAATAAAGAAGCATTACACTTTTTTATCGGAGACAAAAACATAGCCGCTCTGACCAAAATGGATATAGCTGATTTGTACGATTGGACGTGCCATGCATTGGAAAATCTTAGTCCAACACAAAAGACTATCGGCGCTGAGATAATCAAAGAAGTTAGCAATAGATTAAAATTTCTAATTGATGTTGGTCTAGAGTATCTGCAGCTAAATAGAAATTCGGCAACGTTATCGGGAGGCGAGAGTCAACGTATACGCTTGGCAACGCAACTCGGTTCGGAACTTGTAAATGTGCTCTACATACTGGATGAGCCGTCAATTGGTTTACACCAACGCGATAACAGACGTCTAATAGACTCGTTAAAGCGGCTTAGAGATGCATCGAATTCGGTGATAGTAGTAGAGCATGACAAAGACATAATGCTAGATGCAGATTATATAGTTGACATTGGCCCATTAGCCGGGCGAAAAGGAGGAAAGGTTGTGTTTCAAGGCACGCCGGCAGAGATGCTAAAATCAGATACGCTCACCGCTCAATATCTCACAGGCAAAAAAACTGTTCCCATACCGGCTACACGACGACAAGGAAATGGCAAGAAGTTGATACTTCAAGGTTGTAGCGGTAACAACCTCAAGAATGTTACGATGACAATACCACTCGGCACTTTTACATGCATAGCCGGAGTTTCCGGAAGTGGAAAATCGAGCTTAATTAATGGCACATTACAGCCTATATTAAGTAAGAAATTTTATCGTTCGCTACAAGAACCGCTCCCCTACACCACTATTTCAGGAGAAGAGAATATAGATAAGGTAGTGACGGTAGATCAGTCGCCATTAGGCAAATCTCCGCGTTCGAATCCGGCTACATACACGGGCGTATTTTCTGATATACGTGCGCTATTTGTAAATTTGCCAGAAGCTAAAATCAGAGGCTATAAACCGGGACGATTTTCATTTAACGTTAGCGGAGGGCGCTGTGATGCATGTAGCGGCAATGGATATCGCACAATAGAGATGAATTTTTTGCCTGATGTGTTGGTGCCATGCGAGGTTTGCCACGGCAAGAGATATAACCGCGAGACATTAGAAGTGCGATTTAAAGGCAAATCTATAGCAGACGTTCTTGATATGACAATAAATCAGGCAGTAGAATTTTTTGAAGCTGTACCGACAATTGTCAAGAAGATTAAAGTGCTACAAGATATAGGTCTAGGTTATATCAAACTAGGCCAACCATCATCCACATTATCAGGCGGAGAAAACCAACGAGTAAAATTAGCTACAGAATTAGCGAAAAAAGACACCGGGCGCACACTATTCATCCTTGATGAGCCAACAACAGGTTTGCATTTTGATGATATCAATACGCTATTGTCTTTGCTTAACCGTTTGGTGGATAGAGGCAATACGGTTCTAGTTATTGAACATAATCTAGATGTATTAAAGTGCGCAGACTATATAATAGATATGGGACCGGCAGGAGGTAAAAATGGCGGCAAAATCATAAGTGAAGGCACGCCTGAATATGTAGCCAAATCAAATTCTCCGACAGCGCCATTTCTCGCAGAAGAGCTAAAGTAAGAATAGCCTTGCATGCACTTTCGATAAGAACATAGTTCGCCCGTGAAATGCGCTTTGGCGTTGATAACGGCCGGACGCAGTTGTGGCTGACGCGGGATGAGACGCGGTGAAGCTGGTGGGAAATTTATGGTAAAAATGTCAATGTGCTCTTGCCATCGGTTTGGTCGGTG
>CAZJEA010000016.1:3088-24608 GCA_964544895.1 uncultured Bacteroides sp. | reverse complement strand
AAATCGGGTTTCATTTGGCGTATTATTTGAGAAGACGGTTATTAAAATCTTTAAGAGTCTCAAGCACGTTGCTGCGCACGTTGATAAAGTCGTTGATGCCAACAGCTTTGAGGTCGTCACTGCAAGCAGGAGCACCGGCAACAACAAATTGAGCACGTCCGTTAAGATATTTGAAAGCTGCGGGAGCGAGCTCAGCGTATTCATCATCGCTAGAGCAGAGTACAACAACATCAGCGTTCTTAGCGAGAGCAGCATCAACACCTTCTTCAACAGTATTAAAGCCGAGGTTATCGATGATTTCGTAACCGGCACAGCCAAAGAAGTTGGTTGAGAATTGAGCGCGAGCTAAGCGCATAGCCAAGTTGCCGATGGTAAGCATAAATACTTTCGGACGATTAGCAGCAGCTTCAGTAGCGAGACGGAGAGCTTCGAAATCGCTGGCAGCACGTTTTGTGTTCAAGCCGCCTTCGCCTTGTTCTCCGCAAGCGCATTTGCAACCTTCGGTTTTTTCGATTTTACCGTTAGTATTTTCGTTGATGTTAGGATATTGGTTAGAACCGAGCAAAATTTCTTTGCGGCGAGCAACGTCGGTGTGACGTTTAGCGCTACTTTCGTTTACGCTATCTTGCACTTTGCCTTCGTTGCATTGTGCGAAGAAACCACCGTTTTCAACAACATCGAGGAATAGTTTCCAAGCTTCGTTAGCGATAGAAACAGTGAGAGTTTCAACGTAGTAAGAACCACCGGCAGGGTCAACAACTTTGTCGAGGTGACTTTCTTCTTTAAGAAGAAATTGTTGGTTGCGAGCGATGCGTTCAGAGAAAGCGTCGGGAGTTTTGTAGGGAGTATCGAACGGAGTAACAGTGATAGAATCAACGCAAGCGAGAGCAGCAGACATCGTTTCAGTTTGGCTGCGGAGCAAGTTTACGTGAGCATCAAAGATAGTTTGGTTGAACTCAGAAGTAGAAGCGTGGCAAAGCATTTTAGCAGCGCAGGGGCAAGTGGGCTTGTATTGCTCAACGATTTGAGCCCAAAGCATGCGAGCAGCGCGGAATTTAGCCAACTCCATAAAGAAGTTTGAAGAGACGCCCATGTTGAACTTAACACGATTAGCGACTTCGTTGATGTCAAGGCCGGCTTCGGTGAGTTGAGTCAACCAATCAGCGCCCCAAGCGAGAGCGTATCCAAGTTCTTGGAAAATATATGCGCCGCTGTTGCAGAGCATAACAGAATCAACTGAGAGTACGCGAAGATTTTTAACCGGGCGTACAATTTCAAGAAGAGCTTTTGTTTGAGCTACGACGTCAGCATCAACTTTGCCGGCACCGTGACGGAGAGCTTTACGTAACGGATTGAAGTCGATAGAACCTTTGAAAGTATCAACAGCGTTGTTCTCTTTGAGGTACTCAACCAAAGCAGTTGCAACAGCAAGAGCTTTGCCAGGGCAGCAAGAGAAGTTGACCTCAACAGCAGGGAGATAAATGTCCTTGAGTAAGGTGGCAATTTCTTGTTTTGTGCCTTCAGATACTTTGAAACCGAGAGAGGTTACACCTTTGTTGAGCACGTCGAGGGCAATTTCATTTGCACCTTGAGCAGTGTCGGCAATGATTTCTTGGCGGGTGAGCCAATCGTTGTCGGTGCGAGTGCCACGTACATAGGGGAATTCGCCAGGGAGCGAGTCTGTAGTTTTAAGGTCGGCAATGTCTTCAGCGCGATAGATTGGCTGTACATTGAAGCCTTCGTTTGTTCTCCAAACCAATTTTTTGTTAAAGTCAGCACCTTTGAGGTCTGTCTCCACTTTGGCGCGCCACTCTTCGTAGCTGACGCCCGGGAATTGGTCGAACAGTTTTTCTTTGTTCTCTGCCATAACAGAATGGTTGATAAGTTTTTTAATACAGTATACTATGTTTTTTTGATATTGGGCTAAACCAATTAGATTTTCGAGGTTATTATGCGTTAGGGCATTTTTAACCACACAAAATTACTAAACTATAAATATCTATCAAAATAAAATCAGTTAAATTTATTATCTTTGTAGCAGATTTTAAAACAAATTTCAATTTTTTGCGCTAATGTCTGACACTTTTTACACTATAGAAGGAGCATCTGAGGGAAAAATTAACGAAAAAATGAGCAAATTTCTTGCGTATGCCTATCATGTTACATCTTCTGTACAAGCTAAAGAACGTGTAGCTGAAATTTCGAAGAAGTATTATGATGCACGTCATGTGTGCTGGGCGTATATGGTAGGTCCAGAGCGAACAGATTCTCTTTCAAGTGACAATGGAGAGCCATCGGGAACTGCAGGGAAGCCTATTTTGGGACAGATAAATTCATTTAATCTAACCGATGTAGTTGTTGTAGTAGTGCGTTATTTCGGCGGCATAAAACTTGGCACATCGGGGCTTATTAGCGCCTATCGAGAAGCTGCACGTACGGCACTCTCGGAGGCGAAAATAATTGAATGTCATGTGCAAGAGGTTATGAGTTTTACCTTCCCATATATGAGCATTAACGAAGTAATGAAACTCACTAAGCAAGGAGGAGTAGTTACGCTTGAACAGATATTTGATAATTCGTGCTCGATGAAAATTAGTATACGCAAAGATGATGCAGCGCAACTACGAGCACGACTATGTGATATTGACGGACTAACAATGGTAGAGTAGGAGAGAGTGCTCTAACCTTTGTATATATCGGATAATAGTTTGATTTGTGATAAATCAGATTGGTCGATATTAGCCGGAACGATTGAAATGTAGTTTTGAGATAGCCAATACTCGTCAGTGTCGGTAGCATTAGGCTCTTCGTTTACGAATCTACCTGTAAGCCAATAGAACGGTTTGCCGTTGGGATCGATGTAGCGTTCGTATTCTTCACTCCAATGGCCTTTTGCGGCGCGGCATATACGATAGCCATTGGGTTTGACTTTAGCTGGAATATTTACGTTTAAAGCAATTTGCGGGTTTAGAGGATGCTCTATTGTTGTGCTAATGATATTTATGATAAACTCTTTGGCAAGGTCGAAATCGGCATCCATAGAGTGGCTGCATAAAGAAAATCCTATAGATTTAATGCCTGCGGTACATCCTTCAATGACGGCGCCCATTGTTCCGGAATAGATTATAGCGTTTCCGGCGTTTGATCCGTGATTTATTCCGGCAAGGACAAGGTCGGGTTTGCGAGGACAAATTGCGTTTAAAGCAAGTTTTACACAGTCGACAGGAGTGCCGGAAATTGAAAACATACGAGCTCCGCAAAAGTCGGCATGTTCGTTGATGCGAAGCGGTTTATCAACAGACAGAGCTGAAGATTGTCCGGATTGAGGAGCGGAAGGAGCGGCGACAATTACGTCACCGAAAAGTCTTGCGCTCTCAACAAGTTTTTTTATGCCGGGAGCATTTATAGAGTCGTCGTTAGTAACCAAAATTAGAGGGCGAGCTGCTTGATTGTCTTGCATTTTAAAGTGATTGTTTTAAGATTAATCAAAAGTAGTTTGCAAAATTACCGAAAATTTATAATTTTCAATGTATAGTTATGAACATTTTAGGCTAGTTTTGAACAATTCACATACTTTGTGGAACATTTATTTGATTGTTTCACGAAAAATGTTTTCCTTTGCAGTTGAAAAACTTTTCAAACCTCAACCTCTATTCACACTTAAATGGGAAAGATAATAGCTATCGCTAACCAAAAAGGCGGAGTAGGTAAAACCACCACAACCATTAATTTGGCCGCCTCTCTTGCCTATGAAGGCAAAAAAGTGTTGATTATCGATGCTGACCCACAGGCTAATGCCACATCGGGTTACGGCATCGACCCTTCTTCTATGTCTTCGTCTATATACGAATGTTTGGCAGATAATTATCCGATTGACGGCTCGCAAGTCCCTACCTGCGTAGAAGGACTTGATTTGGTCGGTTCTCGCATTGATCTTGCCGGAGCCGAGCTAGAGCTTATAAATAAGCCGGAGCGCGAGCGAGTACTTGCCAAGCTACTAGCCCCGGTTAAAGAAAAATACGATTATATACTAATCGACTGCTCTCCGTCTTTGGGGCTTATCACTGTTAATGCTTTAACTGCGGCTCACTCAGTAATAATACCGGTTCAAGCCGAATATTTTGCCCTTGAAGGAATTAGTAAGCTTTTAAATACGATACGTATAATCAAGAGCCGTTTAAATCCCGGGCTTGAAATAGAAGGCTTTTTGTTGACGATGTATGACTCTCGTTTGAGATTGGCTAATCAGATTTATGATGAGCTAAAGGGTCATTTTTCAACAATGGTATTTGATACGGTGATACCGAGAAATATTCGTCTCAGTGAGGCACCAAGCCACGGATTGCCGGCATTGTTATATGATGCGGAAAGTCGAGGTGCGACAAGTCATATAATGTTGGCAAAAGAAATAATTGCCAAACATAAAAAGAAATAATCATTCTGAATTTTAAATAAATCAGTTATGTCTGTTAAAAGAAATGCTTTAGGCCGAGGTCTTGATTCGTTGATACCCATGGATGATGTGCCCGCACGTGGTTCAACGGCGATAAACGATATAAGTCTCGATCAAATATCGCCCAACCCTGATCAGCCTCGACGTAGTTTTGATCAAGAAGCGCTTGAAGAACTAGCAGGTTCAATAAGAGAGCTTGGCATAATCCAACCTCTTTCATTGCGCAAAACCGGTCCTGAAAGCTATCAAATAATAGCCGGAGAGCGACGCTATAGAGCTGCGAAATTAGCAGGTCTTCAGTCAGTTCCGGCTTACATACGCACGGCTAATGAAGCCGAGCTGACAGAAATGGCACTCATCGAGAATATACAGCGTGAGGATTTGAATGCCATTGAAGTTGCATTGACATTTAGAAAACTCATAGATCAATATAATCTCACCCAGGAGCGTTTAAGTGAACGTATTGGTAAAAAAAGAGCGACTATTGCTAATTTTTTGCGATTACTAAAGCTTCCGGCAGAAGTTCAATTAGGGCTTCGCGACAAACGTGTTGATATGGGTCACGCTCGCGCACTTCTAACAATAGAGAAGCCGGCATTGCAATTGAAATTGTATAATGAGATTTTAAAGCAGGGACTCTCTGTGCGTCGTGTAGAGGAATTGGCAAAGGCATATCAAAATGGTCAAGAAGAAAAAGATAATGCAAAAAAGACGCAGCAATCGAAATTTTCTTCGGCCGATTTTGATATATTAAAGAAACAGCTGTCAGCCACGTTTGCTACACCAGTCAAATTTTCTTGTAATAACTCAGGAAAAGGTCAAATAACATTTCCATTTAAAGATGATGATGAGCTTGCTCGTCTGATTACACTTTTCGACTCAATAAAACGTAACGAAAATTGAAGCCTTTTATCAAAATAATAATGGCTGCCGCTATTTCGGCAAGTTTTTCTATGTCTCTTGAAGCTCAAGAGATACAAGAAGTTGTGCCTGATTCGATAGCCGCTGACCGTTTGTCTGATTCGGATGATTGGTCGATATTAGGTACAGATACTATTCCTGTTGCAACGCCTTATGATCGTTTTGCCGAGTTTAATTCTTGGGAAGAACGTGAGGTGGTATTCAATCCTGACCCAACACGCGCTGTTTGGCTTTCAGCCTTGTTCCCCGGTTTAGGACAGGTTTACAATAGACGCTATTGGAAGCTTCCTATCATTGTAGGCGGCTATCTTGGATTAGGATATGCAACATCGTGGAATAACGGTATGCTCAATGACTATCAGAAGGCATATCGAGATATTATGGATAGCGATGCGACCACAAATTCATATATGGACTTTTTCCCACCCACGACAAAAGAGTCAGATATTGATAAAACGTGGTTGACCTCATTGCTTAAAAGCCGAAAGGACTTTTATCGTCGCAATCGCGATTTATGCATAATATGTATGGTAGGTGTATATTTTCTGGCTATGGTAGATGCTTATGTAGATGCATCGTTGAGCCATTTTGATATAACGCCTGACCTGTCAATGGATGTAGTCCCAGCCATAATACCCGATACACGAAGCCGAGTGCCGGGAATTGGTCTATGTTGGGCTATAAATTTTTAATAACTAATCATTTATCGTTAAACATTCTCTTCTCAAAAAACAACGCTTCACGACAAAATGAAATTTCAAACTCCAGCAATACTCTTAATTTCAGGCTGCTTGGTAACACCGTTTACTTCGGCCTTCGCTTCACCGAAAGCTACGACGGTGCGGTCTATACAATCAGAAACTATAAAAGATAACAAGATAATATATCCGGAAAGTTTCGAAACTGATACATATAAAATGATGCAGAACTGGTATTTGCAGAATTATGCCGTAATGGATAAGGATGCAGGTACAAAGTCAACAGTTGAGACTTCCGACCAAGATTATATTGAACGGTTACAGCGAATGAATACGGTAATAGAAATGCCGTATAACCAAATTGTGCGTAGTTTCATAAATATGTATGTAGACCGTAAAAAGAATCTTATTGAGACAATGCTAGGCATGAGTCTTTACTATATGCCAATATTTGAGCAAGCACTTGATAAGTACGGATTGCCGATGGAGTTAAGGTATTTGCCGGTAATTGAATCAGCTTTAAATCCTAATGCTGTATCAAAGGCCGGAGCAACCGGATTGTGGCAGTTTATGATTCCGACAGCTACGGGATTGGGCCTTGAAGTAAATTCAGTTGTTGATGAGCGACGCGATCCGTATGTATCATCGGATGCTGCGGCTCGTTATCTTAAACAATTGTACACAACATACAATGATTGGTCGTTGGCTATAGCTGCATACAACTGTGGCCCCGGTAATGTTAATAAAGCACTGCGTCGTGCCGGAGGAGGCAAGAAAGATTTCTGGGAAATATATCAATACCTTCCGGCAGAGACACGTGGATATGTTCCGGCTTTCATAGCAGCTAATTATGCGATGACTTATTACAAACAGCATAATATATCGCCTGCATTAGCATCAAAGCCTATAGTGACAGACTCAATACATGTTACCCGACGTGTGCATTTCCAACAAATAAGTGATGTTATGGATATTCCAATTGATGAATTGCGAATATTAAATCCACAATATCGCACAGATGTTATACCTGGCGATGTAAGGCCTTATTCTTTGGTATTGCCGAATATGCAAGTTTATTGCTATATTGCTAACGAAGATTCTATTGTGAATCATGATGCAGAGCTTTATGCTCGTCGTGATGTGGTAGAACCGGTAACTGAGTCGGCTAAGACCACTGACAGTAAAGGCGAATATGTACAAGAGCTCGTGGTTAAATATCATAAAGTTCGTTCGGGCGAAACATTGTCGTCTATAGCAAAAAAATATGGAGTTTCAGCAAATGAAATTCGCAAAACGAATAATACAGGCCGAAAAGTTCGTAAAGGACAAACGTTAAGAATAAATACATATCAGCGTCGATATGTTGAAGCTCCTGCAGCGGCCGATACTACGGCTGTAAACAATAGCAATGCAGAACAGCCCAAGCCAAATCAAAATGTTGAAAACAGCGATAGCATCGCTTCAAATGTTGCAACACCGTTAGCAGCGGCATCAAAGAAACAAGAAGCAGTGCAAGCGACAAAGAAGCAACAGACACAGTCTAAGCCTAAAAACGTTTCGCACACGGTTAAATCAGGCGAAAATTTAACAAAGATAGCTGCACAATATGGCGTTTCAGTTGATGAAATTAGGCAAGCTAATGGTATTAAGGACGACAATATTCGTGCCGGTGCCACATTAACCATACCGACCAAAAAGGCAGCGTCAACATCAAAATCGAAGTCAAGAAGACGCCGTCGCTAATATAGACTCTAAGAATAGCAGTAGCGTCACACATACGTGGCGTTATTGCTATTTCTGAATAAATGAATATTTATAAACTATATAATTCATAATAATTATGAGCAAAGAAGACTTAACAAAGCCGGCAGATGTCGACCCGTCTGAATTGTCAGATAACGCGTTTCGTGAGCTCGCAGAAGGTGAGGAGTATCGTCCGTTGATGCATCCCGACCGTGTGTATTCGGAAGCAACGCCTTATTCAGTTACGATGGGCCTCATTATGGCTGTTATATTTAGTGCAGCCGCCGCGTATCTTGGCTTGAAAATAGGCCAAGTTTTTGAAGCCGCGATTCCAATTGCAATCATTGCAGTAGGTGTTTCAGGAGCGTTGAAGAAAAAAGATGCTCTTGGACAGAATGTAATTATTCAATCAATAGGAGCCTGCTCAGGCGTAATTGTTGCCGGAGCAATTTTTACTCTTCCCGCTTTGTATATATTGCAAGCAACGCATCCTGAAATCACAGTAAACTTTTTGGAGATATTTTTGAGCTCTCTATTAGGCGGTGTTTTGGGTATTTTGTTCTTTATTCCCTTCCGTAAATATTTTGTTAAGGATATGCATGGCAAATATCCTTTCCCGGAAGCAACAGCAACAACACAAGTTCTTGTTAGCGGTAATAACGCAAAAGCATCGGGAGGTGGCCAAGCAAAATTGTTGGCGGTTGCAGCTCTTATAGGCGGTATTTATGACTATATCGTTGCTACGTTTGGCTGGTGGACAGAGACAGTAACAACTCAAGCTTACAGCTGGGGTCAGGCTCTTGCCGCAAAAACTAAATTTGCTTTTTCTTGCAATACAACTGCTGCTGTTTTAGGACTTGGTTATATTGTTGGTATGCGCTATTCGTTTATGATTTTTGCCGGTTCTATTTTCGTTTGGTGGGTGCTGATTCCGCTTATGGGTACTTATGGTGCTCCGGAAATAGCAGCTCTAGGCCCGGATGAAATATTTAAAGATTATGCTCGCCTCATTGGTATTGGCGGTATTGCGATGGCCGGTATCATTGGTATTATTAAGTCATGGCCAATTATACAACAAGCCGTAGGACTTGCAGGTCGTGAGCTACGTGGTGGGGCAAGTGCACAAAAACAAGTGCGCTGGCAAACAGATATTTCAATGAAACATATCACGTATTTCATCGCCATAGCTTTAGTAGCAGTGTTGGTGTTCTTCTGGATTGGCGTTATACATACATTCTGGCAAGCTCTTGTAGCATGGGTTGTAGTGACCGTAATTGCGTTCCTCTTTACAACAGTAGCTGCTAATGCAATCGCTATTGTGGGTTCAAATCCGGTAAGTGGTATGACCCTTATGACATTGATTATTGCTTCGGGCGTTTTCGTTGCAATTGGTCTAAATGGCACATCGGGCATTGTATCAGCAATGGTTGTAGGTGGTGTTGTGTGCACTGCGCTATCTATGGCAGGTGGATTTGTTACTGACCTCAAAATCGGATATTGGCTGGGTTCAACACCAAAGAAACAAGAAAGTTGGAAATTCTTAGGTACACTTGTATCAGCAGCTACCGTAGGCGGAGTAATTATGATGCTAAATAGCGTTTATGGTTTTGATGGGCCTAACGCACTCGCTGCACCACAAGCAAATGCTATGGCAAAGGTCATTGAGCCGATGATGACCGGAGCAGATACTCCTTGGGTGTTATATATTGTTGGTGCTATACTTGCACTGATTTTAAATTGGCTTGGAGTGCCTGCACTTGCATTTTGCATGGGTATGTTCTTGCCACTATCTCTTAATACACCTCTTCTCGTAGGTGGTATTATTAGCTGGTTTGTAGCACATAGCTCTAAAGATGCTGAGGTTTGCAAACTTCGTAGCGAACGCGGCACACTTATATCATCAGGTCTAATTGCCGGAGGTGCTTTGTTTGGTGTTTTTGCAGCCGTAACAATTATGTGTGGCATGCCTGCACCTGAAAATGGTGGAGAATTTTTGCCTCAAGTGTTAGGTCTTATAGCATATGCAGCATTAATTGCTTATCTATACGTCGCTTCGTGTCGTACGAAAAAAGCATAAATAAATCAATGCACCAAGCTATACTTAAATTAGCTTGGCCGGCGATTGCCACGAATGTGACAATACCATTACTTAGCTTAGTCGATGTGGCCATTGTGGGCCACATCGGCTCTGCTGCTTATATAGGCGCTATTGCAATAGGCGGAGCTATGTTTAATATGTTGTATTGGCTCTTTAACTTTTTGCGTATGGGTACTTCGGGCATAACAGCTCAAGCCTATGGCGCAGATAATATGCAAGAAGCGACTCGTACGCTTGTGCGATCATTAATCATTGCATTGTCGATATCTACATTAATGATTGTGTTGCAGGTGCCATTAGCCGATATAGCGCTTTCGTTCATTGATGCCGGAGGTGTAGCGCAAGGGCCGGCAAAATTATATTTTTCTATTGCGATTTGGGGGGCTCCCGGAGTTTTGTCGACATATGCCTTGTCAGGTTGGTTTTTAGGCATGCAAACGTCAAAGCCTATATTGATTATGGCCTTAGTGGCAAATGGATTGAATATTTTGCTAAGTTTGATGTTTGTTTTTGTATTTCATTTGGATCTCGTAGGAGTAGCTGCCGGTACAGCTATTTCTCAATGGATGAGTGCATTAGTTGGAGTGATTTTGATGATGCGGTTGATGAAAAAGATAGATAGCACAGGCTGGCGACAAAATCTTATGGAGTGGAAAAAAGTTAGACACTTTTTTAGCGTGAATACAGATATTTTCTTGCGCACTCTTTGTCTCGTTGTGGTCACTATATGGTTTACCCGTGCCGGCACGGAGTTTGGAGTAGAAACACTTGCAGCAAACACACTATTAATGCAATTGTTTATGCTCTTTTCCTTTTTTATGGATGGCTTTGCATTTGCCGGAGAGGCTTTGGCAGGACGTTTTTATGGTGGAGGAGAATACGAAAAATTGAAGCAATGTGTGCAAGCGTTGATGAATTGGGGCATTTGTCTTGCGTTATTATTTACTGTGTTTTATTATTTAGCATGTGAAAATATACTCACATTGTTGACTGCTGATATGGAAGTGGTAAGGACTGCTCTTGACTATAAACTTTGGGCGGTGGCAGTGCCTATAGCCTCGTTTTTGGCCTTCATTTGGGATGGCGTATTTGTGGGGCTAACTCGTACGCGGCAAATGTTAATTGCGCTTTTTGTCGCTATGATTGTGTTTTTCGTTGTGCTCGCAATTTTTAAAAATTCGCAGGGGAACCATGCTCTTTGGATGGCATTTTTGTCGTATCTTGCGGCGCGAGGCATAGTTCAAACTATAAGTTATAAATTAACGAAAAGGCAGTAAAAAAACGGAGACTCTCACGAGCTTCCGCTTTTCTACATAGGTTAAATAATTTCGTAACCTACATGAGTTTAATATATCTAAATTATTACCATTTAAAGGGCTTTTATGATAGTGTTATCAATACTAATTTTAACATCGATTATACAAACAAAGTAGTGGGGGCATCAAATGTGATGCTCCTAAAAATCCTTGAGAAATTTTACTAGATGATTTAAGTGAAATCATATGGTTAAATCTATCTGCCTAAAAAGGCAATAAGGTGAGAAGTATAAATCAAATAAGACGTTTTTGTCTTAATTCGACGCTAATTTAGTTACAAATATTTAATTTCAAAACGAATTTACAATATTTAACATCAAAATCGTATTTTTTCTTTGAGTGGCGCAATAATTCAACTTTTAAATGCGCATTTTTAGGTGGAATTATCCATACACTAAATATTAATTTGTAACTTTGCAAATATTAGGAATAAACATACGATTTATTTTATTAGAACAAAAATATGAAGCCTAAATTTATTATCGCGTTATCCTTAATTGTTGCATCATTATTTGCAGCACAGAGCGCCATGGCAAGTGATCATGAAAAAACTTTTGGTGTAAAAACCGGATATGTAAGTCGTAATCAATCAGCTGTTGCCGGATTGTTTTTTCAATATTCTTTTACCGATCACTTTAGGATATCTCCGGAAGTGAATGTGGCATTCAGAAGTGAACAAAGAGATGGCTTTCTTTTTGATGTGAATGCTCATTTTCCTCTTAAAAAGTCGGGTATTGCAGAATATTATCCTCTAGCCGGATTAAATTACTCGTCGTGGTCATTGCATAGTACGTATGCCGATGAAATTCAAAGTAAGGATGTAACGAATAGAACGAGCCGTTTAGGTATAAATTTAGGCGGTGGCATGAATTTAAAAATGTCATCAACATTGTCTGTAAAAATTGAAGTAGCTTATACTATGGTTCAGTCAAATTCGGCATTTAGAGCCACTGTAGGCATAGGCTATAGCTTTTAATTTTTTATTATAAAAATGAGTAAAATAATAATACTTGGAATTGAATCGTCGTGCGACGATACTAGCGCTGCAGTTATTGCTGATGGCATTTTGCTGAGCAACGTAATAGCATCGCAAAGTGTACACGAAGAATATGGTGGTGTAGTTCCTGAATTAGCATCTAGAGCTCACCAGCAAAATATAGTGCCGGTAGTTGATGCGGCAATTAAGCGCGCCGGAATTGATAAACATGATATTAGTGCGATTGCATTTACAAGAGGCCCCGGGCTGTTAGGCTCTCTACTTGTAGGTACGAGTTTTGCAAAGGGTTTATCGTTAGGTTTGCGCGCTCCGATAGTCGATGTTAATCATTTGCATGGCCATGTATTGTCGCATTTCATACGTCGCGACAGCTCAGATAAAGTGCCTGAGTATCCGTTCTTGTGTCTGCTGATTTCAGGCGGTAATTCGCAGTTGATATTAGTGCGTAACTATAATGATATGGAAGTACTCGGCCAAACTATTGATGATGCAGCCGGAGAAGCTTTCGATAAATGTGCTAAAGTTATGGGCTTGCCTTATCCCGGAGGCCCTCATATTGATAGATTAGCAGCACAAGGCGATGCTACGAAGTTTAAATTCGCAAAGCCACACATAGCCGGTCTTGATTATAGCTTTAGTGGATTGAAAACATCTTTCCTATATACATTGCGCGATAATCTAAAAATAGATCCTGATTTTATTGAGAAAAATAAAGCTGATTTAGCTGCATCGTTACAAGCTACAATTATTTCAATACTCATAGATAAACTTGCTAAAGCAGTAGACCAAACCGGAGTGAAAACCGTTGCTATTGGTGGTGGTGTTTCTGCTAATTCAGGAGTGCGTAATGCCGTGGCCGAATTTTGTGAAAAGCGTAATTTGACGGCATTTATTCCTGAACGAGCATTCACAACTGATAATGCTGCTATGGTGGCTATAGCCGGATATTACAAATATCTTGATAAAAAGTTTTGTGCTTACGACGAAGTGCCGTTTGCGAGAGTTACAGTTTAGAAATACGATATTATGAAAGCGGCTATTGTTATTATAGGCGATGAGATTCTTCTCGGTAGAGTAACAGATACTAATTCCGGATATATAGCTCGAGCTCTAGATCGCATTGGTTTTGAGATTGTCAGAATATCAACCGTTGGAGACAACGGAGGTGATATATGCGGTGCCGTAGAGCAATCGTTGGCAGAGGCAGATGTAGTTATCACAACAGGTGGTCTTGGGCCGACCAAAGATGATATTACGAAACATGTTATGTGCCAAATATTTGGAGGTGAACTAGTGCGCGATGACTCAGTGACGCAAAATATAGAGCAAGTTTTTGCAAAACGACATTTAACGATGAATGCTCTAACTTTAGATCAAGCCTTAGTGCCTACTTCGTGCAGAGTTATCCAAAATAAGCTAGGTACAGCGCCAATAATGTGGTTTGAACGCAATAGTAGAGTGTTGGTAGCTATGCCTGGAGTTCCATTTGAAACTGAAGGCATGCTCGATGCTGCAGTTGTGTCACAAATACAGTCTCATTTTAATCCGGATGTCTATATCGCCCACCGTACACTCATTATTTCAGGCATAACAGAAAGTGACTTGGCTGAAAAATTGGACGCGTGGGAGACAAAATTGCCGGCAGGATTTCATTTGGCATACCTGCCTGATTCGCCTATAATAAAACTCCGTCTTGACGGCTTTGGCAATGATAAAAATGATGTTGAAACAATAGCTGATACGCTGTATACAGAATTAATAGAAATCTTAGGAAACTTAATTGTGTACGTCGGCGATAAATCGGTGTCCCAAATATTGATTGACACACTGCGTGATAATCATTATTTGTTTGGCTCTGCTGAGAGTTGTACCGGAGGTAATATTGCACATTTAATAACTTCAATTGCCGGTAGCTCAGACGTATTTGCCGGAACAATTGTTTCTTATAGCAATGACGTGAAGCGAAATGTGTTGGGAGTCTCTGCTGAAACCTTAGATACGTATGGCGCAGTTAGTGAACAGACAGTCAGCCAAATGTTGGATGGGGCTTGCAGAGCACTAGGCGTAGATTGCGCTGTCGCTACTTCAGGCATAGCCGGACCGGGTGGTGGCTCTCCCGAAAAACCGGTCGGCACGGTTTGGATAGGCGCAAAATCTCCGTGCGGAGTTTCTGTAAAAGAATATCATTTTCCCGGAAATCGAACTCGTGTTATAAATAGGGCAACTATGACGGCAATGCTGATGCTGATCAAACAATTGAAAAAGTAGGCTATGCATTTTCGCAAATATATATTATATCTCTATTCGATATTTTGTAGCGTCTGTTCTGTGGCAATGCCCTCAGATACTATAATTTCGCTTGCAACGTTTTACCCCGGATCTGATGTCTATGAACTTGAAGGTCATTCGGCTCTTCATGTTAAGACACCATATAGTGATGTCGCCATTAGTTACGGAATGTTTGACTTTAATGCTCCCAATTTCGTGTATCGTTTTGTTAAAGGCGAAACAGATTATTGGGTTGCCGCATTGCCATGGGATTTGTTTGAAAATAGCTACCGTAAACAAAATAGACGCATTGTTGAGCAGGAATTTGATTTGACCAGCGAGCAGAAAAATCATTTGCTGGAACTGATATATGAAAATTTGTTGCCTGAAAATCGCGTGTATCGTTACAATTATGTAAAAGATAATTGTGCAACCAGACCTTTGCGCATTGTTGAAGAAGCTATTGGAGACTCAATAATTTTGGGTGAACCATCGCAAGATGTGGCAGGTCAGCAGTCTTTCAGAAAGATGATGGCGTATTATCATCGAAATTATCCATGGTATCAATTTGGAATTGATCTCGCGTTGGGTAGTGGAATTGATTATGAATTAAATAATAGGGAAAAGGCGTTTGCACCAATAGCGTTGGTCGCTCAGATGTCAGATGCTAAAGTAAATGGTAAACCTATAGTTAAAACGACGACGATAATTAATGATACGGAAGAGTTTGGCGCAGAAGAGACGGCAACACCTTTTCTTTTGACTCCGATATTTGTTTTTACTTTGTTATTGATTTTGATTGTTGTCGTTTCGACGCTCGATTGGCGTAGGAGAAAAATTACTCCAATTGTCGATACAATCTTCTATAGCATAATAGGTTTGGCCGGATGCTTGTTGACATTCTTAATTTTTGTGTCAACGCATGAAGCAACGTCACCCAATTATCTTTATCTGTGGATTAATCCATTGTGCTTTATTCCTGCCATATTCATTTGGATAAAAGCGGCTCAAAAGTTGGTAAAATGCTACCAAATACTTAACTTTGCATTATTATTAGTATTTGTTGTTGCTTGGATATGTGGCGTACAATCATTTAATTTGGCAATATTGCCAATATTAATTGCCAATTTTATCCGTTCGGCATGCTTTTTGCTAATTAATCGTAAAACAAACTAAACTATCAAATTTGTCAATAAACAAAACATACAATTCCGGTAAGCTTTTAGCTGTTTTAGTGGCTTCGATGGTCACTATGGCGGTCAGCGCTAAGCAGCCAAAGCTAGTGGTGGGTATAGTTGTTGATGGTTTACAGCAGGAATATATCGATTTGCTTAAGGAGCAATTCGGGACGAATGGTTTTAATCGTTTGCTACGCGAGGGAGTAGTCCTTGAGAATGTTGATTATGGGACGAATCTAGACCCCGCTGCAGCAACCGCGGTAGTAATGACCGGAGCAGCTCCATCTATAAATGGCATTGCATCAGCGATGCATTATGATGTGAATGCAAAACGTCATGTTCTTGTTGTTGATGATAAAAATACAGTAGGAAATTTCACTGATCAAACATATTCGCCTAAGGCTCTGCGAGTAACAACGCTTTCAGATGAGGCGAGAATAGCCGGTGCAGGTGTGACTTATGCCTATTCAATAGCGCCTGATGCTACTCAAGCTATTCTTATGGCCGGGCACGCCGCAAATAGTGCAGTGTGGTTTAACGAACGCACCGGTAATTGGGCTGGTACCACATACTATAGCGAGTTCCCAAATCTGATTAGTAATCATAATCGCCTAACCCCTCTAGCCTCAAGGCTTGACACAATGCAATGGGTGCCATCGGCAAAGTCAAAAAATACAGATTTCTTGCCTGATCACCTTACTCATTATCCATTTAGATATACATTCCCGCGCTCTAATGTAAATAGATTCGCAGCATTTAAATCATCACCATTGATTAATGATGAGGTTACAAATCTCGCTCTAGAGTATATTAAGGCGTTGCAATTGGGTAAACATGATGGACCGGATATGCTAAATCTTGCGTATTCGTTACAACCATATGAGTTTACGAAAACATCTGAAAATAGGTATGAGCTTATTGATGGCTATGTGAAATTGGATGCTTATCTCGGCCGTCTACTATCTACTATAGATAGTCAAATCGGAAGGGATAATGCATTAGTATTTTTGACAGCAACACCACCTTCATCACGCAGACGTAAAGATGATGAAAAGTGGAATGTTCCATCCGGCGAATTTTCTACTCGCAAAGCAGTGTCACTTCTCAATCTGTATTTGATTGCACTGCATGGCAATGGCGATTGGATTAAAGCTTTTGCTGACGATGGTTTTTTCCTTAATGAAACTTTAATAAACGAACGTAACGAAGATATACGCGTAATTCGTCAAGAAGCTGCAGATTTTCTGAAAAGAATGAGCGGCGTTGATCGTGCGTACACCATCGATGCTATCTTGAATGCTAGCACTACAGCAGATAATGCAGAAGCTATGCGCCGAAATACAGTGGTATCTGTTGCCGGCGATGTACATGTAGAACTAGCTCCGGGATGGGAGTTGGTCGACGATTATAATATGCCGGGACAACGTACCGGTAAGGTGACAATTAACGCGCTTACAACAGCACCGGCTTTTATATTAGCTCCGGGCATCAAGCCTGAAATAATTAAAACTATAGTTGATGCTCGTGTTATAGCCCCGACAGTTGCCGGGCAAATGCATATACGCTCACCCAATGGGGCCTCTTTAGCTCCATTGCGTTTCTAATATCTTGAACCTTTGGGGTTTTTATCACTTAAATAGTGATTTTCTTATTTAATTTAGCTATATTTGCATTTAAAATAAACCCAAAAATTAAAATAATTAATCCCATATATAATTATGTCATTCACAGGTCTTCTAAGTAAACTATTTGGCGACAAATCAAGTCGTGACCGCAAAGCGTTACAACCCATTGTCGACAAAATCAATCAACTCCGTCCTGAGTTGGAAAAGCTCACTAACGATGAGTTACGTCATAAAATTGATGAAGTCCGTGCTATCATTAAAGAAGCGACCTCTAAAGATCAGGAGGCAATTGATGAACTACGTGCTAAGGTTGAAACCTTGCCATTTGATGAGCGTCAGCCTCTTTGGGATGATATAGATCGTCACGAAAAAAATATACTGGATATATTAGATGTGCAACTCGACGAAAACTTACCTGTAGTTTTTGCTACATTACGTGAAACAGCTGCTCGTTTTGCACATAATGAAATAGTCGAAGTTACAGCCACACAAATGGACCGTGATCTTGCTGCTCAAGGTCGTGACTTCGTTTCTATTGAAGGAGATAAGGCATTGTGGAAAAATCATTGGGTCGCAGGCGGTAATGAGATCACTTGGGACATGGTGCACTACGATGTACAGCTCATGGGTGGTATAGTTTTGACACAAGGTAAAATCGCTGAAATGGCTACCGGTGAAGGTAAAACACTTGTTGCTACACTCCCGGTATTCCTTCGCTCGTTGTCAGGTAGAGGTGTTCACGTTGTTACCGTCAACGATTATCTAGCAAAACGTGACTCAGAGTGGATGGGCCCGTTGTATATGTTCCACGGCTCAACCGTAGATTGTATTGATAAACATGAGCCTAACACTCCGGCTCGTCGCGCAGCTTATAACTGCGATATTACTTTCGGTACTAATAACGAATTTGGCTTCGATTATCTTCGTGATAATATGGCAATGGAACCGGAAGATATGGTACAGCGCAAGCATTATTATGCTATTGTCGATGAGGTTGACTCAGTTCTTATCGATGATGCTCGTACCCCGTTGATTATTTCCGGCCCAGTGCCCAAAGGTGATGATCAATATTTCAATGACTATAAAGCAAATGTTGAAAAGGTAGTTCAAGCACAGCGCCGTCTTGTCACTCAAATACTTTCTCAAGCTAAAACTAAATTGGCCTCAGAAGATAAAGATGAGAAAAAAGAAGGTGCATTGCTCCTATTTAGAGCATTTAAAGGTCTGCCTAAGAATTCAGCTTTAATTAAATTCTTGAGCCAAGAAGGAATGAAGAACCTTTTGCTCGAGACTGAAGCACACTATTTGCAAGACAATGCACGCGAAATGCCTGAAGTTACAGATCCCTTGTATTTTGTAATAGATGAGAAAAATCGCAGCGTTGAACTTACAGATTTAGGTATTGACGAGCTAACAGGTAATATTAGTGATCCTACATTCTTCGTTTTGCCTGATATTGCAGCACAACTTTCAGAGCTTGAACATATAGCAGACACAGCAGAACGTGCCGCTAAGAAAGATGAGCTTATGGCAAATTATGCTGTTAAGGCAGAGCGCGTGCATACTGTAACTCAGTTGCTCAAAGCATATACAATGTTTGAAAAAGATGTTGAATATGTTATTGATGACAATAAGATTAAGATTGTAGATGAGCAAACCGGCCGTATTATGGAAGGTCGTCGTTATAGCGATGGTTTGCACCAAGCTATTGAAGCTAAAGAAGGTGTGAAAGTTGAAGCTGCAACTCAAACTTTCGCTACGATTACCCTGCAAAATTATTTCCGCATGTATCATAAACTTGCGGGTATGACCGGTACTGCTGAAACAGAGGCCGGCGAATTTTGGGATATCTATAAACTAGACGTGGTTACTATTCCTACAAATAGACCAATTGCTCGTATAGATATGAATGACCGCGTATATCGCACAAAACGTGAAAAATATGCAGCCGTTATAGATGAAGTAGAGTCGTTGGTTAAGCAAGGACGCCCGGTTCTTGTTGGTACAACGTCTGTTGAAATATCAGAGCTCTTGAGCCGAATGCTTCAAATGCGTCGCATACAGCACCAAGTGCTTAATGCTAAGTTACACCAAAAAGAAGCTGAAATTGTAGCTTTGGCAGGTCAGCCCGGTAAGGTTACAATAGCAACAAACATGGCAGGTCGTGGTACTGATATTAAACTTACCCCTGAAGTTAAGGCAGCAGGTGGTCTCGCAATTATTGGTACAGAGCGTCATGAAAGCCGTCGTGTAGACCGTCAGCTTCGTGGTCGTGCCGGACGTCAAGGTGATCCGGGTAGCTCTGTGTTCTATGTCTCTTTTGAAGACCAACTTATGCGTGTTTATGCAAGCGACCATATTATGAAGGTGCTTGATAAACTAGGCTTCAAAGAAGGAGAGATGCTTGAACATAAAATGATAAGCAATTCTATCGAGAAAGCTCAAAAACGTGTAGAAGAAAATAACTTTGGTATACGTAAGCATCTATTGGAGTATGATGATGTGATGAACAAACAACGTACCTATATTTATAGCCGTCGTCAACATGCTCTAAAAGGTGAGAGAATTGGTATAGATATCTCAAATATGATTTATGATGTCATAGAAAACCTTGTAGATACTTATACTTCTCCTGCTGATTATGCAGACTTGCAACTTGAGTTGATGAAACTACTCACTATTGAGCCTACATTTACTGAAGCTGAATTTGCAAATATTGAGCGCGATGAGAAGGTGCAACAACTTCATGCTGCAGCTATGGATGTTCTCGCTCGTAGAAGTGAAAGAATACGCGAAATAGTGCAACCCGTAATTACTGAAGCACTTGCTGCCGGTGAACAAGGCGTTAGAGCAATTCCTATCACTGATGGCAAACGTATTTTCCGTATTCTCTTTGACCTGGAAGAAGCTGGTCGCACAGAGTGTAAATCAATCACAAAAGAGTGGCAAAAGAAATTGGTGCTTCTTTCAATTGATGAATTGTGGAAGGAACATTTGCGTGAACTTGACGATTTGCGTCAATCAGTACGTAATGCTTCTTATGAGCAAAAAGATCCGTTGGTAATCTATAAGGTTGAATCGTTCCACATGTTTGAACGTATGCTCTCAAATCTTAACAACAAGACCGTATCTTCATTAATGCGAGGACAAGTCTTTGTTCGCCAAGCTCCGGCTCCAACGCCTGATCAACAGCAACAACAGCAACCTGTGCGCCAACAACCTGAAGTTACAAGAGCTATGCCGGCTCCACGTGCTCCTCAAGACTATAAGCTCTCTAAGGCTACATTGCCTAGTGAAGATGCCGCAGCAGCACAACGCGCAGCAGCCTCAGCTCGCCAAGGTGAACAGCAAAAAACTATGCCTATTAAAGCAGAACATAGAGTAGGGCGTAACGATCCTTGTCCATGTGGCTCAGGCAAAAAGTATAAAAACTGTCACGGTCGAGAACTTTAATCAGCAAAATTGCGAGCCTGCTTTTGGGCAGGCTCGCTCATAACTTTATAAAAACACATTATTAACTCTTTCCCCAAAAAAACTTTAAAAAGCATGAAAAAACAACTTATTGCACTTGCATTGTTTGCTGCCGGGTGCAGCGTTGCATCAGCACAAAGTGAGATATTTTATAATCCTGATAACAAAGCCTACTTTGGCGTGAGAGCATCGCTGGATATTACCTGCCCCGGTGATGTTAGTATAAAAGGAGTGGGTTCTACTTCCGGTTATATGAGTAATGGTGTCGGATTCTCTGTCGGTGCTATTTATAATGTACCCGTTTACTATAACCTATATTTTGAACCGGGTTTAAATATATATCGTCATAATGCTAAAGATAAATTTAATGAGGATGGCTCTAAAGTGACTGTAGGAGAGTGGGGCTTTGATATTCCTTTGCTTTTCGGTTATCATTTTGATTTTATGCCTTTCAGAGTATCAGTGTTTACCGGTCCGGAGTTTAGTGTTGGCGTTAGTGGTAAACGTAAATATAAATCAGAAAATTGGGATAAGTCGCAGTCAATGTATGGCGATAATGGCCTTTACAATCGCGCAAATGCCTATTGGCGTTTTGGTGTAGGTGTTGACTATGAGAATTACTATTTTTCGATCAGTGGAGCTGCCGGTCTTACCAATTGGCTCAATGATGTAAGTCTCTTAGGCGATTCAGATAAATTATCGATGCATCGCAATACTGTTAGCTTTACACTGGGATATAACTTTTGATAAAA
>CAZJEA010000016.1:0-2988 GCA_964544895.1 uncultured Bacteroides sp. | reverse complement strand
TATCGATGCATCGCAATACTGTTAGCTTTACACTGGGATATAACTTTTGATAAAATTTATTCATCAAATAAAGCAAAGCGTTCGAATTTTATTTGGACGCTTTGCTTTTTGTTATTAATTTCGATTTTAATGCTCAGCGATGAAATTTTCTTAATAATTCAGGAATTTGAGTTTAAGATTAATTAACGGAAATTTGCTAATAATTTTGTTGATTTTAGTTGTTTTCATCGTTTTTATGCTTAAATTTGTCGTCGATAAAGCTAAATCTTTATCAAATTAATATTTTAACCAAAATTTCTATTTTACTAAATAAAATAATAAACCAAATAACCTACCATCTAAATTTTTTAAGTATGGATATTAATAATATCATGACCAACCTGGAGGCAAAACACCCGGGTGAAAAAGAGTATCTTCAAGCAGTAAAAGAAGTACTCATGTGTGTTGAAGATGTATATAATCAACACCCTGAATTTGAACGTAACAAAATCGTAGAACGTATGGTTGAACCGGACCGTATCGTAACTTTCCGTGTAACATGGGTAGACGATAAGGGTGAAGTTCAAAACAACCTTGGCTATCGCGTTCAGTTTAATAACGCTATTGGCCCGTACAAAGGTGGTATCCGTTTCCATGCTTCTGTGAATCTCTCAATTCTTAAATTCCTCGGTTTCGAACAAACATTCAAAAATGCATTAACCACACTTCCAATGGGTGGTGCTAAAGGCGGTAGCGATTTCTCTCCCCGTGGCAAGAGCGATCGTGAAATCATGACATTCTGCCAAGCATTTATTCTTAACTTGTGGAAGAATCTAGGCCCGGATCGTGATGTACCCGCAGGCGATATAGGCGTAGGTGGTCGCGAAGTTGGATATATGTACGGTATGTACAAAAAACTTGCTAACGAATGCACCGGAACATTCACCGGTAAAGGCCTTTCTTTCGGCGGTAGCTTAGTTCGCCCGGAGGCAACTGGTTTTGGCGCTCTCTATTTTGTACAAAGCATTCTTAAAACAAAAGGCGAAGAAGTAAAAGGTAAAACTATTGCTATTTCTGGTTTCGGTAATGTTGCTTGGGGCGCTGCTCTTAAGGCTACCGAACTTGGAGGTAAGGTTGTTACTCTTTCTGGCCCTGATGGTTATATTTATGATCCGGAAGGCCTTAATGCTGAAAAGATCGATTATATGCTTGAGCTTCGTGCCAGCGGTAATGATGTAGTAGCTCCTTATGCTGATAAATTCCCCGGCTCAACTTTCTATGCAGGTAAGAAACCTTGGGAACAAAAAGTGGATATTGCACTTCCTTGCGCTACTCAAAACGAGGTTAGTGGTGAAGATGCAAAACAATTGGTAGCAAATGGAGTGAAACTTGTTGCTGAAGTTTCTAACATGGGTTGCACTCCCGAAGCTATTGATACATTCCTTGCTGCACGCATCACTTATGCTCCTGGTAAAGCAGTGAACGCCGGTGGTGTTGCTACTTCAGGTCTTGAAATGAGCCAAAATGCAGAGCACCTACAATGGTCAGCTAAAGAAGTTGATGATCGTTTGCATGAAATCATGGCTAACATTCACGAGCAATGTGTTGCACATGGTACAGAGCCCGATGGATATGTTAACTATATGAAAGGTGCTAATATTGCAGGCTTCATGAAAGTTGCTGATGCAATGATGGGCCAAGGTGTATATTAATATTTGAATCGCCTAATAAAAAAAGAAACAGCTTGAGTTTTACTCAGGCTGTTTCTTTTTTATATAGAGTATATGTGATTTCTTTCTTTTTATCGTGTCAGCGCGATGCAGTTTTCTTCGGCAATGCGTCGTAGGTTTATGATGGCGTAGCGCATACGGCCAAGAGCAGTGTTTATGCTAACGCCGGTGCGTTCGGCAATTTCTTTAAAAGACATATTGGAATAGTATCGCATAATTAGCACTTGTCGCTGTTCTTGCGGTAGTACTTTTATGAGATGACGTATGTCATCGCGAATTGCGCTATCAACTAAAACGTCTTCGATGGTGTTATCAGAGAGCTCGCGACGGTTTAAGAGGTCGTAATCAGCCTCGTCGGTTGATACAATCGCTTCTGATTTTTCTTGCCTGAAATAGTCAATGACTACGTTGTGAGCAATACGCAGCTGCCAAGATGCAAATTTGCCGTCGGCATAATATTTGCCTTGTTTAATGGTCATGATAATCTTGACATAGGTTTCCTGAAAAACATCGTTTGCAATGTCGGTATCCTTAACTAAATGAAGTATATAGTTGTATACGCGTTTTTGATGTCGTTCGAGCAACACGTCAAATGCCATGTTGTTGCCGTTGGCAAACATAGCAATGAGATTGTCATCAGTAAGAGTTTTGAGTTTATACATTATACTCTAATTTAAAAATTGGAGTAGAATCTTTCGATAGGCGCAGATAATTATAAGTTACTAATTGTTTTATTTTTCTTTCTTTTGGCGTCAAAAATAGGTTTTTGATGCGAATTTACTTTTTAATTGTCGCAAAACTAATAAAAAAGTTTTAGGTATACAAACTTTTTCTGAAAAATCTTTTAATTTTTACAAAACTGATACAATAATTTGAGCAGTTTGAGCGTTAAATATTTAGTTTAATAATCAAATATAGGCTTGCCTATGAAGAAAATCTCTACTCCACTAAGTCAGCCTATGGCTGCGTCTAATTTTTCGGTGCATGAAGTCCGCACCCCTAAAAAACAAACATTAGCTTTTATCCGACAATTCGCTCGAGTGTATCATCCTATCAATTCGTTACCCGGAATTGTCTTAAATTGAAGTCGAACAGTGGTTATTTCATTAAAAATCACTAAAATTGCGGTTGTGGCTAACAAAAAAGCAAATCGAGCGCTTGCAAGTTATGAATATTTTGATTAACTTTGCGCTCGATTTTAGTAACTCATTTCAACTATTTTTAAACAATGCATTACGAAACCGTTTTCATTTTAACTCCCGTTTTGTCTGATGTTCAG
>CAZJEA010000015.1:0-25634 GCA_964544895.1 uncultured Bacteroides sp. | reverse complement strand
AAGAGCACATTGACATTTTTACCATAAATTTTCCACACACGTGGTTGTAACCACATCGTGTTCCCGGTCTCACCGCGTCTCATCCCGCGCCAGCCACAACTGCGTCCAGCCGTTACCAACGCCAACACGCTTTCTCCGGATAAAGTATGCCCAAACGAAACGTGTTTGCAAGGCTATCCTCACGTGCCGTTTAGGCACGATTTTGTAGGTAACCGCGGAGAAAGCACTTGCGCGTCTCCGTGGACGTGGCCTCCTCTCACCATGTGTGCCGACTAGGTACACATTCGTGATACGGTCTCCTTACTACAGATTTCGTATTGCCGTGTAGCGGCTAGCGCACCGCGTGGTGGTGCTAATAATGTAGCCTCGGGTAAGCCCGGCTAGCTATTTCACGAACAACCGTGGCAGAAAGTCGACCAAATATTTACGCCAATTTTCCCACGTGTGACCGCCATCCGTTTCGTTATAATAATATTTAAACTTGCGTGCATCTAGCTTTGAGCGCAAATCATCATTTAGCTTTTTCACAAAATCATCTGTGCCTAAAGCTATATAATACAACTGTGGCGCTGTCTCAAATTGAGCTTCGAGTTTTTCATCAAAATCATCATACACATCCAAATGATCAGATGTCAAATTCGAGATCTTTCTATCTACGCTGCCTCCGCCTAAAAATGAAAAATTATTTTTAAGCTGGTTCCACTTCTTCCCTACTTTTTTCATACTCCCAACATTCTTATCTATTGCATTTGTTGTCTGCGCTGAAAACAAACCGATATAATCAAATTGTGTCGGATTATTCAACGAAATGAAAAGAGTATGCAAGCCACCCAACGAGAGTCCGGCAATTGCGCGATGCGATTTATCTTTAAGAGTGCGATAATTTTTGTCTACATAACTAACTATATCGTTCATAAACGTAGACTCAAATTTTCCCAACATCGATCGGGTATTATTTCCTGTCGGTTGCACTCCCGGATTCTCCGGGTCCTGGCCTGGAGCTGCGGCTAGATCAACATTGCCATTTGGCATCACAACAATCATTGGCTTACATCTCGAAGATGCAATCATATTGTCAAGTATTTGTATAGCACGGCCACATCCTTGCCATGCGTCTTCATCTCCGCCTGATCCATGCAAAAGATATAGCACCGGATAATTTTGTTTTGATGTCTTATATGTCGAAGGCAAATATACAGTCATACGTCGCTTAGACATCCCATTCAATGTTGACGGATACCACACTTTTTCAACTGTGCCATGCGCTACATTTTGTTGCACATAGTCATCTGCAAGGCCGCCGGTAATAACAAAATAGTTAAGCGTATCAGCAACATCTCTTAGTGTGTTTGCATCGTTTAAGTCTATTTGATCTTCACCGTCTATTTCATATGAATAAGTGTATAGTTCTGAGGTCAAACTCGACGTCGTATATGTCCACACTTCGCCTTGCTTGCTCATCTCTACCTTACCGTCTTTTCCGAAGACTCCGGCCTGAGTGCGCAAATAATTTTTCTTGGGTATAAACGTCCCTTTTAGCATTACCTTTTCTGCATTTGGAGCTTTAATGCTAAACGTCACTGAATGATCTGCATTAATCACCGGAGAGGTCACACTACTCTTCGCGACTACTTGCAATGCCCATATCGAGCTAGCCAATAACAAAAAAATCGTCTTTTTCATGTGATATATCGTTTGAATATTAAACTTTTATTTTTACTGTCTCTGACGATAATTGCATTTCTGCTACGTCTTGTTTTGAGACGCTAAACACTTTTGCCGATGTCATATCTAGCATTTTTATTTCGTCACTCAATACTAGGCGCACATTGTGCACATAGTCCTTTATACAGCCTTCAAAGACGACCTTCGATTCGGAGTCTCTAACTAGGCCATAAACGACACTATTCGGATACATCAAGGCCAATAGCAATATTAGCTCGCCCTGACAATCATTATCATCAACAATGAAAGTCTTATAACTAAATAGGCCTTCAATGTCTGCGCTCGATGCCATCAATGATTTTAGCACTTCTTTCGCTTTACGTTCTATGTCGGCGCCTTTATACCTATACCTATCGTAAACAGCATCTCTCAACAGTTTAACCGTTGACTGTTCCTGGCATATCTGCGTAAAGGCTTCTTGATATATTCGCCTAACTGCTTGTGCTCTATCTTTGGTGTTATCTCCCAACGATTGCAATTCTGTTGGCGTTATTCTCTCTCCTATTTTTATCAATATTTCGCCACAATTGTAAAACGCTGCTCCCTTGGGCATAGCTTGAACTATGCCGTGCAAATACACTGGCAAAACATCAATGCCCAATTCTTCTGCAAACTGAAATGCTCCTTTATGAAATCGTTTCACATTGTTACTTACATAACGTGGGCGTTCTCCTTCAGGGAAAATCGCCACACTGTATCCCTGTGCCACAAATGGTTTCACTAAATCCAGCATCTTCTCCGCACCATTTCCTACAGTGACAAAGTCCAGCCATCTGAACATCCTTCCGGTTATCGGATTCGTGCTAACATGATCGTTTGCCACCATCACTAATTTTGGTGTCATAAACATCAAATAAAACGAATCAAGCAACGACTGATGATTACTGATTATTACCGCAGGCTTCACAAAGTCTTCGTTTACAGCATTATCATATCTGAATTTCAGCCCTGGCATGCGCTTTACATCATAGCGGAATACTGAGCAGCAATACTTATGCAAAAATAGTTTTTTCTTCGATGTTGGCTTTGTCAAAACAAACATAAAGAAGCCCATTACGTATGCAAGCATCAACTGCGAAAGAAAAATCACTGCACAATAGCCCGTACACAACAGTTTCTTTAATGTTATTGGGCGTTGTCTTATCTTGCCGCTCTTGCTTATCAACCAATTAAACACTAGCGGCGGAAATAGATACGCCATAAGCACTACTGACAACATTCCTACTATGGTCACCTCGCCCAAAGAACGCAATGCCGGATGCTTTGCAAAGATCAGTGTCCCTATGCCGATAAACATTATCAACGCTGATACCACTATGCTATTTTTATATGAGGCCAATAGCTTTTTCCTATACGCATATTCATACGACAGTCCCTCTGTCATAAATATCGTATAATCATCGCCCTGGCCAAATATAAATGTCGCCAATATAACATTTACTATATTGAACTTTATATCCAAAATAGACATAAGTCCGAGTATCCATATCCAGCTCACTGCCATTGGCAAAAACGATACTATCGCCAATTCGATGCTGCCAAGTGATAGCCACAAAAAGACAAACACTATAAATCCGCAGGCAAAACCAATATAGTTGAAGTCATTTGATAGCGTATTCGCTATCGAGCTATTCATACTTTTTACATCAAAGCACAAACCATCAAATTTTTCGTTTCCTAAAATTTGTTGTTTAACGGATTCAACACTATCTCTAGGCACCTCTATCGTTTGAACCACCGATTTGCGTCCATTCTCTTTGTCATGGCTAATATTGCCGACAAAGACAGTTGATATCAATTCTTCAAAGTGTTCAAATTCCTGAGGCTGATATTGCTCTCCTATTATTTCTTTAAATGTAGCAAAAGCTTCCACATTAAATCCGTGCTTTACTGCATATTTATCAAAATCATCAGTGAGTACTTTCCGATACTTGGCAACAAAGTTATCCCATTTTTTCAACCTCTGTTGTTGCTGTTCTTTCGACGCCAAAAACGTTGAAACTTTATTACGACGAGTCGCCTCTCCCCTTTTCACCAATTGTTCTATGGCTGCATCTATTTCTCCGTTCTTTGCTAAAGCCTCGTCCCAAGTTTGGCCGTTACTAACCACATACAGACTCTCTGTATTTGACTTAGCGTTCAACAAACTTTGAAAATAAGCCATATCTGAACGTTGTTCTGCCGTCATAAAGTTTATATTTCGCATATCGGCATCAAACTCCGTCTTAAGGCTAAAATAGCCGAATATGATAGTAAGAACAAATATGGCGCTTACAGCCCACTTGCTGTTTTCTAGTGTCAATCCGGCCATTTTTGTTATCAATACCGGTTCTTTTCGCTCTTTGTTTGCACGACTTTTTACTGCGTGTGGCAAAAATACCAATACGAACAATATTGTTCCTATCAATAGCAACGAGCTAAACAAACCCAAATCGTGCAACGCCGGGGCTTTCAGTGGCACTAAGCACAAAAATGCACCAACAGTAGTTATATTTCCCACCACTAAAGGTGATACTATTTCTTTCAACGCTGCGCGTGGATTATCACTGTCTTTGAGATGGTCTATTAAATGAAGTGGATAGTTTACGGCTATACCCAAAATCACTGAGGCTATACCAATAACTATTATTGATACAGAGCTGTAAAACAAGGCAATAACACCCATTGCCAATAGCCATCCCCAGCCTACCGAGACTACTATAAGCAAGATATTACGTACTCGCCTAAATACATATATCAACAAAGCCAAAATCAGTATTCCGGCAATACATACTGCCATTATACTATCTGACTTGATTTGATTGGCATTTGAAACTGCAATTACCGGACCGCCGATTATATGTATATCCAAATTCGCATTCTCTTGCTCAGCCTTACTTGAAGCTTCGGTCAACAACTTCACCAACTTCGCATTATTTTCCGATTCATGGGCACCAAACGCTGATTCCAAAATAACTATCGCCTTTTTCGAATCTGGAGACAAAATGTAGCCATCATATGTGTCATATTTTATGGCGGTCTCTCCATTTGACAAACGTCCTAATATCGGAGCAAATAAATTTAATGGGTCGCGTGATATATTTACCGTCAGCAAATTTGACGATGGGAACAACAACATTTGTTTGTCCTCGCCAAGTTGCTTATCAATATACTCCGGCTGAGACAATAAACTATCCATACGTGCATAATCTGCATCTGTCAAAAAATATGGTATGTTCTCATATACGACATCGGCCAAGCCCAGCATTCGCTCCATATCAACCTCCTTCATTATATCGTTAACATAATGAAGGCTGTCTGTCGATTCAACATTAGACACAAACGATTCAACCCCATCAACTAACTCTTGTGGTGATACGTCAACAGTGTCCTTTGTCGAAATTATAGCATATATTTTATTGGCACCCGATATATCTTGATACACCGATAATGCCGTCTGATTTTCTTCATCAAGTGGCAAAAAGTCTGATATATCTTCACTATAATGCAATGTTAGTATTGACAACACAAAAGCAATTGTCAATGCCACGCCTAACATCCACGACAAATATGGATGTTTTCTAAAATAGTCATATAAGGCAAGAGTAATACGATTCATCTATCTTTACAATAACTGCAACCACATTATTTGTAGTCACATTGTACTACGTTTAGTTTTTTCGATTATCTATAAACTTTATAGGCTTACGACTTTTCGCCGGAAAATTTATCTTGTTTATATCTTCCGGTGATAATATTTCTACTATCGGCGCTACGCGTATACGTGAACGGAAACGATCTTTCAAATCTTTGATTACATCAAAATGTTGTGGGCTCGACAATCCTACTTTCACAATAACCTCATCTGTCCCGGCAAAACTATTTTGCACTACTGTAACATAATTTGCCACATAAGGTGTATTATCAAGCACATCGTTTATTGCAGGCGGATATATTGTGGTGCCTTTCAGCTTTATCATATTATTCTTACGTCCAACAAGTGGAGTTAGCCTATACGAATTTCTGCCGCAAGCACACTTTTCTGTTATCTTACTGCTCATATCTCCGGTTCTAAATCGCAATAGAGGCATCCCTTCAACGCCTAACGTTGTTACTACAACCTCGCCGACTTCGCCATCTTTAACCGGTTTATTATCTTCGCCAATTATCTCAACAATGATTAGTTCTGGATGAACATGCCCGCCACATCCATATTGACACTCTGAAAAAGTTGCACCCATTTCGGTTGACGAATATGTTGCGAACAAGTCTACATCCCATTTCTCTTTAATCCTTCTACCCAATAGATTGAGACTAAAATCTTGTTCTCGCAAGCCTTCTCCAATGCCTATTATGCGCTTTATGCTCGATTTACGATAATCAATATTATGCTGCTCCGCATATTCTATCAACCGCAATATAAACGAAGGCACGCACATTATTGTATCCGGTTTTATTCTGTTTATTGTATCCCACTGCAATTCTGGTATACCGTTACCAACACGAATAATACTGGCGCCCAACTTCCTTATTCCTAAAAAATATGCCAAGCCGGCCATAAAACGCTTATCTATGGTAGTCATAAGCTGCACTATATTACCGGGCTTTAATCCGGCACAGCTAAATGACTTCATCTCATTATATGCTAAACGGTCAAGATCTTTATCAGTGCAACCAAAAGTGACAGGATCGCCCAACGTGCCTGACGTAGTTATGTAATCTATAATCTTATCTTTGGGTACACACAAGAAGTCTTCATTATGGAGTTGCAAATCTTTTTTTTCTGTAAACGGCAATTTTTCAAGATCTTTCAAACTCTTTATTGTAGAGATGTCAATGCTATTTTCTTCAAACATACGCTGATAAAACGGCGAATGTCCTTTCAAATAGCTTAATGCTGTTACAAGTTTTTCATTCTGAAATGCTTCTATTTCAGCAACCGTGCAAAATTCTATATCGTCTTTTGAGTATTTCATTTTATTATCTCTTTTAACCAATTTATAAATTCATTTTTCCATGCTATAGCCTCAGTCGTCGTTTTTTCTGCCGTAGCGCCAAAACCATGACCGCCGGTTTTATATTGCATATATTTGTGTGTCACACCTTGCGCTGTCATCGCCGAATCAAGCAATTCCGAGTTATGGTATTTCACTATGGGATCATCTTTACAATTCATCAAAAATGTTGGAGGCATGTCTCGTCGCACATGAAGTTCTAGCGATAGCGAATCTTTCATCTCTGCACTTATTGAATGGCCTTCTCCCAATAGACCTCTGCGCGAACGTTTATGTGTGCAATCAGCCACCAAACTCACTACCGGATATATTGGAGCAATAAAATCCGGCTTTACTGATACCGTTGGCGTATCTTCTACTAACGACAAAACATTTGAATCAAAATATAGCCCTGACATAGCTGCCAAATGGCCTCCGGCTGAAAAGCCCATAACACCAACTTTATTAGGGTCTATGCCATATTTATCAGAATTTTCACGCACAAGCTGTATGCTACGTTGCACATCTTGAAGCATATCAGGGTACCGATTTCCCCGCGATATTAAGCGATAATGCGTAATAAACGCTGGAACTCCACCAACTCTATATTCAAGAACAAAAGCAGAAATTCCATTTGCTTGAAGCCATTCGGCTACACCGACACCTTCAGTCTTTCTATCAAGCCAAAAGTAGCTTCCGCCGGGACAGACTATTACTGCCGGACTTGACGGATTGCCGGATAGATAGGGCGTCAACTTCACTGTCGACTTGCAATCAGTGCCATCCCAGATGTTGAAAGTCTCTTTTTGAGCCCGCAGAACTCCTCCAACCATCAAACATAGCACTATAAGTAATAATATTTTATATCTCTTGGCTTTCATTGTTGATTGCATTTATTATAGCATGTTCACCTAAGATAGCCTCAGTGGTATTGATTGCCGTTAACGGCACACCACAGATGCCATGTAAATTCACATTCTGTCCGGTTAAAAATAAGTTCTTAACTTTAGTATACACCGTCAGATGAGACAATATCAAATTTGAGCTGTCTTTCTGATAGCCAAATATCGAGCCGTTTTTAGTACGATAGTAATCTCTGATTGTTAACGGAGATGCTGAATATATATGCGCTACCGATTCCTTGAAATTAGGAAAGATGTTCTCTAATTTGGCAAGAATTTTTTCCACCTGCTCATTTTTCCATTTGACATATACGTCTCCTCGGTTACCAACTGTAGTATCTGACCAACGGCTGACTTGCGAATAGTCCATAATACTATGTATAAGCATCCTTCCGGCAAATTCTCCTTGATTGTCGTCGGGCGGAGTCATATACATAAATCCATAAGGCCACCAATTATCGTCATATCGATTTTGCTCCCACATCTTTCCATACTCTTCGATATAATAACACGTATGATCGATATATTTGAAACTATTCGGTTTTAAGTCTATATATATTGAAAACGCCGAATACGAATTTGGAATAGAGTTTAGCCTATTTATAAACACCTTTCTGAATGTGCCTTTTGAAACTAACTTCAGCATCTCAGTCGGATGGAAAGCTGATACATACCAATCACCTTTATAGTGTTTGCCATTATCAGTCTCTACATATTGCACTGTCATATCTGACACTTCAATCTTAGTAACTTCAGACCGTGCAACAACTTGTCCGCCATTATCTAATATAATATCTCTCAACGCATCTGCTAATTGCTGACTGCCACCAATAAATCGCGATGCTCCGTTTATGTAAAGTACATTCAATAGTGCATGAACATATGCCGGGGTGTGTCCCTTTGAGCCTCCATACAATGGGCTTAAATAGGCAAGAATTTCTTGCAATTTTGCATCACTTATATACTTTGCTATAAGCTTATCTGCCGGCATAAAGAACAACTCCGAATGTGGATCTATAACTTTAGAATCGCCTTTTAAATAAAACATCGGCACTTCTTCTGTTATTGCAAACAGAGCATCCACGTATGCCTTTATTCCTTCTTTCTCATTCGGGAAATATGAAGACAAACTTGCAACAAAGCCTTCTTTACCTGATGATATTTTATATACCTCATTCGTACGATGATAATATATTTCATCCATACAATTGTGAGGCACATGTTGTATCTTCAACTTATCTAATATACCCAAATATCGGCATATTTTATATAGAGTACCTCCCACTTCAAAACCGCCAACTACATGCATCCCCGTTTCATATATTTTACCTTCGCGATGAAAACATTGCAAACCGCCTCCGATTATTGAGTTCTTTTCTAAAACAGTTACATCTATGCCATTCTTCGAAAGAAAAGCACCGGTAAACAAGCCGCCTATTCCACCGCCTAATATTATGCATTTCTTTCTCATTTCCGTATTCGTATTAATGTTGGATTATATTTTTCGAACTTTGTCATATAATTACTATCACCTATAACAAACACTCTCGATTCCGACTCTATTTGCTCATAATCGGCAATATAAATAGGATGTACAAAATGCAAATTTGTCGGTAACGAAGGCGTCTGTATCGCCACTGTATAATCGTAAATATTTTCTTCTAAACCGTATACCTCAACATGTTTATTTGTCAAAGCATACAACAACGGTACAACACCAATGCCACTATTTATAAAATAAACTTTAGCACCTTGTTCTTCTTGACTCTTTAGTGAATGCATATAATTAGGCATCTGTCTTAAAATGTTTTTACATCTAGACACTACGTTCCATCCTCTATACGCATACCTATATAGCACTAAACTCTTAAAATATTCAGGCGTTTCAAATGACACCTTCATTTGTTCAAACTCATCGTTTATCAACTTGCGAAACATCGAAGCCTGCTTTCTTAAAAGCAAATCTTTATATTTATCATACGAAACTCTTGGCAATATACGCAATGTTATATTCCCACTTCTAAAAAGAAGATCATGCTTTGCCATATAATTTCCTGCTCCATGTAAAACCATTGGCACAACATCCAACTTTAATTCTTGCGCTAACAAAAAAGCTCCTTGATGGAAACGTTGAATAGTGCAATCCGCTGAACGAGTTCCTTCTGGGAAAATCATTATTGAATAACCTTTTTGTGTTAAGCATTTAAGTTTTGGCAAAATTTCCGACATTCCGGCTGACACCGGCAAGAAATCAGCATAATGTACAATATTGCCAAAATACTTATTATTCCAAACCCAATCGTTTGTCAAAATTATCAATTTTGGAGTCAACGACATAACGATAGGCAAATCTAGCTGAGACTGATGATTACAAATTATCAACGATGGTTGCTCAAATGTTTCACCTGATGTGTTTTCACAGACGAACTTAGTACCCGGAAATCTTTTAGCAAAGAATGAAGACATCCACTGCAATGCCTTATGGAATCTCATTTTCTTTGCATCAGAGTCTTGCCCTACATGAAAATAGAAATACGAAAATGGCTTAAATATCACCAACGCCCAAAATAAGAAATGTATGCCTCCATACACTGAGCGGATTATTCTATCAAAAGTGAGTGCCGCATCGCGTTTTTCTCCTTTTTTACGAGTAAAAAGAGTGATCTCTTTGTTGAATAATTTCTTTTGTTTTATGCATGAGAAAAAACGTACAGGCAATCCATACAATATCGCACCGAAACACAATATCGTATTCAAAATACTAATACGCGTAAAATCTAGAGCTGGCTTAAAATGCGACACCCGTTCAGATTGTGGCGGATAGTATACGTTAATTGGTATAGAGATAACATCCACTCCATTCCAAGCAGCGAAAACCAATAGCTCAAGTTCAGCTTCATATCGACTTGTTAGCAGGTTTAATCCGTATAATCTTTTCAAGGGATATGCTCTGTATCCGGTTTGTGTATCTTTTAAATTTCTGCCTGTTTGTACTCTATACCAAAAATTAGAAAATTTATTAGCGAACGAACTTTTCCCATTAATGTCTACCGTCGTTAAATCACGCTGTCCAACAATCAAAGCGCCAGGATGCTCTACCACTGCAGCGACAAATTTACACAAATCGCTGGCATAGTGTTGGCCATCGGAATCAAGCGTTATAGCATATTCGAAACCCAATTCAAGAGCTTTTTTAAATCCACATTTCAAGGCATAACCTTTGCCACGATTTTGGTCATATTTTACGAGGATTATATCATTACCAAAACTCGATAAGATTTTTTGGGTATCATCAGTACTTCCATCATTTACGACTATCACATCAGCAGAGAAATTAAGAATCTCAGATATCACATTGCGCAATGTACCGGCATTGTTGTACGTCGGCACTAACACACATATTTTATGGTTGCGCATTGTCGATATCAAATTCTGTTTTTCTGCTTCAATCATTTCTTTTTTAATGATAATGATAGTTTGGTGTAAATAATTTCGTTGTTATATATTTCTGCTGTAACTTTATAAATTGAAGTTTCATCATCATAAACCACCTTCTTAAAACGGCAATGTACAGACGGCGTCTCTATCGGATTTATGACAGCAACAAACTTCGCATTATTAACGCCAACAAGTTCTACTTCTTGAGCGATCAAGTCCGAAAATAGTTCTACCGCTATTTGTATAATACAAACACCGGGAGTTATCGGCTGTTCCGGGAAATGAGCTCGATATATCAGATTATCAGCAATTAACGATAGGAGAAAAGTTTTTTGCTCACTATCTGATTCGCTTATTTTATATAGTTGATTCTTCAGTATCATTGTCTTCACTTACTATTAACGGACAAAAAACATATTTAAGATGTCGTTTGCTATTATCTATTGATACACACTCTCCTTGTTTGGAGACTATGTACTTATTTTTCTGAGGCACTGGCATATCATAAAGTGTATGAATACAGAAGATTAGATCTTTTTTGAGCACCATCTTAATATACCATTTATTCAAGAAACTTACCACATGCAAAAGTTTTATCTTATCAGTTTTCTTTGTATAGACAAAATCTATTGCAGAAATGCCAAACTCGTTTACCATGCTTCCGGTTATTATTTCAGCATTTTCTTTAGTGATAAATATTCCTGTTATTGCAGCCTTTTTAGTTTCAACTTGAAATGAGTATCTGCGACATTGATCTGAAGCATAATCAATGTCGTTATACTCTGTTTTTGCACATACAGATACAAAAGTGAGCAAACTACTTAGGAATAGCAAAATAGCTTTCATTCAAATTGCCGTTATTGTTTATATCTTTAAGCTGAATATTAGTTTTATCACCATTTTTTTCATAGATGTTAACTTCTGAGATCATTGTGTTTGACTTTGTAAAGTTAAGCACTATCTTCGAAAACATTTGTTTTAAATCTTTCTTTTTGGGGATAAGAGTTATTACATAATATTTTGCCTCTGCAGCAGCGTCAACTGTAAAATCGGCAGAGCTAGACAATGCTTTTCCGGTAACAGTATTCATCATAATGCGCGCCACTTCTTTAAACACTTTGTTAGAGTTGGTATCAATCACATCCTTGCGCGACTTATTGCCAACATATACTTTGGTGCCATTAAAGATGAACAGATATTGATATGGGTCAGTATATTCCCAACGCAATTTGTCGGCTTGCTTATAATACATATTTCCTTTAGAGACCATTTTGTCATTTAGTATAGACAAGTGCTTTGTCTGAACAAACGAACAGTTCATAGTCTTTAGGCTTGAAGCAGCTTTATTTATTTTAGCAATAACCTCTTGCTTTTGCTGTGGAGTTAGCGTCTCAGCGGTTAATGGCATTATAGACATTGTCATTAACAATAAAAACAATATGTTTCTTATCTTTTTCATAATCATTTTATTTTGCTACAAAGATACAGCCTATCATTATCAAAGCCACGCCGAGCCATCGATTCCATGCTACGGCTTCATGCAAAAATACGACAGAAAAAACCAAAGCAAAAACATAGCTCAAACTTACCATTGGGCTAGCCATACTTAGCGGGAAATGTTTTAAAATATACATCCACAATATTGAGGCGCCACCAAATAGTATGCCACATACGAGAAACCACCAATTTGTTAGCAGGCTCGCAAAAAATTGTGCTGACCACGAAAACGCAGGCATCTTTATTAACGCTAACTTTAACGTTAACTGTCCAAACGAGAGCATAATACTCTGCACAATAGCCAAACTCAACAATTGCCACATGTTTTATATCGTTTTTAGTCGTATTAATGACCAGGTTGTCGCTTCCGACTGATTTATTAACGTAATATTTTTTATTTTATTTATCTTATCGGCATCAAAATTTAAATAAAATGCTTTAGGTACTCGTTGTTTCATAAGTATTAATAATCCAACGTAAAAAGACATTGCAGATGCAGAAAAGTTATCACCAAATACATTTTTAAAATGTAGTGTGCTCGGTGTGTATGACAATGCTTGCAATAGCTCATTGTAAGGAGCATCGTTTTCATTATTTGCATTAACACCCAACATCAAAACATCATCTTGCTCCGGCGACAAACATTCTACTATATCTTTGATTGATGGCTTATAAAAAAGTTTAACGTCAGCGACTTCACACTTATTGTTTTCTGTCTCCTTATTTGTTAAAACAGTATATAATGATGATTCAGAAATCATATTATATTCGCTATGTGTTTGTCGCAATACATTAGACATAAATGGAGTAACCTCATCATGAGCCCCAACAAGAGCACTGCCAATAGTGCCACCTTTTATCTGTAACCAAGCATCAAACAACGCACTTTCAAAAGATATGCCTTTATGCGAATATGTGTTGTTATATCCGTGGCATTTTAATAAAATAGCAATAAGCGAACTTATTGTATTGTGAGTTGACTGCATAAATAGAGTCGGTTTCAAACAGTTTTCGCCATACTTACATAAATCTGTCAAAAACTTTTCTGAATTTTCCATGCAGCCCATACCGGTGCCTGTGATTATAGCATCGGGTATATCTACATCCGATTCACGTAAAGCGCTCAATGCCGTAGCGGCCGCACGTTTCAGGATTTTACTCATTCGCCTAGCCTCACCCGGGTTCAACAGTCCCTTAGTGTCAGGCTCTTGTGCTCGTACATATTTTTCAGAGTAAAGTATAGGCGCATCAAACCAATCATCACTCAAAGAAGATTGACACGAAATTTGCGCAAATGAATTAATATAACACTTATTAGTCATAACACCTACTCTGATTTTGAAAAGATTAGAGACGAATCATTACCACCGAATCCAAAAGAATTATCAATGACATTTTTAATTGGAGTATTCACAATCAAGTTTGTTATCGGCTTTGCATATTCATTTATTGCATTTTTCCAGCCTAAATTTTGTGGCATAAAACTATGATTTAATGCCAATAAGCAAATCACAGCTTCAATTGAACCGGAAGCGCTTGTAGTATGTCCGGTAAATGGTTTTGTAGAAGAGAATTTAGGGATAGACTTACCCCAAATTCTTTCCATAGCAGCCAACTCAGTAATATCATTATTAGGAGTACCAGTGCCGTGAGCATTGATATAATCAATATCAGACGGCTTAAGGTTCGCCATTTTTAAGGCTTGAGACATAGCTCTAAATGCGCCTTCACCATTGTCCGATGATGCCGTTTGATGAAAAGCATCGCAAGCATTTGCATACCCTAACAACTCGCCCAAAGGTTTAACATTTCTGTTTTTTACAGAGTTTTCGCTTTCAAGAACTATATAAGCAGCACCTTCGCCCAAATTGATACCTGAACGTTCAGCATCAAAAGGTCTACAACGATTTTGATCTAAAATCATAAGCGTATTAAATCCGTTTAAATGGAACTTTGTCAACGCTTCAGCACCACCTACAACAGCAATATCAATAACACCTGACTTTATCATATTTGCGCCCAAAATTATTGCATTTGCCGCGGAAGAACACGCAGTAGAAGTTGTCGTAACAAAGCCGAATTTACCTACTTTGTCAGCGATCAACTCAGTAGAATATCCACAGTCGTTATATTTTAGTTCTTTGCAACCTTCGTTTTGAGCGTTACTCTCTAAAGCCTCGGAAATATGTTGCTCCGTTTTATCCATACCTCCAACAGTGGTGCCGCTTATAAATGCAGCATGAGTCAAATCTGTCGGTTTAAGATTAGCAGAAGATAGCGCCTCACGAGCGGCAAAGACACCTAATAAGACTGTGCGCAATTCACTATACGGATAGTCTACGCCAAGCATCTGCGACATTTCAGCATTTGATAATGGCACTTCGCCAACCGGAAATTCATTGTGTTCGGTTTGCAAATGCGATACATTTCTGATGCCGCTTATACCATTGATTAACGAGTGTAAAGTTTCATCAGAGCCAACGCCGATAGCCGAAATTATTCCGGCGCCTGTCACAAATACTTTCTTTATCATATTTATTTTTTGCGATTTTTACTTACGTATTCAGCAATAGAAGCTACAGATTTGAAAATAGCTTTACCTTCTGTCGGATTAGACAATTTAATGCCATATTCGCGTTCAAGAAGGACAATAAGCTCTAACGCATCAATAGAGTCCAAGCCTAAGCCATCGCCAAAAAGCGGAGCTTCAGCATTGATGTCGTCAGCAGTCATATCTTCAAGATTTAAAGCCTCAATTATCTGGTTTTTTAGTTGTAAAATCAAGTTATCCATTGTCAAAATTATTTAGTTACTAATTTTATATTTGCGAAGTAATTTAGGTCGTCAGTATATTCAATCCATCCGGTAACTATAAACGGTGGATTTGAAGTTGTATATACAGACTCTAATATTTCATCAATTTTTTGTTGGTTGAGATCATTCATAATATAAAAAGACGACTCACCATATATTTTGTTTCTAATAGCTATTTCGCCGGTAACAATATTAGCTAAAGTGTATACAAACAAAGCTGGACTGGGGAAATAGTTATCGTTTTCGATAGTTTTCTCATAATTTCTATCAGCCACTAACGAGCCGCTTTTGTTGAAAAAAACAATTGCAGCATTTTCTCTTTCGTCGGCAGTTTTATCTTTCAGCAATAAATCAGAGCCAAGGAAACCCAGTTTACATAATGGGTCCATTTTGTAGAATTTAGGATAATCTCCAACAAATTTCTTATACAATCCGGTGATAGATTCGGTTGAGATACGGAGACCATTAAGCGTAGTCTCAATAGGATTGATAATCACTTCAGACAGAGTTTTCATATCGCACCTCCCTTCTGCCAAGCGATGCCGGCATTTGAGCCTCCAAAACCGGATAATATTTTAATAAACGTAGACTTATCTGACTTTCGCAATTGGTTAGATATGTTAAGAGTAAAACTTGTACCGACGTTTTCAAATCCTTTGGTCGGAAGTATCACTGCATTATCAATAGCTTTCATTGAAAGTATCGTTTCGATTATGCCGGCAGCTCCCAACGTATGGCCATAGTAGCCTTTCAAACCATTAACAGGCACATCATCCAAGTCGGCTCTATGCAAAGCTATTGACTCCATCTCATCGTTGTAAGCCGTTGCTGTGCCGTGAGCATTAACGAAGCTCAAATCAGATTTTTCAACAGATTTCAAGACATCGTTCAAAACTCTGAAAGATCCCTCACCGGTACGAGAAGGGCCGGAGATATGATTTGCATCATTGTGATTAGAGCTACTCTTATAAAGCCAAGCGCCAACAGCCTCAGTAGACAATATTAAAGTGCCAACAGCTTCACCAAGATTTAGTCCTATGCGGTCATTATCGTAAGGTTTACACGGCTCTGCGCTCAAAGCCTTAAACGATTGAAAGCCTGAGACGATAAATTTTGACAACACATCGCATCCAACGACAACAGCATATTTGTACTTGCCGCTTAACAAGGCTCTTACAGCTGCTATCTGAGCACAGACACCAGATATGCAAGCATTTGATGCGACTATCGGCGTATTCTCATTTCCAAAATATTTAGCTACACGTTCCGCAGAGCCGGCAATATAACAACGCTCATCCATCAAATTTTCGGAGAGAAAATCGACGTTTCCTTTTGTTGTTGAGAAAACGAAAATCACCGAGTCGTGTTGTGTGCAGATATTACATTCTTTTAGAGCACGAGAAATCGACAATATACACAATTGCTCAAACAAAGAAAAGTTGTCGTAGTTATGGATTTCAGATGCAGCCATAGCATGAATTACACTTCTATCGAATAGAGAAGCACAAAACGGTTCAGGCAATCCGAAGACATCGTGATGTATAGCCAGCTTTGTTTTACCGCTAATGACAGCGTCGAAGTTTTCAGTTGACGTGAGTCCTAATGGTGATATTATGTTATCAGCTATTTTTGTAATCATAATACCTCCCATTTTTCTTTCCACTGTTTATAGAATTCAGGATTATCCCAAACCAGTTGATAGTCTTTATCCATAAAAACTTGAACTGAACGGCCGGTAGCTAAAATTGATCCGTCAGTCTCATCAATTATTTCATAATCAAAAACAATTTTAGCAGACTCCGTAGGCACATAAGTAATTATGATTGCCGGCTTCATTTCGTACAATAACGGTTTTTTGTACTTAAACGACAATTCCACTAACGGAGCAAAATATCCATTAGAGAATATGGTCATATAACCCAATCCGTATTTTTTGCCAAAAGCTTCACGCGCATCTTCGAAATAAAGAGGATACGAACCGTGCCAAACAATGTTCATAGAGTCGACTTCGCTAAATCTTATCTCAAACTGTTTTTTTTCAGATAATTTATTTTTCATTTTTCAAGACGCTTTGAGATGTGATTTCGCTAACAGCAATTTTCATTTCAGATTCAGCAAGCAGCTCCTCACCGACTTTTACGGTAGCCGACACTAAAGTCATGCCAAACACTTCTTCAATAGTGATAATTGAAGTTTGAATAATCTCAGATACTTTTGGACAGCGATGTATTTTAAGATTTCGAATTGCGCCGATGAAACCCAATTGAATGTCCTTCTTCAAAATATATTTATTTATATAGCCTATGCGAGTAGCACACGTTTGAGCAATATTTTCAATAATACCTGATGAAGTAAAGACACCATTGTCAACAAAAATATTATCGTGTAAAATTTTTGTTTGAGTAATAGTGTTGTTATTGTCATAGTGGATAAGTTTACCAACCATAACAAACGGTTCTTGCTGCGGCAGCAATTCGTGTATGTCTATCTTTTCAAAATCCATTATTATTCAGTCCAAAAGTCGAAATAATTATACCATTGCAAGGGGTATTTGCGCACTGTCTTTTCTAACAGACTCACATATTGTTGGGCCAGGCGCTCAGCCTTTACCTTGGTAGGGTCATCAATATTACAATCAATTTTACGGATAGTTATGTGATATTTTTTAGCAGCGGTTTTCATCACTGACACAAACAGCAACGGTACATTTTTGACAGCTGCCATAACAAATGGGCCCTGAGGGAAATTAGCATTGGCATTAAAGAATGGTAAATTGAAAGTTTTTTGAGAGCCAAACACGCGGTCAGCCGGCATACTCAAAATTTCGCCATCACTAAGAGCCTGATTTATAACAAAAAGATGAGACATATCAGACATCATAGGAATCATACGAATATTATTACCATCAAAAAGCTTACTTCTATTAGCCATCACGCTAGGCTTTTCGCCGGCAAAAACTAAAGCATTGAAACGCTTAGTCTCAGCGACCAGTGAATAGCCGGCGATCTCATAATTACCGATGTGAGAGCTTAGTTGAATAAAACCGGACGGAGCATCAGCCAAAGCTAAAAATTGGTCATAACCATCTAGGTCAATTTCAAATTTTTTGCCGGCATACATAGCAAAGCGGTCAATAACCACTTGCGAAAAAGCGCAATGATTTTTGTAAGTTGACCAAGCTGCATTAATTTTAGACTGCCCTATCCTATCACGATAAAAGCGGAACATCACATTTCGCGCTTTTTTATTGATGCATAATGTTGTGGGAACAACAAACAACGAAGCAAAAGCATAAAGCAACCGCACATCAATAACCTTAAGTGCTCTAATTAACCACTTATGCATCCACCCATTTCCATAGGTTGTACCGGTCCACTTATCATGCTTGAGATCACTCACAGTTTAATAGTTATTTGGAGTTAACCTTCTTTTCAATATAATCGTAGAAATCTTTAAGAGTAACAACTCCAGCCATTTCTTCGGGTTTAATTTTGAAGCCGAAGATTTTTTCAACAATAACAACAATATCAACAAAGTCAAGGCTATCGATACCGACGTCGTCTTTAAGGCGAGCGTCAGTATAGATTTTTTCCTCATCAACTTCTAAATCCTCAATGAGGAAATCGCGCACTTTGTCTTCAATTTCTTTACGTTCCATATAAAATTATAAAAATTAATTATTTCAATTTACAAACTATAATGCTGTGACCTTGGCCCAAATAGTCATGGATATTTTCCATTTGCAATCCGGCAAGATCAATAAGTTTCAACATATCCTCGGAGTGATACATTTTGCTGTTGCCATTAGCAATAGCAGTAAAATAAAGGCTAGTCAGCGTGAGGCATAAAGCTGCGGGTTCGAATCTTTGTCTATCCCAAAGCGTCTCCATAATGAATAGACGAGAGTTTTCATTCATTACTTTTGTAGCTCTTTTTAGAATACTAACGATTTGCTCTTCGCTAAAACAATCCAAGAACTGACTCATCCAGATAGCCTCGAAAGTTCTATTAGCAGGCATTTGCGAGTTTTCGTCAAGAAGATTGATGCCCAGGCCATCAATACGGTCAGCACCACATTCATCTTTAATGTTTTCTTGCATCATTTGAATTTGCTGAGGCAAATCGAGAATAGTAACTTTCACATTACTATCGTGTTTAACGCAACGCAAAGCCCAGCGTCCGGTGTTGCCACCAACATCCAATAAAGTTAATGGTTTATTAGCGAAAACAATTTCCAGAGCTTGATCGAAAGAATTGTCGGAATAGAAGTGGTCGAAATCGAACCAGCTTTTTTGCACATTTTTAGGCAAAGCAGAAAGGCCTTCATAGACAGTAGGCCAATCGCCCAAAGTTTTAAGGCCAATAGGTTTACCTTGTTTCAAAGACTCTTCAAGATTAAACCAACCACGATAGTTTACATCGTGATTAAAATTAATATTTACTCTCGTTGCGGGGTCATTGATTAAGAACCAGCCGGTTTTAGAGATAGTAAATTTTTCGGTTTCATCGTTGACGAGCACAATGCCAATGCACAAAGAAGCTTCCAACAAACATTTTGCGGCGTACTTAGAAATGTTAGCCTTTTGAGCGACTTCGTCTATAGTCAAGCCGTTGTCGCTATTTCTCAGCAGCTCCATTATGCCCCAATTGAGCATAATGCGAGCAGTCTGAAAAATAACGGGGCCGAAAGCTATAAACTCAGCCAAACGCTGAGCTTCTCTAGCGTTAAGCGATTCTTTAGTGTATCTATTTTTTAGATCCGGGAATAAATTCATAATAAAAATAACGCCAAAAGTATGAGATATAAGCTTTACTTACCTTTGTTAATACGTTTTGCCAAGTGTTTAGCAAGGACTTCAAAGGTTTCTTCCAAACTTACGTCGTATGTAAATCCGCTACTTTCAAATTCGTCGAGTTTGAAGACAGCGACAGATTCATCTGCAGCATTCTTAATGGTCAAAGTGCCCCATATTTTAGTAGCGACACCACCTTTAAAAGAGAAAACAGAAATATAAACGTCTAAATTATCAACGTCGATAATGAACTTATAGGCCTCAGAAGCAGCCTCTTTAGTCATTTTGAACTTTTTAGCGTGTTCATTAAATTCGCGAACGAATTCAGACTGGAATTCAGGGATGTGACTATCAACGTTAGCGAAACGTTCATCTTCACGCAGAGGTTTCTTACTATCGAACGTAGTTTTATCCATGTTGATAGTAACAGTAGCGATACCGCCATCTTTAAGCGGAGCGACAGAACCATTAACGAGTTCAAAATCGTGGCCGGCAAAAGCGCAAACATAACCAACCACCATTAAAACGAAAGAGATAATAGACCTTTTCATGTTTCTCAGTTTTTAAGTTTAAGAAAAATATGTTGTTTATTAATCAAGTTTCTTAATAACCAAAGCGCTATTCGTACCGCCAAATCCGAACGAATTTGACAGAATAATAGAAAGAGGCATATCAATAGTCTTTCTCGCGATATTAAGGTTAGCCGCAGCTTCGCAGGGCTCATCGAGATTGATGTTGGGAGCGACGAAATTGTTTTGCATCATCAGTATGCTATAAACTATTTCACTAGCGCCAGCCATCCAACATTCGTGTCCGGTCATAGATTTAGTAGAGCTAATAAGAGCTTTCTTTCCGGAGAAGAGTTTGTCGAGAGCTTTAGCTTCGTACATATCGCCTTGTTGAGTAGAAGTAGCGTGAGCATTAATGTAATCTACGTCGTCAGCAGAGACACCGGCATCAGCAAGGGCACGAGACATAGCAATAACAGAGCCTTCGTCGCTGGGTTGAGAGATGCCGCCACCATTAGAAGAGAATCCATAACCAACGACTTCGGCAAGGATATTAGCTCCGCGAGCGACAGCATGGTCATAATCTTCAAGAATCAAAGCAGCAGCGCCACCGCTTGGAATTAATCCATCGCGATCCTTATCGAAGGGACGCGAAGCTTTTGTTGGGTCTTGCATATTTACGGAGAAAGTGCTGAGGGCATCGAAACTAGACATAGAATATTGATTAGTTTCTTGCGCTCCGCCCGTAAGTACCACATCTTGCAAGCCTTGCTTGATAAGGAGGTAGCCCATGCCAATAGAGTGCGAACCACTGGCACAAGCAGCGCTAATGGTGAAATTGATGCCTTTAAGATGGAAGATGGTGCTGAGATTCATATTTACAGTAGAGTTCATCGACTGAAAGATGTAACCGGAGCCAATGAGAGCGGAGTCGCGTTTTTCTTCCATGATATGTTGAGCTTCAACGACAGCTTTAGCAGACGAGTCGTTACCAAAGATTACGCCGACTTCATTATTAAGAAGGTACTCGTCAGAAATTAGTGCTTGTTCGAAAGCCTCTTTAGCAGCCATAAAAGCATATTCAGCTTCTTCAGAGAGGCAGACGCGTTGTCTACGATCGAGCAGACCTTTAAGCACAGGACGCTGAACTATGCCTGTTAAGCCGGAACGATAGCCACAATCAAGACGGACTTGATCAATGCCAATGCCCGATTTTCCTTCGTAAAGAGAATTTTTAACTTCATCTTTATTATTGCCGAGGCAGGACCAAATGCCCATGCCTGTAATTACAACTCTTCTACTCATGAGTATAAACCTCCATTAATTGAAATTGTTTCACCAGTGATATAAGACGACTCGTTAGAAGCGAGGAAAGCGACTAAAGCAGCGACCTCATCAGGCTCGCCAAAGCGTCCGAGAGGCACTTGTTTTTTCAAATTATCTTCGTCTAAATCTTTGGTCATATCAGATTTAATAAAACCGGGAGCTACAGCATTAACCGTAACTTTGCGGGGAGCGACTTCTTGCGCCAAAGCTTTTGTAGCGCCAATTAAGGCAGCTTTAGCAGCAGAATAATTAGCTTGACCGGGCAGACCTTTAAGGCCGGAAAGCGAAGCAATATTAATAACACGGCCAAAACGTTTAGTCAACATGCCTTTAAGGGCACGACGCGTGACGTAGAAAAAGCCATTAAGAGTAGTATTAATAACATTATGCCATTGGTCGGTTTGCATAAAAATGAGCAAGCTATCATCGCGAATTCCGGCATTGTTTACGAGGACAGAGATTCTATCGTTAGGGTGAGCGGCTTCCCATTTTTCGAAAGCAGCATCGACAGAAGCTTCATCGCTGACATCGAAAGGCAAAAGCTCAGCAGTACCACCATTATTTATAATTTCATCAGCGACACTACGAGCAGCGGCTTCGTTAGAACGGAAATTAATAATAATGCCAAGATCTTGGAGAGCGAGTTTTTTGCAAATAGCAGCACCAAGTCCGCGAGAGCCACCGGTAACTAAAGCGTAATTCATTAATCTATGTGATGTATGATGTGGTTACGTAAATAAGATTCAGTTTCAGCAATTTCTTTGTAGAATGTCTGATCTTCAATAAATTTAGGGCAAATTGAGCGGATGTCATCGTAAAGTTTTTTAGTTGTAGGCGACAACTTATCGCTAATTTGCAGGCAATCTGAAGCTTGAGCAAGAGCGATATAAAGCACAGACATAACTTGATAGGCATTGTCGATGACTTGCTTACAAAGTAAAGCGCTATTTGTGCCCATGCTAACGATGTCTTGATTATCGTTGTTATTTGGGATGCTATGCACGTAATTAGGCATAGCCAAAGTCTGACATTCGGCGGTAGTCGAAGTAGCAGTAAATTGGCAAGCCTGCATTCCATAGTTTAAGCCGAGAACGCCTAAATTAAGGAACGGAGGTAGAATGCCATTAATTCTATCGTGGAAAAGATAGTTTAATTGGCGTTCGGCGGTCATAGCGAGACGCACCATAGCGATTTTCACTTTATCTCCTTCGAAAGAGACATAGTCGCCATGGAAATTGCCACCGTGATATATGTTATTGGTAGTATAGTCAACGATTGGATTATCGCAAGCTGAGTTCAGTTCATTGAACAAGACGTCAGAAGCATTTTTGAGGGTATCGTAAATTGGGCCATAAATTTGAGGTATGCAACGCAAAGAGTAGTAAGCTTGCACTTTGTGTTCGAAATACATATCTTTATTTTTGGCCGGGTCGAACAATTCGTGTTCACGTTTTTGTAAACGTTTGCTACCAAAGCTAGCCGTGCGCAACCAAGCAGCGATTACTTGCTGGCCGGGTTGACGTCTGCAAATGTTTTCTTCGACAGACATATAGTCGTCGAAAGAATCAGCAATTTCATTAATCCAAGCGCCGGCAATAGTTGCATATTTAAGTAGATTTTCGGCGTAATACTGATTGACCAAAGAGATGCCGGTCATAACCGAAGTGCCGTTAGTGACCGAGAGACCTTCGCGCACGTAAATCTGCATTGGCGAGAGGTTGTGTTGTTTCATAACTTCAGCCGTATCGCGCCATTCGCCATTATAATGGACCTTACCCTCACCTATAAGGCATAATGCGATATGAGCGAGCTGAACGAGGTCACCACTAGCGCCAACGCTGCCATGTTTTGGAATAAACGGATATATGCCAAGATTTACAAACTGAGCAAGGAGTTTAATAATTGAAGGATGAATGCCGGAACGAGCCTGTAAGAAAGTGCCGATGCGCACAACCATAGCCGCTTTCACCTCAATATCAGAAAGAGGTTCACCGGCACCGGTAGCATGACTTCTAATGATGTTGTATTGCAATTCTTTTAAATGGTCATCGCTAACACGCCATTGAGCCATAGGCCCAAACCCGGTATTAATGCCATAAATTACTTTTTCATTGGCAAAGTTTTGCAAGAATGAAAAACACTCTTGAACCTTGGCTAATGAGTGATCCGATATTGATAATGTTTGATTATCAAACAAAATACCATATACTTCGGCTAGTTCCATGTTAGTTTTAAATTTTCTTGGCTTATTTATTAGTTAGTTATGCGGGGACCTGCTTAAGCTATAAAACAAGCGACAACGTATGTTTATGATTTAGGTAGCCTCGTTGTCATAACCGTCATTGATTAGTTTTTTTGCAAAATTAGAAAAAAAACCTTTAATGACAACCATTCTAAGGAGAAAAAGAATAAGCAGAAAAGAAAAAAATATGAAAAAAGCCAGGTAAAAATGGAGGAAGATGCCATAAGAAATAAGAAAGCAGCAATAAAATCAGCAAAAATCTTGTAAATATATAAATAATACGTATTTTTGCTGAAAATATTAACTTCTAACGTATATCTAAATGAAACGATCATCATCACTAATCTTCGCGTTACTTGTATATATAAGCGCTTTTTCGGGGAATAAAACAACTATAATACCCGAATTTGAACTAGGTAGAACATATAAGTATCATCTAACAGAGACAGTATCAGGTATTGTAAGATCAGATAGCGTCGACTTTGCTATGGGAGGTGAAGTACAATTAACTATCAATAGTAAAGATGAAAACGGATATACTGCAACATCGCGACTCAGAATGGGAAACCCGGAGTATGATGTCAAAAACGAGTCGATACTACAGGCTTTCATGCTAACTCTAGATGTATTGCGAGATTTATGGATTGACGAGCCATTAAAGATGCATATCAATAAGTTGGGTCAACCGGACTCAATACTAAATTATGATGATATACTCGAAACATATACTCAATACTATCTAATATCGGTAAAAAAGACATTAAGCAAAGATATGACAGAAGAAGCTTGGGAGCAAACCGGCAAGCCTTATGTCATCAACTATGTCAAACAACAATTTGATATGTCTACGATTATTGATCAGCATTACACCGAATGCGGCGGATATAAACTCTATGGCAAGCCTATTGAAGATGGAGAGGTGGATTTATCAGAATTGCTTAATGACAAACTGATCACAAAACCGCTAGCAAGTCTTAAAACGTTAAATATTACGATAACCAGACCTGATGCAGAAACAATAATTGTTGATGCAGCAGGGAAGAACCTCGGTACAGAGGTTAACGCGCAATGGCGTTTTAAGAATAATCAGTTTGTTGAGAGTAAAATCTCAAATACAGCGACCGCATTTGGTGATTTGACAATCACAAAACATCTGGAACGGATAGAGTAACCTAGCAAACACGTTTCGTTTGGGCATAGTTCGCCCGGGGAAAGCGTGTGGGCGTTGGTAACGGCTGGACGCAGTTGTGGCTAACGCGGGTTGAGACGCGGTGAAGCTGGGGAAAATTTATGGTAAAAATGTCAATGTACTCTTGCCATCGGTTTGGTCGGTGAGACGCGCGGGGATGGCTGCCGCGGTTTAGAGTAGTGCCGTTTCCGTATCCTCTCCTCTGAGAGCGATGTTGGATAGGCCT
>CAZJEA010000014.1:20636-25660 GCA_964544895.1 uncultured Bacteroides sp. | reverse complement strand
GCTGGGAAAACGCATTTTTTTATACGCACACGCTACGTTACCTACAAAATCGTGCCTAACCGGCACGGAGAATAGCGAGACGCGGTGCGCTAGCCGCTACACGGCAATACGGGACTGGGATGTGAGGCGGTGCGCTAGCCGCTACACGGCGATATGTCGGTTAATGGGAAAAAGCAAAGTCGTTTGAAGCATCTCTGCTTTAAACGACTTCTTGATTAAAGGTTGTTTCTTTTAGAATTCAATCGATATATACATTACTGCATACTGTGAACTATAAATTTACTATTGGAAACATATTGCTCTTTCAAACCATGTGCATTAATACTCAAATTCTAATACACCGAAATATGAAAACATAACTATTAGTGTGAACTTAAACCCAAGTAGGTTGAAAGTTCGCTCGCACATATAATAGAAGTAAAATGATTATATGGAGAGCGTAAGGGGTACAAATCGCGGAAGGACAATGTTTCTAAAATAAGGCCGTGCCGGCTTGTGAAATAGTCATAGGTCGGCGCAAGCCGACTCGGCACAGAAGGTCTCGGATGATATTACTTTATGATTATATGTAGAAACATTGAACCGATTGCAAGAGCAGGCGCGTAGGCGAGCCGTTGCGTTATATTGTCGGGTGAAAGTGTTATACCTCCATCCGTTAATTTCTAGTGTGAATACAGATTGAATGCTATGTTTTTCAGTCATCGTAAGTGATTAATTTTTAGAAGAGATATATTAAACGAAGTGTTTACGGTGCAAAATTACTATCTCAGTAATCAAAATCCTAATTTGCAAGCAAAATTTAATCAAATTGTCACCGAATTGTCTTTATTGCGTGGGATGGAGGTTTTTTTCTTGGATATTTGTCACAATTTGGTTAAGGAAAACGAGTTTAATTGGTTGAAAAAGAAGAGAGGTTAAAAATGAGCATCTCGAGTATTTTGGTATAAAAATGCTCGAGATGCTAAACGATGAAATGTGAAATGATTAGTCAAGTTTATGAATCACGAGGCCAGAGCGTAGTTTAGGCTCGAACCATGTGGTTTTGGGAGGCATGATGTTACCGGTGTCGGCGATGTCCATAAGTTGTTTCATAGAAACAGGATATAGGGCAAGAGCGACAGCCATTTCACCGGAGTCGACGCGACGTTTAAGTTCGCCGAGGCCTCTGATGCCGCCAACGAAGTCTATGCGTTTGTCAGAACGGAGGTCGGTAATGCCGAGTATGTCACGAAGGATTAGGTCGGAAGAAATAGTGACATCTAACACGCCAATAGGATCGTTGTCGTTGTAAGTGCCGGGTCGGGCAGTGAGAGAATACCAGTGACCGCCAATGTATAGTGCGAAGTTGTGCAGCTTATTGGGGTGGTAAATTTCAGTGCCTTTGTCTTCGATGACGAAGTTAGCTTCGAGTTTAGCCATGAATTGGTCGACGGTGTTGCCATTGAGGTCTCGAACGACGCGGTTGTAGTCGATGATTTTGAGGTGAGAAGCCGGGAATGCGACAGCGAGGAAGTAGTTGTACTCTTCGTCTCCGCGGTGATTAGGGTTAGCTTTGGCTTTTTCGTTACCCACCAGGGCAGCAGCGGCAGTTCGGTGGTGACCATCGGCGATGTAAAGATAGGGGATTTTAGCAAATTCGTTAGTGATTGCATTGATGGTTTGGTCGTCATCTATCACCCAGAAGTGGTGACCGAATCCGTCTTCAGCAGTGAAATCGTATTCGGGTTGGTTAGCAGTGACTTTACGAATGATGTTTTCAAGCACATCATTGTCGGGGAAAGCAAAAAATACGGGCTCGATATTAGCGTTTTGACAGCGCACGTGTTTCATGCGGTCTTCTTCTTTATCGCGGCGAGTGAGTTCATGTTTTTTGATGTTACCGTTCATATAGTCGTCAACGTTAGCAGCGATGACGATGCCATATTGAGTGCGGCCATCCATAGTTTGTGCATAGATGTAGTAGTGTTCTTTTTGATCTTGCACAAGCCAACCTTTTTGTTGGAAAGCTTTAAAATTTTCTACGGCTTTGGAGTAGACTTCGGGAGCGTGCTCATCTTGACCCGGAGCGAAATCAATTTCAGGTTTGATGATGTGGTAGAGCGATTTTTCGTTACCTTCGGCTTCAGCGCGAGCTTCTTCGGAATTGAGGACGTCGTAAGGACGAGAAGCGACTTGAGTGACGAGATCGCGAGGAGGGCGCACGCCCTTAAAAGGTTTTACTTTTGCCATGGTTTAATCGATTTAAAGATGGTTTGTAATATGAAAATTTGAAATGGATTTTAGATTTGGTAACGTATTATATTCGGCTATTATGCCGAATATAATACGGAATGGATAAATATGATTAAGCTTTATTGAATTTATCGCGAAGTATAGTTTGTTCGCGATCAGGACCGATAGAAATGATAGTGATAGGAGTTTCCAGTTCCTTTTCAAGGAAAGCTATATAATCTTTGAAGTTTTGAGGTAGTTCGTTTTCGGAGCGCATAGCGGTCATGTCGGTTTTCCAGCCGGGAAGGGTGACGTATTGCGGTTCGATGTTAGAAGTACCTTCGATATCGAATGGGAAATCGCGAGTAGCGACGCCATTGATTTTGTATTCGGTGCAAGCTTTGATGTTTTCGAAGTCGTCGAGGACGTCGCTCTTCATCATGATGAGTTGAGTTACACCGTTTAGCATAATAGCATATCTTAGTGCAACGAGGTCAACCCAACCGCAACGGCGTTCGCGACCGGTAACAGCTCCATATTCGTGACCGAGGTCTCGGATGCGTTTGCCGGTTTCGTCAAACAATTCGGTGGGGAAAGGACCAGCACCAACGCGAGTGCAATAAGCTTTGAAGATGCCAAATACTTCGCCAATTCGATTGGGAGCGATGCCAAGGCCAGTGCAAGCGCCTGCGCAGACAGTGTTGCTAGAAGTAACAAAGGGATAAGAACCGAAATCGACGTCGAGCATAGTGCCTTGAGCTCCTTCGCAAAGGACGCTTTTGCCGTCTTTGAGCATGTGGTTGATGACGTGTTCACTATCAATGATATCGTATTGTTTGATATATTCGATAGCGTTAAGCCATTTAGATTCTAGTTCTTTGAGGAGGTCATCAGCGGGGGTAGCGTTAAGAGAAGCGAGGAGGCGGAGGTGAGCATCGCGGTGGGCAGCGTATTTAGCTTCGAAATGATGCAAGGTATCGCCAAGACGCAGGCCATTACGGCTGACTTTATCAGTGTATGTAGGGCCAATGCCTTTACCGGTAGTGCCGATTTTAGAAGCGCCCTTAGCGTTTTCGTTAGCGGCATCGAGGAGGCGGTGAGTAGGCAGGATTAGGTGTGCTTTTTTAGATAGTTTGAGCACTTTTTTCAAATCGACGCCAGAAGCTTCTAGAGCCTCAGCTTCTTCTTTGAAAAGGACGGGGTCAAGAACGACGCCGTTGCCAATAATGTTGATTTGCCCATGTTGAAAAATGCCGGAAGGAATAGAACGCAAAACATATTTTTTGCCTTCAAATTCGAGGGTGTGCCCGGCGTTTGGTCCGCCTTGGAATCGAGCAACGACATCGTATCGAGGAGTAAGCACATCGACAACTTTACCTTTGCCTTCGTCGCCCCATTGGAGTCCTAACAGTACATCAACTTTCATTGTGGAGTGAATTTTAGTTGTTTTATTGTTTTGGTTTTTGAGTTAGCGTTTGTTTTTTCTTGGTACGGCAACGTTTGCAAATGCCGTAAACGTAAAGGGTGAAATAAGCAGGTTGAAAGTTAGCATATTTTCGAGATTCGAAAGATGAAGCGAAATCTGCATCTTTAACTTCGCGCACAGAGCCGCACATATTGCAAATGAGGTGAGTGTGGTTACCTGTGCTTACGCGTTCATATTCACCTTGTTTATGGTCGAACTGATGACGTCGCAGGAGGCCAGCTTCGCAGAGTAACTGGAACGTGTTGTAAACAGTAGCGACGGAAACGTGAAAACCATCTTTTTCGAGGTTTTCGTAGAAACTTTCGATAGAGAAATGGTCGTTGTGATCCATCACACGATCAAGAATCTCAAACCTTTCGGGCGTGCGACGCTTGTTTCGTGCTTGAAGGAAAGCGCTAAAGCGCTCACGAGCCGATAGTCTATTTTTGTCGTCAGTCATAACCGACAACAAAGGTATAAAAATTTTTAATCGCGCCCAAAAATATTTCAATAATTTCAAAACTATAAAATGTATAATGCAAAAATGTAAAAGAATAAATAAGGCGGGCGAGTAGATTTAACTGAAATTAACTATTGGCATATATCTTTTTTTATAAATTTGCAATGCTTCTGTATTTAAAAAAATACTGACGAATCAATACAAACATTACTAAACCAATTAATAAAATATGCGTAAAGTCTTATTTTTATTAGCAGTAACTGCGGCGATGCAAGCTTCGGCTACCGAAGGGCCGTTGTGGTTGCGAAATGCTGCGTTATCTCCAGATGGTAATATATTGGCCTTTACCTACAAAGGAGATATTTTTACAGTTCCGGTAACTGGCGGTGATGCACGTCAAATAACGACTAATGCGGGTTATGATTCGTATCCGGTGTGGAGCCGCGATGGATCAAAAATAGCCTTTGCAAGTGATCGTGAAGGGTCGTTAGACATTTATGTGATGCCATCGAAGGGCGGAACAGCGAAACGACTGACTACAAGTTCGGGAAAGGAAGTGCCGCGAGCATTTTTAGATGATAGTACATTGCTTTTTAGCACGACATTGGAAGGCGACCAGAATGCGATAGTAGGGCCATTTCAAGGACAAGTTTATAGTGTTGATATAAATGGAGGACGTCCTCGTTTATATATGGGAATATCAATGCCTTCGATATCAGTGTTTGACGATGGCAGAGTGGCTTATCAAGATCAAAAAGGATATGAAGATTTATTGCGCAAACATGAACATTCGTCGGGGACAGCAGACATATGGGTTATGGATGGCAATAAATATACGAAAATAACATCGTTTAATGGTCAAGATCAAAATCCGGTGTGGGTTGATGC
>CAZJEA010000014.1:0-20536 GCA_964544895.1 uncultured Bacteroides sp. | reverse complement strand
AAGGAAGTGGCATTTATATTGCGTGGCGATGTGTATGTTACGAATGTGAAGTACAAAACGACGAAGCGCATAACAAACACAGCAGCGCAAGAGCGATGCGTAAGCTTCTCACCAGATGGAAAGAGCTTGGTATATGATAGCGAACGTGATGGTAAATGGCAACTATATATTGCTAAAATCAAAAATTCGGAAGAGAAGCAATTTGCTTATGCATCAGAGATAGTTGAAGAGCCATTATATAAAGGAGACAAACCGTCACAGCAACCGGCATATAGTCCGGATGGTAAAAAAGTTGCATTTTTGTACAACAGGACAGAATTGCGAGTAATAGATTTGGCAAGCAAGAAAGTAACTACGGCACTAGAAGGAAAATATAATTATAGCTATTCGGATGGCGATATAACTTATAAGTGGAGCCCGGATAGCCGTTGGTTCTTGATAGACTATATTGGCATAGGCGGATGGAATAATAGTGATATAGCGCTTGTAAAGGCAGATGGCACACAAGTGGTTAATTTGACTGAAAGTGGCTATACGAATTCAAACCCTCGCTGGGCAATGGGCGGCAGAGCAGTTACGTACACGACATCGCGCTATGGAATGCGTAGCCATGGTAGCTGGGGTGAGCAGCAAGACGTAGAAGTGATGGTGCTTGATGGAACCGCTTGGGACGAATTGAATAGAACTGAGGAAGAAGCTTCGCTTGCCAAAGAAGAAGAAAAAACAAAGAAAGACGAAAAATCAGACGAAAAGTCGGACAAAAAAGGCAAGAAAGATAAAGGCAAAAAAGAAGGAAAAGCAGACAAGAAAGACGAAGAAGTGAAGCCTTTGGAGTTTGATTTGGATAATCGTAAATTCAGAGTTCGTCGACTCACCGCAATTTCGGGCGTTGGAGATTATTGGCTAGATAATGACGGGGCTAAAATTTATTATAGTGCCGGTTCGTCAGAAGGAGGCTCAAATCTTATGGTTCGAGATTTGCGTAAAGGAGAGACCAAAGTGCTTGTGAAAGGACGCGTAGGCGGACTAGAACCGGATAAGAAGGGAGAAAATCTCTTTGCCATTGGAAGAGAGATGTGCAAAATAGCAGTACCGGATGGCAAAAAAGAAAATATAGAGTTTGAAGCTCCGTACGATAGACATCCGTCTCAAGAACGTGAATATATTTACAATCATATGTTGCAGCAAGTGCGCGATAAATTTTATGACGCGAATTTGCACGGAGTAGATTGGGAAATGTATGGCGAAAATTACGCACGATTCTTGCCTCATATCAATAATAATTATGACTTTGCAGAGTTGCTTAGCGAAATACTGGGAGAACTAAATGCCAGTCATACGGGCGGTCGCTATTATGCGTCAGGAGCGAAAATGGCAACAGCCAATCTTGGAGTATTTTATGATCAGAACTACGACGGAGATGGGTTAAAAGTTAGCGAAGTTATCAATCGTGGTCCATTGTCAGATAAGAAAGCGAATGTGCAAGTAGGCGATATCATAATGGCCATAGATGGAGAACAAATACTTGCTAATGCAGATTATTATCCGTTGCTAGAAGGAAAATCGGGCAAACCGGTACGCTTGACAGTGAAGCGAGTGGCAGGTAAGACCGAAGATATAGTGGTGCGCCCGATTGATAGCAGGACGCAAAGTGATTTGCTTTATCAACGTTGGGTAGAGCGCAATCAAGCTATTGTTGATAGCTTGTCAAACGGTCGTGTTGGATATGTGCATATAGAAGGTATGAATTCGGCATCGTACCGTGAAGTATATAGTCAGCTCTTAGGAAAATATCGCAATTGTGATGCAGTTGTTGTTGATACACGATGGAACGGCGGCGGCTGGTTGCACAATGATATTGCACTTTTATTGAGCGGTAAAGAATATGTGCGCTACTCTCCACAAGGACAATATATAGGATCGGATCCGTTCTCACAATGGACCAAGCCGTCGGCAATGTTGGTGTGCGAAGGCAACTATAGTGATGCTCATGGCACGCCCTATGTATATCAAACACTTAAGATTGGCGACGTAATTGGAGCACCGGTGCCCGGCACAATGACAGCAGTGTGGTGGGAAACGCAGATAGATCCGTCGTTGGTATTTGGTATCCCCCAAGTGACCTCACTAGACCGTAACGGTAAGCCGCTAGAAAATCAGCAGCTTAATCCGGATGTTGTTATCTATAATAATCCTGCAGATATACTTAGAGGTCAAGATGATCAGCTGGAAGGAGCAGTGAAGCATCTGCTACAGCAGATTAAGTAAACGTAAATATTTAAAAATAAGGATTTGTGCTCTGACAGAATGTTTTTATGTGTTCTGTCAGAGCTTTTTTTGAGGGGAATTACTCTTCAAGTTTTCTGTCGATGATAGCTAGGATGGAATGGAGCGGTAGCTCACCGGTATGTCTCCAAAGCTCGATGCCATCTTTGTAGATGATAAAAGTAGGGACAGTGACGGCATTAGCAAGTTCGGCATCGCGAGGGTATATGTCGATGTCGTACTGAAAGACGTGCGCTTGACCGCGCACAACGTCTTTTACGCGCTCGATAATAGGAATCATGGCGTTGCAGTGGGGGCACCACGACGCATAAAATTCGATAAAAGTCAGGCCTTTAAGCCGACAAGCATTTTCAAAATTTAGGTTTGTCATAGTTGCAGATGAGTTTAATAGGTGAATCAGCAACTACAACGTTGAGAACGGAATTTGAGTTCAGTCTTTAGGGAAGAGATTGCCCGGGGCAGTTAATATGCGGAATATAAGTTCTTGTAGGAGGTCGTACTCATTGCGACGCGATCCGATGCCTTTAGTTTGGGCATCAAATTTGCGAATTGCGCGTATAATTTCGATGACTTGGTATGCATTATAGCGTTGTCTGGCAGCGTTGAAGCGTCGGAGCTGAAAAGGGCTTTTGAGGTGAAGAGCTTGCATAAGAGCATGCTCAGACTTATCTTTTTCAAAATAGATGATAAGTAAGTCGCTGAAAAAGCCGAAAATAGAAGCAGAGATTAAGACGGTAGCAGCAGCCTTAGGGTTGGCACGAAAATAATTAACAATGCGCATAGCTTTTGCGCTGTCGCGCAGGGCAAGGGCATCGACTAATTCGAAGACATTGTATTCTTTGCTGACGCCAATGTGTTGCTCGATAGCTTCAGGAGTAACAGTAGCGCCGGCTCCGAGAATAGTCATTAATTTGTTAAGCTCGTTATACATTCGGTCGAGGTTATTGCCAATGTATTCTTTGAGCATTTCAAGAGCTTTAGGTTGCACATTCAAGCCACGCGCGTTGATGTAGCTTGAGATATTTGCGGCAAGTTGAGATTCAGAAATTTTTTTAGATTCGAAAATGACAGCATTGCTTTTTTTGATTGCCGCAGTGAAAGATTTGCCTTTAGCCGTGGCACCGCGAGAGCAAATTACCAGGACGGTGGTAGGAGATGGCTCGCTAAGGTAATTAGCAAATTTATCGAGCCAATCGGCGCGAACGCTTTGACATTCTTTAAGGATGACCACTTGTCTATCAGCCATCATAGGGTATCGACGGCAAATGTCGATAACTTCAGGCACTTCTACTTGCGGGCCGTAGAGCACATATTGGTTAAAAGCTTTTTCATCGTCAGATAATATGTGATCAAAGTCTTTGAGTAGTTCGTCAATGAAATACCCTTCTTCGCCGTGTAGTAAGTATACGGGCGCAAATTTTTTAGCGCGTAGAGATGTGCGTAAATTTTCGAAAGAGACAGCCTGTGCAGCCATAATGGAAATAGTTGTTCTAATTATTCCTCAAAATTACGCAATATAATCAAGTTTCGCAAGTAAAAATTATTTTGTAAATTTACGGTGCAAAAATAAGAGAGCTATGACTGTAAACGAACTGCCAAAACTTAATTTGCCGACATATGATGTGCAACTGCGTGCAACAGAGGGAGAAGTTTTGGAAATTTACGATATATTGCGACAAAAATGGATAGTGCTAACACCTGAGGAGTGGGTGCGACAGCATTTTGTGCATCATTTGCTAGATCACTTTGGCTATTCGTGCCATCGCATGGCAAATGAGATTTCGTTAAAGTTGAATAACACGCTACGACGCTGCGACACAGTGGTATATGATGATTTTATGCAGCCGTTAGTTATAATAGAATATAAAGCGTCGCACATTCAAATCACGCAGAATGTATTTGACCAAATAGCACGATATAATATGGTGTTAGGGGCTCGCTATTTAATAGTTTCAAACGGGCTAAATCACTATTGTTGCCGAATAGATGACGGGAAGGTGACTTTTTTGCGAAATATACCTGAATATAATTCGATACGATCGAGTGGCGGATAAAAAGTATTTTTTAATGTCGAAGTTTTAGCTGCGGCATATTTTTTTGTGTGATTGCGAAAAAATATATATATTTGCTATTGGAAACAGAATTGAATTATACAATGCAGTATAATAGTACACAGCGGCAGTCGCCGCGTGCCTCTCTTGCCGAAGCCGTGATGCAAAGTAGGGCAGATGATGGTGGCTTGTATATGCCTCAGCATTTGCCGAATATTCCTAATGCTTTTTTTAAGAACTTTGCGGAGATGTCGTTCGCAGAGATAGCGTATGTTTTAGGGAATTTGTTATATGGCCCAGAAATAAGTTCAGCCAATATAAAACATATAGTAGAAGAATCTTTTAACTTTGAGGTGCCCATAGAGAAGATAAGTGATAATATATATTCACTGGAGCTTTTTCATGGGCCAACAATGACGTTTAAAGATTTTGGAGCGCGCTTTATGGCACGAATGCTAAAATATATACCTAAGCCACGAGGAGCGAAGAAGATACATGTGCTGGTAGCGACTACGGGCAACACCGGAAGCGCAATAGCGAATGGCTTTGCCGGAATAGAAGGCGTAGAGGTGTATATATTGTTTCCGCGAGGGCGCGTGTCTCGGCAACTTGAGTCGCAGTTTACAACCATCGGTGGAAATATACATGCATATGAAGTGCAAGGGACAATAGATGATTGTCAGATGCTTGTGCGAAAAGCGTACGAAGATGAAGAACTGAACTTTAAGGCGGCATTGACATCGGCAAATTCGTTGAACATAGCTCGCTTGTTGCCACAGACATTCTATTACTTTTATGGAATGGCGAAGTTGCAGCAATATATGCATAGTGGACAACGCTTGGTGATCTCATTGCCGTGCGGCAACTTGGGCAATTTGATAGGCGCAGTAATAAGTAAACGAATGGGATTGCCAATAGATCGTATCGTGGCATGTGAAAATGCTAATTCGTTTTTAACCGATTATATGCGTACCGGACAGGTTTCGCAACATAGGTCCATACCGACATTGGCATACGCCGCAGACAAAGGAACGCCGACAAATTTTGAGCGTTTGCAGTGGCTCTATGATAATTCGTTAGAGCGATTGTATAGTGAAGTTGAATCACATTCGTATAGCGATGCCGAGATAATACGAGCCGTAAATACGTGTTATGAAACAACGGGATATACGTGCGATCCGCACACGGCATTGTCATATTGTGGTCTACAAGATAGCTTGAAGAGCGGAGAAATAGGGATGATGTTGGCGACAGCACATCCGGCGAAGTCTCTAGATGCTATGACCGCAATAACCGGAAGGGCTATGGATATGCCATTACAGCTCACGAATTTTATGAATAGGATAGACAAACGAGAGCAAATGCCGGTGAATTATAAGGTGTTGCGACGAAAAATATTTCAAAATATGTAAGTTATTTTTAACCCAATAATTAATTTTTTACCATTATGGCAAACAAACGTCAAATTAAAAAACACATCAGGTATGTATGCGGCGATATCGCTGCAGAGTTGTTGATCGCCCGCCATGTATTCGATGGCTTTGACGATGAAAAAGTGAATGCAATAATAAATGATATTGCATCATTGCAGATAGAGTCAATAAAAAATGTAACTTTTGACTTTGATAAGGCCCGTCGTTCATTTGAACATGAAGGTGCATATCGCAAAGCACGCAATGCTTATTTCCGTCAAGCTTACAAAACATTGCTGGCAGACTTCAACAATTCAGTTCAGGAAATTGTTAGAAGTATGAATGAGGCAATGCCCCAAGAAGTAAAAGACGCAAATAAGCAGTAAATAGTGAATTTAGCAAAACGAATATTAGCGATAGCCGGATGGACAGTTAAAATAACTGTCCCCGACTATCCAAAGTGCATAATCTGTGTGGCTCCTCACACTAGTAATTGGGATTTCATCTTAGGGAAATTGGCCTATTGGTCGGTGAATCGCAAGGCCGGTTTTTTGATGAAAGAGACATGGTTTTTCCCTCCGTTGGGATGGATTTTTAAAGCGATAGGCGGGATTCCGGTGCCCCGAAAACGGGGATCGTCGCTAACGCCGGTTATAGTAGAGAAATTTCGTAATGCCGAGCACATGCATTTGGCAGTGACCCCAGAGGGAACGCGAAGTCGCGTGTCGGATTGGCGACGAGGATTTCTTTATATAGCGAGAGAAGCTAATGTGCCCATAGTATTAGGAATTATAGATGCATCAACGAAAACGATGACAGTTGATACGACATTTCATTCAGTTGGGGACGTAGACCAAGATATGCAAGCCATAAAGAAATATTATCGAGCTTCGGGGGCGCTAGGATTGAAACCCGAGAAATTTACAACAGACTAATATTATCACATTAAAGAATAGATGCAACGGTTGTTAAAAGTCGCAGTATTGCCCATAAATATTATATCCGGGGATCGCGACGAAAATTTATATAATGTCACGCAGCAGGTAAATCAGCTGGGGCGCGATGTAGATGTTGTTGTTTTGCCTGAATTGTTTTCTACCGGATTTATTTCGGATGCGCAAGTGATGCGGAAGTTGGCAGATAGTAAAGAGCGTGAGCTGACACTGGACTATTTGCGAGAATTGGCAAATAAGCAAAACTTTGCGATAAGTGGAAGTTTGCTATGGCGCGATGCCGAAAGCTATTACAATCGTTGTTTTTTTATAGAACCGTCAGGAGAAACCACATGCTATGACAAGCATCACTTGTTTAGATTGAGTAAGGAGCCGAAATTATTTACCGGAGGGCAGTCGCAGAGTCCGGTAGTGCGCTATCGAGGATGGAATATCGCAATGGCAATATGCTATGATGTGCGTTTCCCAGTGTGGTTGCGAAATAAAGGGAATAGATATGATTTGTTGCTGGTGCCGGCAAATTGGCCAACACAGCGAGGATATGATTGGAAACAATTATTAATAGCTCGCGCCATAGAAAATCAGGCATGCGTAGTCGGGGCAAATCGTTCAGGCTCAGATAACTTTGGCGACTATGATAATAATTCGTTCTTATTTGATCATCATGGTCGTGATGTTGGAGCAACAATCGTAGGAACAAATGCAGTTATAGCAACATTTTCGCTAGATGAAGTAGAGAAATTGCGTAGAGAATTTCCGGTGAATGCCGATGCTGACGATTTTACAATCAGCAAATCATAGAGCGAGAAGTGTGTTAATTTGTAGGAGGAGTTCACTTTTGCCATCGTTGATAATGGTGAAAGTGTTAGGATGAGGATTCTCAGGAGTGAAATTTTGCGCTTTTATGCGTTGGCGTACTTGTTCGGCAGTGAAATTGTTGCGAGCCATGACGCGCTCAATGCGTATTTCTTCGGGAGCGCAAACACGCCAAACGTCGTTAACTAGTTTGTCGAGATGACTTTCGTAAAGAATAGCCGTTTCAACGAACAAACGTTGGCTTGACTGATTATTGTCACACCAATGAATGATGTCGCGTCTTACAGCGCCATGCACGAGCTTGTTGAGAGCATCGAGTTTGAGTCGATCTTTAAAGACAATATTAGCTAGGGCAGGGCGATTAAGCGAGTTGTCCTCAAAGAGAACGTCGTGCGAGATAGCATCAGCGATGTCGAGTCGTAGTTGCAAGTCGGAATCAATGATGATTTTTGCTCGAGAGTCGCAGTCATAGACATTGTAACCTAATTGGCGAAGGATGTTGCTAACGAATGATTTACCGGCGCCAATGCCTCCGGTTATAGCTGTGAGATGCTGCTTTATTGTCATTTTTATTTGCGTTCTATCATGTACTCAACGCTGTCAGTAGCGAGGTAAACGTTTATAAAGTTTCCTTCAGCGCGCGCGAGCCTAATTTTTATGCGATTAGAAGAGAAGTTGCTGTCGAGAGAGTTGTAGTCAGCAACAACACTAAATTTAGGAGTTGACTCGTCGTATCGGCTCATCGGAAGCATGTAGTTGACGTCGATTTGACCGGGGACGAGAATGAGTTTGGTGTGTGCCGGTACGTTAATCGCTTTAATTGGAACTTTTATTGCTCGTGAAATCATAGGCTCAACATTTATGCGAAGGTCAACGCTGTCGGGCACTACGCGACAACCGGTAGGAGCTTGAATGCGCACGCGAATCACTTGCGAGTTAGCTACGTCGTCTAAGCGGACGGGGACAGTAGAAATGTAGCGGACATTGTCAGGGACGCCGTTAGGAGAGTAAACCAACACGCTGTCGATGGCAGCTTTCACTGGGCCGGTAAGAGCACAATTAGGGAGAGTGTTTATGCGAGAGTCTACGCGTAATTGCATGCGCTCCGGTCTACGTGAAGTGAAAATTAGGTGAAGAGAGTCGGGGTTTATTGCAGTGATTTGAACGGATTGACCGAAAAGTTTACGAGCGAGATTTCTCATTTCGGCAGTGCTAAGAAAAAGCTCACCATTGCGCACATAGTATTTGTAGTCGATTTTGATGGTGGGATTTCTGCCGATGTTGTAAGCTAAAAGTTGAGTGCCATGAGCTTTAACGCTAATGCTAGCGGCTTCAGGCATAGGGCTGACTCTCATAACCGAGTCCGGGCAATTAGTGATTTCAAGTCTGCAACGAATGTCTTTTTGAACTTCTTCGTTGAGAGACATAACTACCCATAGAATGGCAGAGATGCATATAAATGCGCCAAACACCAACATGTTTTTACCTTTCGGAGAAAACATGCGGTGTTTGACATTCTCAACAAATTTATAAATGTTCATGATAGCAGCGAAGAGAGGAGGCGCAGGGCCTAATTATTTTTGTTGAGCATCTGCAGCAGCGTCAGCGGCAGAGGGATAAACAGAGTTTTTGTCAACTCTGATTTTTACGTTTTGATCGATTTCGATCATGAAAGAGTCATCGCGGACTTCACGAATTTTACCGTAGATGCCGCCGGCAGTAACAACAGAGTCGCCTTTACCCATAGATTCGCGTTGTTTACGAAGTTCTTTTTGACGTTTTTGTTGAGGGCGAATCATGAAGAAATAGAAAATCACGATGATACCTACGAACATCAAAAGGGTAGAGAGTCCAGATGCTTGTTGAGCCGATTCGGCGAGGAGAATGGTAAGATTTAACATAGTTGTTATAAATTAAATGAAATGTGAATATAAACTTATTTGTTAGTTTTGCCTTCTTCGCGTAATATATTAACGACGTTGTAAAGTATGCCGTTAATAAATTGGCCGCTTTTGGCAGATGAATATGTGTTAGCAATTTCTACGTATTCATTCATAGTCACTGCTAAAGGGATGGCTGGATAATTGATGAGCTCGCTGATAGCAGTAGTCATAATTACGATGTCCATGAAAGCAATACGTTCAGGATCCCAATTACCAACGTTAATCAGACGGTCGATGTAAGAGCGATATGTTTCTCTGTTTTTGATAGCGTCAGTGAACAGTTCGTTACCAAATCGAGCATCTTCGTCGTCTTTATATTGAGGGAGGAGTTTTATTTCCTTTTCAGGAGCGTTAGCGCTTTGTTTGATAGTTTTCATAACGAAAGTGCCGATGATTTGGAGGTCGTCGTTCCAGTAGACAGACTTTTCTTCGAGAGCATCAGCGAGGTCATCGCAGGGGAAAACTATATTTTTGAGGACAGAACGCCAGAAGTCGCAATCAGCGGCGAAATTAGTAGCCGGGGCAGACATATAGTCTTCGTAGATTTTAGAAGACGTGATTTTGTCAAGTAGGCTATTAACGAGAGCGATATCAGTCTCCCAAGAAATCGGATTTATTTTGAGATATTCATTTAAATCAGAGCAGGTTTTTAACTTAGCAATGAATTGGTTTTCGGCGAAACGCATATTAGGGTTGCGTTCCTCAGACGAAGCTAAGTATTTAGCGCGAGCATTTTCGATGCGACGCTCTTGTTCTTTAGTGATTTCGATCATAAGCACGAGCATAGAATGATAAAGCTCGTAAGCTTTGTCGAGAGAGTCTTCGAGTGCGTTGCAAGCGTTAGCATAACCTGCAGAAGCGCCATAATAAGAACGGAAAGTAGCGTTAAGCGCAGCAATGCCGGCTTTAAACCCATTGTTAGTGTAACCGGGAAGAGCGCGGAAAGCAGCGATAATTTTGTCGTCGTTAGCGATGTGAGTGTCGATAATAGCAGAGAGCATATCTACTTCATCGCCAAGGTCGGTTTTACGACGTCTGCTGAAAACTTTGAAAGCCGAAGATGCGGTAATAATGTCGTGCACGTGTTGAGCAAGGGGACGTAACGCATCAATGTCAGAATTACCTTTGAAAATAGTGCGACGAACTTCAGAGTCAGAAGCTAGGGCGCGAGCTAATTTAGAATTAGCAAGTTTTGGATCAGTAACGACGATGTTAGATGATTGAGCACCTTGACGAGTGTTGATGCCTGAGGCTTCAAGAATCAGCAACAAAAGGTCAAGATAAACGGCATAAGCGAACTTTTTGTCTTGTGACGAAGATTCGGGAGCCGGGTCAATTCTAAATTCAGAACGGGTTAGCAGGTATGAATAGAGCATCTGCACAACCTTTACTCGTATCAAAATGCGGTTTATCATTGTCTCGTATGTTTTTACTCGTTATTTTAAATGTGCTATTTTGTATTGCGACTGCAAAATTACGCATTTTTTATGACTTAGCCTACATCTTTTAGTTAGAATTTTCATCGGCGAGTGGATTCCAGCCTTGAGCGCGAAGCTGAATTTCCGATTCGCCATCGCGTGTAATCATAGCGCAACCCTTGTCAGCATCAGTGATATAGCCAATAACTTTGATGCCTTCGAGAGCGTCCACTTTGTCGTGATCGGCGAGAGGGACAGTAAATAGGAGCTCGTAGTCTTCGCCACCGTTAAGAGCGGCAGTTACGAGATTCATATTTAGCTCTTCAGCCATAATGGCTGTTTGGTAGTCGATTGGAATTCGGTCTTCGTAGATGCGGCATCCGACGTTGCTTTGTTTGCAGATGTGGAGCAATTCAGACGAAAGTCCGTCGCTAATATCCATCATTGCAGTCGGGAGGACACCGATTTTAGCGAGATTAGCGATGACATCGCGACGAGCTTCGGGTTTGAGTTGACGTTCGACGAGGTATTCTTTACCGGCAAAGTCGGGCTGAAAATCCTTTTGCCCTGCAGAGGCTATTTTTTCACGTTCGAGGAGTTGTAATCCCATGTAAGCAGCGCCAAGGTCGCCTGATACGCAAATGATATCAGTGTTTTTTGCTCCGTTGCGTTTAACGATTTTGTCTTTAGGGGCATCGCCAATGCAAGTTATAGAAATAACCAATCCTTGTCTAGACGAAGTTGTGTCGCCACCAACAATGTCGACGCCGTATATTTCGCAAGCGAGACGAATGCCAGCATATAATTCTTCAATATGCTCAACGGTGAAACGTTTTGAGATGCCAAGTGAGACAGTGATTTGTCTTGGAGTGCCATTCATAGCGTATATGTCCGAAAAGTTTACGACAGCCGATTTGTAACCGAGGTGCTTGAGGGGTACATAAGTAAGGTCAAAGTGAACGCCTTCAAGGAGTAAGTCGGTGGTAACCAGGACTTCGGAGTTGTCGTAGTTTAAAATAGCGGCATCGTCGCCAACGCCATATTTTGTTGCTTTGTTAAATGCCGGTAATTTTTCGGTGAGCTTATTTATAAGCCCGAATTCACCAAGGCTTGAGATTTCGGTCATATTAAAAGATTGGGGTGGGTGTGTTAATTAAAAACAGAGAGAGGAGACAATAACTCCTCGCTCTGTAGTATTATTTATTTTAGCTGCGAGCTACCATTTCTTTGATGATGGCAACAACTTTTGGTTGAGCTTTAGCAGCAGCTTGTTGTACTTCTTCGTGAGTTGGGACGTCAGTAATGTCTTTGCCACCGAGGTCAGTTATAACAGAGATGCCGAATACGCGGATGCCGGTGTGATTGGCAACAATAACTTCGGGGACGGTAGACATGCCGACAGCATCGCCACCGATAACGCGGAAGTATTCGTATTCAGCCGGGGTTTCGAAAGTTGGGCCCGGTGTGCCGACATAAACGCCGTGCATGATGCGAATGTTGAGTTCTTTAGCGATTTGGTCAGCTTTAGCGATGAGCTCGTGGTTGTAAGCTTCGGTCATAGCGGGGAAGCGTGGGCCAAGTTCGTTGTAGTTTTTGCCGCGGAGTGGATTTTCGGGGAACAGGTTGATGTGGTCGGTAATGATCATTACGTCGCCAACGAGGAATTCTTTGTTCATACCACCGGCAGCATTAGAGACGTAAAGAGTTTCGACGCCGAGGTCTTTAAAGACACGAACGGGGAAAGTTACTTGTTTCATGTCGTAGCCTTCGTAGTAGTGGAAACGGCCTTGCATGGCGATGACGCGTTTGCCTCCGAGAGTACCGAAGATAAGGTTTCCGCTATGACCTTCAACTGTAGAAACGGGGAAGTTGGGGATTTCGGTGTAGGGGATGAATTGTTTATCTTCGATGTGGTCAACCAATGCGCCTAACCCGGTGCCAAGAATGATGGCAGTATTAGGCATGTCGCTAACTTTGCTGCGAAGGTAGTCGGCAGTTTGTTTGATTTGTTGGAGCATATTAATTGAGTTTTTTATTTGTTAAAAAGATAACACCCTAAGCCCAATAAATGTTGTCGCGGTGTTATTATCTGAGAATGTTAGAATAGATGCGACGCAAAAGAGTTTGCTCGAAAGTAGCTTTGTCGTGGTCACGATTAATGAATTCAACTCTTACGGGCATGAAGAAAATGTAAGGTTTAAGTTCGTGCGGGAAGTAAGGGTTGTTAATGAGACGGACCGCGTCTTTTTCGGTGGTGATGATGTATTTTTCGCCCTCGCAGTTCATAGAATCGAATCTGTTTAGGAGCAGCTCGGTGTCTTTGCGAGTGTAGTCGTGGTGATCGGGAAATACATTGACTTTTACTTTTGCGCTGAAACTTTTGAGGTAACGCACGAAAGGACGAGGATTTCCGATGCCAGAGACGGCGAGTAGCATATCGTTTGCCGTGAGTTTCGCCAGCTCAGGGATTTTTTTCACGTGATCGCCAAAGACAGGGCGAAGGCGCTCGTAGCGATAGCGAGAGAAAAATAGAGATTGAGCGGGGAAGAGGTTTAAATTTTTATCGAATAGGGAATATTCGATAGGTTTGATGTTGTCGGGGCATTTAGTAGCGATGACTATGTCAGCGCGGTTAAGGGCGCGAACAGATTCGCGTAAATGGCCGTATGGCATCAGTTTGTCTTCGTAGACCGGGCGGTCGTATTCGGTTAGTACGATAGCGACTTTGGGTTTAACGTATCTGTGTTGGAAAGCGTCGTCGAGCACGATGAGGTCGAGGTCGGGATTTATTTCGAGCATTTGTTCGATGCCGACGACACGTTTTTCGCAAACGGCGACCATAACTTCGCGATTGAATTTATGGTAAATTTGATAAGCTTCATCACCGATGTCGCGCGGGGTAGAGTGAGGAGTAGCAAGAACGAATCCTTTGGTGTCGCGTTTGTACCCGCGGCTAAGCACGCCAATGCGACGATTTGAACGGAGTGCATTGATGATGTATTCGGTGTGAGGAGTTTTGCCGGTTCCACCAACGGCAATATTGCCAACAGCAATGACAGGGATGCTAAATTCGTGTTGTTTGAGGATCCCGGCGTCAAACATTTTATTGCGCACCCAAGTGACCATGCCGTAAATTTTAGACATGGGCAATAAAAATATTTTAGCTGCCAAAGAGCGAGGTTTCATTTTATTTGTATTGTGAGAGAATGGGTGTTCGGAGTTAGTGAATTATTCGATGATTATATCTTCCATCCGCGCTTGGATGTTGCCTTTTGTAGCCTGCACTCTTTTTAGGAGTTGTAGGCAGCGTTTAACATCCTTAGAGTCGATGCCGTCAATAGAGATTGATGCGTCGAAGTTGCTGCTTTGAGCAATGATTTGTTCGAGAGCAGATTGACTGATTTGTGGATAAGAGGTATAATTGTATTTGCTAGTGCCAAGTTTTTTAGCCATAGCTTTGATAGCGTCATTGAGAGAGCCGATGTTGTCAACAAGATGGAGCTTAAGGGCGGTTCTGCCATCCCAAACACGTCCTTCAGCGATAGCCAAGACAGAGTCGATGGGGAGTCCGCGACCATCGGCAACGTGTTTTGTGAATCGTTTGTAGCCTTCGTCAACGCTGCGTTGCATAGCGTTGCGTTGTTCGGCAGTCATAGGTTGATAAATAGAGGGGAAGATGGCATTGGGGTTTGTTTGAATGTTAGAGAAGTTGATGCCAATCTTGTCGTTCAAGAGACCTTTTATGTTTGGGATCATGCCGAAGATGCCAATAGAACCGGTTATGGTGTTGGCATCGGCGAAAATTTTGTCAGCGTTGCAAGAGATGTAGTAACCACCAGAAGCGGCGTAGTCGCCCATAGAGACGTATATAGGTTTTTTCTTGCTTTTAAAATAGTTTAGAGCCTCCCAAATTTGTTCAGAAGCGAAAGCGCTGCCGCCGGGAGAATTTACGCGAAGCACAAGTCCGTTGATGTCGTAGTCGTCAGCGAGAGCGATTATTTGATCAACCATTTCACTGCCAACGATGTCAGTGTTGCCTTCGTCAACAATTTCGCCAATAGCGTAAAGTACGGCGAAGTGTTTGTCAGGATCATAATTGCGTTTAGCTTTAAATTTGGATATTCGGTTTGAAGCCAAATAAGCCGAAGGAGAGACGAGAGGGACGTCTTCGTCGGTATCGTATCCGGTTAATTCGCGTAGAAAATTGTCGACTTGGCGGCGGTATTTAGTGGCGGATACGATTTTGTTTTTAACCAGCGGATTTCCTGAAACAGTAGCGTAAAGAGAATCAGCCCAAAGGTCGATGCTGTATCTAGAAACGTGTCTATTGTCAGATATTGTAGTTTTAATGTTGCTCCAAATGGCATCGAGATAGACTTTAGTTTGAAGACGTGAAGGCTCGGAAGCTTCGGTTAAGATGTAAGGCTCGACAGCGCTTTTGAAAGTGCCGACTTTTACGATTTGCATTTCTACGCCAAGTTTGTCAAGCGCATTTTTGAAGAAAGGGATGTTAGAGCCAAGACCTTTAATGTCAACGCTTCCGATAGGATTGATGAATAGCTTATTAGAGACCGAAGCGACGTAGTAGTCAGCTTGCGTATAGTTGTCAGCGTAAGAACAAATCCATTTGCCGGATTTTTTGAAATGGTTAAGGGCGTCAATAAGTTCTTCGCGAAGAGCGTACCCGAGGTTGCAACCATTGCAAGTGATGAAAATGCCGCGGATTTGATTGTCAGCCGAAGCGTACTCAATGGCTTGTAAAATTTCGTCGAAGTTTTGACCGACTTCAGTGTCGCCTAAGACGAATTGACGTAGAGATCGGTTTTGAGCGCGGTCGTTGATGTTGCCTGAGAGATCGATGTAGAGGATAGAATTGCTAGCGATATCGTTGGTAGAAGAAGCGGCACCGACGATCATAAAAAGCATGATTAAGCTGAAAAGCGCACAAAGGATAGCTGACACCCAAATGGCTGCCATCGAACCTAAAAACGCTGCAAAAAATTTTTTTAACATGAGTACTAAATTGCCTATTACGGATTATTACGTACAAAATTAACATAATAAGTGAAATAAAGCAAGTTTTTTGTCAAAAAGTTATGTGCAAAGCGATTCGTATGCCGCTACGGTCGATGTCGTATCCGGGATATCTGTGAGTGAGTCTCCAAACGTAGTCGACGCGCAGGCACTTTAGGATGTTGTCAATGCCGACACTGGCTTCCATGTAAGGAGTGTGAGAGATGTCAACTTCAGCCACGGCTTCGTCGGGGAAGGCGAGCATGTTATTGTTGAAACGAGGGTCGTTTTTGTGCGATAACTTGCCCCAATACATTTTATAGTTGAAGACCTCGCGAAGTTTAAGCTTTTTGAGTAGTGGGATGTAGTTGAAAATAGCGCCGTTAGCCCAATAGGAGATTTCGCCTTGAGCATAGGTGTCGGTGATGAATTCGGCGGGGTTCATTAGCGAGAAGCTGCCATCTTGTATGGTGTAAGAAAGGTTGGCGTTTGGGATGAAAATTTGAGTGTAAGGAGTGTGTTTGCTCCAAACGTGTCCGCCTTTACCCATAAGGTCGATATATCCCCAAGCAGAAAGCCAGAATCGTTTTTCGAGTTTTAACTCCGTGCGGTTAACGCCCCAGTGCGTAGCCGGGAGCTTAGACGAAGCAAAACGGTGGCTTAGAGTGATGATAGGTGCGTCTTGGTTGATGGCGAAGCGGTGAGAACGAGTTTGGTAGAATTTTTCGCCCGGAGCGTAACGGACTTCGAGATCGAGCCAAGTTTCGTTGAAGAACTTAAGATATTGATCATTGTCGCCTGATAATTTTAATTTCATCAGAGGGCTTCCGTATTGGCGCTCAGTGTTGAGTGATGCTTTTATTGAGAAGTTGTTTTCGAGCTCGAGAGTGTAGAGGAGTGAGTTTGACAAGTTGTAGCTAGATCGGTTAGCAGAGTTCATGCGCTTCAACGAGAGGAAGAAGTTATCGGAATTAGTGAAAGAATAGTGCTGACCGAGTTGGTCTACGTCGTAGCTTGAGTTTAGGCGAATAGAGTGAACGGGGAATTCGCGAGAATGAAGTTTCTTTTTGTTGAAAGAATATTCAAGTTCGAGTCCATATTTCCATCTGTGGTCTCCAAAGCCGTAAGCGCCGTAGAAGCGGGAGAACCAGTGCGGAGAAAGAGCGCCGGTAGTCATGCCACCGAAGCGGAGTCTTAACCCTTGTAAGTCGCTGTGGTTTATGAAAGTATTAATTTGACCGATGTCGAATTTGCTTGGGTTTCCGGTGTTTATGTATCCGTTAGAAAGAATCTTGACGAATTTTTCGCCCCAATAGTAAAGAGGAACAGAGCGCAAACGTTGCATGGTGGTGCTAATTTTGCGTTCGTTTTCGGGTAGTTTGAAAAGTCGTACACCTTGCCAAAAGACCTCGTCGCGGTGTTCAGCTTCATCAACGATGCTTTTAGTGGCGAGATTAGAGAAGATTTCTTGTTCGTCGAACGGTGGTTGGAAATTGTGGTTGTCGTAAGCGACATTGCGGCGCACGTAAAGCCCGGGGGTGCCGGGAATAACAGAGATTTCGAGAGTCATGTCATCGCGGGTCTTAAGACGAGAGCCGTCAGGAGCACGTTTGTACTCTTGATTGATGTACATGTTTTGGATGAAGTTTAGGTTGATCTCTGCGGGCACGCGCATAGTTACGCGTTTTATGAACATAGTAGAGTCGCCTGGCACGACGAACATTTGACCGACGAAACCAAACGCGGATTTGTTGTGCGGATAGAAACTAAGAGCTATGCACTTGTCTCCATCAATTTCGAGGCTGTCGGTGATGAAAAACTTGTAGAAGTCGGCGGCGAGAGGGGAAAGCGGGCTGACAAAACGGTTTTGAAGGATGTTAACGTCTTTGTCGTATAGGTCGATTTCGCGCAAGACATCTTCGAGGAAAGTGCGCATGCTGGCTTGATCGGCAATTTCGTCGACACCGGAGCTTTGAATTCCGGTAACGATTTCGCGCTCCGACTTAGGCTTAAGACGCCAGTGCACTTCAGAAGAAGATTCTCTGATTGAAAGGTTTAATACCGGTTTGCCGGATATTTCGGAAGTATCAACGTTTTCGCTAAGGAATTTGAAGCTACGGAATAGGAGGTTGTTTTGCATCTTTTGGTCGAAGTTGTTTATGCCCATAGTGATGCGTTGGTACTTGTCGAAGTTATAGTATTTGTTGCGACGAGGGTCGTTAGCTTGAGCCGTTTTTCGAATGCGCTGCATAAGATCAACGGCGGGGTTGTTTTTTTTAGAATACTTTTGTTTTTTGATGACAACTTCGTGCAGAGTTTCAGCTTCGGGATAGAGGAGGACTTCGTAAAGATTAACTCTGTTTTTGTGAATGTCAACAACGGTTTTAGAGTAACCTTGGCAGCTTACGGTTAGCGACGAGGTGTTTACGGGGACAGTAAGTTCAAAAATGCCTTTATTATCGCTGACAGTTCCTATGGTTTGGCCGGTGAGAGAGACAGTAGCATAAGCAATAGCTTCGTTTGTAGAAGCATCGCGGACGATGCCACGGACGAAATAGTCTTTATTTGCGGCGAAAGCAGGGCTACAAATAAGCAACAAAGCAGATAAGAAGAATAATATTTTTAGCTTATGAGTTGTCAATGTCTTGATGATTTTTTAACTTTGGCAAAAAATATAAAAGATGGCACTCGAAATAGAACGCAAGTTTTTAGTAAACGGAGAAGCATATAAGAATATTGCAACCGATTGTGTTGAAATATCACAATTTTACTTATCAGTTGATCCGCGCCGCACGGTAAGAGTACGTGTTAAGGGCGACAGAGGATATATAACCGTTAAAGGTATCAATCATGGATGTGTGCGCAATGAGTGGGAATATGAGATTCCGGTAGAAGAAGCGCGACAGATGATGCAGTTGTGTGAAGCAGGACTGTCGAAACGCCGGTGGATAGTGCCATATAAAGGATTAGTATGGGAGGTTGATGAGTTTACCGGCCGTCATGAAGGCTTGGTAGTTGCCGAGGTTGAATTGCCCTCGGCAGACACCAAAATAGAAATACCTTCGTTTGTTGGTCGAGAGGTTACGGGCGAAGCCGCGTATTATAACTCAACACTCACGGCGCAACAGTAGAACAACATTTTCAACGTGCTGTGTGTGCGGGAACATATCGACCGGCTGAACGCGATTGACAACGTACTTTGAGTCGAGCAAAGCGAGGTCGCGAGCTTGGGTAGCCGGGTTGCAGCTAACGTAAACGATGCGACGTGGCTCGGCGTTAAGGATTACTTTTACGACGTCTTCGTGCATGCCGGCACGAGGGGGGTCAACAATCATAACGTCAGGCGTGCCGTGCTCATTGACAAAGTCGTCGGTTAGAACATCTTTCATGTCGCCGGCGAAAAAGAGGGTGTTGACAATGCCGTTTTCGGCAGAGTTAACTTTAGCATCTTCGATAGCTTCGGGCACGTACTCGATACCAATGACTTGGCGAGCTTTACGGCTAACAAAGTTAGCGATTGTTCCGGTGCCGGTATAAAGGTCGTAAACGAGTTCGTCGCCATGAAGGTCAGCGAAATCGCGAGCGACTTTATAGAGCTCGTATGCGCCAAGCGAGTTAGTTTGGTAGAAAGATTTAGCGCCTACTCTAAAGCGTAAACCTTCCATTTCCTCGAAGATGAATTCGCGGCCGGAGTGCACGTGGATGGTTTGGTCGCCAATGGTGTCGTTAACTTTAAGGTTAATGACGTAAAGGAGAGAAGTAATTTCGGGGAACTCATTGCGGACTGCATCGAGTAGCGCATTAATTTTCTCTTTATCGTCAGCGCCGAAGACCATAACAGCCATGATTTCGCCGGTAGAAGCAGTGCGAATCATGAGAGTGCGGAGTAAGCCATCGTTGGCACGTAGGTCATAAAAAGAATAACCGTTATCTTTGCCAAATTGTTTAATGAAAAGGCGTAAACGATTGGAAAAATCGTGTTGAAGGTGGCATTTTTTGATGTCTAAAACTTTGTCGAAAGCGCCGGGAATGTGGAATCCTGCGGCATCGCGGTCTGGGAATTCTTCGCCACTGCGCAATTGTTCGAAAGTAAGCCAACTTTTGTTAGAGAAAGTGTACTCCATCTTGTTTCGGTATTCCCAGATTTCGGGAGAACCTTTGATGGGGCTAATTTCGGGGAGTTGAACTTTAGCAATGCGTTGAAGGGCATCAACAACTTGTTGTTGTTTGCACTTGAGCTGGAACTCGTATGGGAGATGTTGCCAACGACAACCGCCACAAACGCCGAAGTGCTCGCAAACGGGGTTGACACGAATAGGTGAAGGAGTGACTAAACGTTCGATGTGTCCTTGAGCAAACGATTTCTTTTTTTTGTCGATTTTTACGTCGGCGATATCGCCCGGGGCGCCGTAAGGAATGAATACGACCATAGAGCCATCGGCGGTTGGAATACGACCAATAGCATTGCCTTCAGCAGCGACATCGATTATTTCGAGACCTTCAATGAGGGGTAGTTCTTTGCGTTTTCTAGCCAATTTGAAAGAGTTTTAATTAATGAGTAGGCAAAGTTACGAATTTAGCTTAAATCGCACAACTTTGGAAGAATCGTTAACATAAATATGGCTATAGTGTGGATAGTCATAT
>CAZJEA010000013.1:0-25920 GCA_964544895.1 uncultured Bacteroides sp. | reverse complement strand
TGCGTACCTGGCGACAAACTTGACGAATATAGCGAGAGGTTGGGCGTCGCGGACCACGTTATTCAATAACGGAGCACGCGAGGCCTTCCCAGTCAACGCCAATGGCATTTCTCTTCTTGGCATCTAAGATGTAAGGCAAACTTTGTCAATCTCCAAACGCAAGGATCGTGCACGCAACGCGTTAGCATTTCATTTAAGGCATCATCGTTGCCTAAGAGAAGCGCTTGAGGCAACATTCGTTAGCATCCATTTAGCGCGTTTGCGTGCATTCTTTCGATCGATGCAATATACAAAGCGGTCTAAGTTCGCGTTATTACTTCTGTAAGAACCATCATATTGGCTTTGCCATCGAAAAAGCATCTTGTGTGTGTATTGCTTTGATTCTTTTTCTAGGCATTAACCCTTCGTAACGCTAGAATAAGTAATGTGTATAATTCGTTAATTTGTTGCGTTTTGTTTTATGCTCTAAATATTGCTAGTTATGTTTCTTTTTCGATAACAAAGTTAATACTTCAAACGCCGGCATAAAAGCACAAAACGTTCATAAATCCTGATAAAACGTTTTATCTTTTCAATAAATCATTCCAAAACGTCCTTTTTCGTTAATTATCAGCGATTTTCCAGCATTTTTTAAACTAAATTGCCGTTTTTTGCCGTTTTGCTTAACTTAAAATAAATGGGGTGCAATCTCTACGACTAACCCCATTAACTAACGTTGAATGTTAGATCTATGTCCTATCGGTTCAATACTATCACAGGTTTTCTAGACTCTTTCTTCTATTCTTAATAAGTTCTGATGCAGTAATCCCAAAATGGCGATGACAATACTGACTGAACGCCGATTCGCTTTCAAAGTTCAAATGATACGCTAACTCTTTGACCGTGGCGCCGGGTTTAGACGCCTCGTGCAAAATCTTGTATTCCAAGTAGCCATCAAACCACTTTTTGGGATTTATATCTCCAAATTCCTTGCGAAATTCTTCATAAAATTTTGTCTTGCTCATTCCCGAATGTTCTATCAATTCTGTTATGTTATGCGTGGTCGCACGCATTCGCAAACAATTTAATCTGAACTCTTGCGATGAGCCTAACATTGGAGCCAAAAATCCTGCTATTTGTTCTTTGCTATAAAAATGTCTTAGCAATACAAAAAATTCTTCTATCTTTAGTTTATGAAACGCCTCACAACTAACTCCATTCCGCAAATACAATGTCATTAGATCCAAAAATCTATGCATTGCTTCATTAATTGGAAGGGTATTCGTTGGAGCCTCTACATACGACGCAAGCTTGCGTAGCGCTTGAAATGGAACAGTGAGACATGTGAAATCCCACTTATCAAATACAAGCGCTACTATCGCTGAACCCTCAGCAAATTCAAGATCACATAATGATCGTATTGGTAAGAAGATCATTTGTCCGGCACTTATCACATTATCTCGCTCTGTACAACAACTATACTTCAATGTTCCCTTTAACATAAAGATTACTATATTCGAGTATAGTGACTCGCTAGTAATCAATGACCCATAAGGATACTCTCTGTACTTGAATCCATACTTTACCTCGTGAATGTAGTTCGAGCATCTTAGATGTTCTTCCGAATAAAGCATGTTTGATTCATATATCGTTCGCATATGAAGTGTTTTTTATTGTAGCTGTTAACTACAATGATTAATATGTTAGATAAGATAGTGTGAAAGTGGGTAGAAGTTCACAATAACTAATTAATGTACAGATTTTTATCTGACGCAAATGTAGAAAAATATTATGTTAAAATCGCAACAAAACGTCCGCAAAAATTAAACATTTCGTTCATTTAACATAAAATATGACGCAACTTCACAAATATTAACTTAATCGAGTTGTAATTGCATTGTGATTGGAATGTCTTGACTCCGTTTCCGATATGTAACACACTGGCTTTTACATACAACATCCCCGCCAAAAGATTTTCATCCGGCTTCAATTTGGTGCTATTTTGTTTTAAATGTACTTTAATCCCACTCCTCGTCTATAACTTCGTCATACTCCTCATCGTAGATATCTTCTACATCAAAGCTAGAGTACACATCTTTATCGGCGTCGTTATTCTCATCGTGCGATTTATTTTTTTGTACACCATGGTTTGCGCGAGCTGAATCAAACAATTGATCTGCTCCTAAAATTGAAAGAAAATCTATTATTTTCGACATAAGGTTAGGAAGAGTTTGAATTTGTTTGGTATGATATATTTTTATAACTAAAATTAAGGCTATTTTATTGTGCTCACAGCTGTTTTTTTGCGTAATTTTGTGAAAATAATATCCCCATGAAACAAATAGACCAATTTAAGGCTGCCTTGGTTGCCGCCTCTCTTTTTTTTGCGTCACATGCTTCTGCCATCGATGGTGCATTTTATGGAACTAACTACACAGTCCCTTTCGCTCATTCTTATAGAGCGCTAAATTCTTTAGGCATCGATCCCAAATCTGCCATAGACAAAGACGTTTACCATTTTTCTCGTCTTGGTTTAAATGCTTTCCGCTTGCACCTATGGGATGTCGAACTTAGTGATAGCGTAGGTAATTTACTTGACAATGATCATCTAGATTGCTTAGACTACCTTATTTTCAAACTCGAGCAACGCAATATCTCCATAGTTCTTACGGCTCAAACAAACTTCGGAAACGGATACCCCGAACGAAACTCTAATCCCAACAATGCATATTCTTACAAATATGACAAATGCGATATACACAACAATGCTTCTGCTGTTAAAGCTCAAGAACGCTATATTAGTGCCCTTGTCAAACACGTAAATAAATACACAGGCAAAAAATATAGCGATGACAATTGCATTTTGGCTTTAGAAATTAATAATGAGCCGTGTCATTCCGGCGATAAAAAAGCTATAACCGGATATATCAACCGAATGATAAAAGCGCTGGAACATGCAGGTTGGCGTAAAGATATTTTCTACAACGTCAGCCACAATCTTGACAGAACTTCTGCTTTCTTCGACGCTAAAATTGACGGCGCTACATTTCAATGGTATCCACTAGGCCTCGTATCAGGTCATCAACTACATGGCAACTTCCTCCCTTTTGTTGACGAATACAATATCCCTTTCGATTCTTTACTAAACAAAAACAAAGTTGACAAGATAGTTTACGAATTTGATCCAGCTGACAATCTATATTCATATCTTTATCCTGCTGCAGCTCGTTCTTTTCGCGCTGCCGGTTTCAAATGGATCACTCAATTCGCATACGATCCCATTGATATCGCTTGGGCCAACACTGAGTATCAAACACATTATCTAAATCTTGCGTACACTCCCAATAAAGCAATTGGTATGATGATTGCCGCTGAAGTTGTAAAACAAACTCCTCTTGGCTCTAATTTCGGTAAATATCCGCAAAACACTAAATTTGGTAATTTCACCATTGACCCCAAAAATGATTTAGCGACTCTCAACAACGATAGTATTTACTATTATACTAATAGCTATTTCGACACTCCCAAAGATATTTCTTTACTCCGACACATAGCCGGAGTTGGCAGTTCTACAATTATAAAATATAATGGTAGTGGTGCCTATTTCGTTGATAAAATTGACGAGCACACTTGGAGACTCGAAGTTATGCCCGACATCATTCTAACTAGAGATCCTTTCGAAAAAACATCTCTAAAGCGAAAACTTGGAGAAATAATTTATAACAATCGCCAAATCTCTATTTCACTAAATAACCTTTCTGAGAACTTTAGCTATAGAGACATCGCCAAATCAACAATAGGGACTGCGACTAACCATTCTTTCTTTGTTAGTCCGGGTGTTTATTTACTCTCTGATGATGCCGAAAGATTATTAAATTATTCGCCTAAAGACAAATACGGAGATGGCACCAAGTCAATAGGAGAATATGTAGCGCCAAAAGCAGACAAACAAGAATACAACATCATACATACGCCAAAGTCTCATATTAAGCAAGGCGATATACTCAATATTTCTGCCACTGTTCTTGGCGAAGGTCTCGATTCAGTCTACATTTACCCAGCAGACGTATCTTTTTGGCGCGCTCAAAACAATCTGATTAAAATGAATCATATCGGATACCAACAATTTGAGGCATCTATACCTATTATTAGCAAGCAATACAATTACAATATTGTCGCATTTTATAAAGATCGCACTATCACCTACCCTTCTATGTCTGAAGGCACACCTCTAGATTGGGACTTTCCGGCTAATAATAACTTCTATCACACATACGTTTATCGTGATGAAGACCCAATTCCGGCTCTTGTTGTCAGTCCAAACAATGACGGTGCCATATTCGGCGTTTTAGCAGACAATTGGGCCGGTGCTAGTTTCAGATACGAGCAACGCTGTCCTTTAGAACAAGATGTGTACAAATTTGAGATAAAACACGATTCCGACGCCGAAATTGCAATTATAAGTAAAGACATTTCCGAACTTGTCAAAGACCGCAATTTGTCTTCTTTAAAAATCAAACTCGGTGAAGTGCATGGCTTCAAAAATTTATACATCGGACTAGTTACTAACGACGGTTTTACTTTTAAAGCCGATATCCTAAGCAAACCTAGCATTCAAACTTTAAATCTCGATAAGTTTGAGCTAACCTCAACTATAAATCCTCGCAATGTTTACCCTCTATTTATAAATCGCATTTTTACACCTGAATCGTCGCTCCACGCTAGTTTTAAACTCTGTGATGTTGACAACATAATTATTGTTGGTCAACGCAGCGACGATGATGCCTATGCTGAAATATATGGCATTTCTATTGAAAATTAACAACTTATATATTTAAACAATGAGAAACCAATCAACAAAAGCTTTTGTATTGGCGATACTCTCCGGAGCTTTAGCTTTTAACTTAAGCGCACAACGCACTCAATCTACCCTTAAGCAGAATTGGCAATTCTGCCAAGGGCAATCTTCTAAATGGCAAAACGTTCGCGTTCCCCACGATTGGGCTATATATGGCCCGTTCAACAGAGATAACGATCTGCAAAAAGTTGCCGTCGAACAAAATGGAGAAACCGAAGAAACCTGGAAAACAGGTAGAACCGGCGGGCTCCCTCTTGTAGGTAAAGGTTCTTATAAAACAACTTTTGAAGTCACTGACACACTAAATCGCTGTCACATATTAGTTTTTGACGGTGCAATGAGCAATGCTCATGTAAAAGTCAATGGCGAAGAAGTTATTTTTTGGCCATACGGATACAACACTTTTTATGTCGACGTAACAAATAACATTCACATCGGTTCTAACGACCTCCAAGTTGACCTTGAGAATAAAGAAAGAGCATCTAGATGGTATTCCGGTGCCGGTTTATATCGTAACGTCCACTTAATCTCAACTAACAAAATTCACATCCCGGTTTGGGGTACGACAATTACGACTCCTATAGTAAACAAAGAATATGCTAGCGTAAAGTTAGCTATTGACATAGATGGTGCCAACAAAGGACAGTGGGTTGAAGTAAGCACTATCATAACTGATAAGCACGGAAACGAAGTCGCATCTAACAAATCACGATACGTTGCTCATGGACAAGGCATCGTACAAAATTTCATTGTCAACAATCCTCATCTGTGGTCTCCTGACTCGCCCAATTTATATACGGCTTCAACTACTCTTACGGTTGACAACAAGGTCGTTGACTCGTACGACACTCGTTTTGGCATTAGGAAACTCGAATATATCCCTGAAAAAGGATTCTTTCTAAATGGTGTCAAAACTAAATTCAAAGGTGTTTGCAACCATCACGATTTAGGTCCTCTTGGCGCTGCCGTAAATAAATCTGCTCTTATTCACCAAATTGAGTTATTAAAAGATATGGGCGTAAATGCAATACGCACATCTCACAATATGCCGGCGCCCGAACTTGTAGATTTATGCGATGAAATGGGCATAATGCTAATGCTCGAACCTTTTGATGATTGGGGATTCCGTCCCAAATCGCCTAATGGATATGGCTCTTATTTTAATGAATGGGCTGAAAAAGACGTCACCAACATGGTAAAACACTATCGCAATTCACCTTCTGTTGTTATGTGGTCAATTGGCAATGAGGTACCTAGCCAATGGGGCCCCGATGGCGTATCTGAACTAACTATGTTACAAAACATTGTCCATAACCTTGATGCCACTCGACCGGTAACTTCGGGAATGGACCAAATTGGTGCTGTCTTAGATAACGGATTCGCTGCTTCTCTTGACCTGCCCGGATTTAATTACAAACCTCAGCATTATGAAAATGCATACTCTAAACTACCCCAGAAATTAATTCTTGGCTCTGAGACTGCCTCAACTGTTTCATCTCGAGGCGTTTATCATTTTCCCGTCATTTTCCGCGGCCAAGAACAAGTTGAACATCCCGATCACCAAAGCAATAGCTACGATAACGAAGCTTGCTATTGGTCAAACACCCCCGACATCGATTTTGCTATGGATGACGATAAAGATTGGGTTATTGGCCAATTCGTTTGGACCGGATTCGACTATTTAGGCGAACCTACACCTTACGATACTGACGCCTGGCCAAATCATAGCTCTCTATTTGGCATCATAGACCTCGCTTCGTTACCTAAAGATAGATTTTATTTATACCGATCTAAATGGAATGAGTCTTCTCCTACATTACACATCCTACCCCACTGGAATTGGCAAGGGCGCGAAGGTGAGATTACTCCTATCTTTGTTTACACTTCTTATCCTAAAGCCGAGCTCTTCATTAACGGCGTTAGTCAAGGCGTTCGCGAGAAAAATGATTCTACATACACTAATAGATACCGTCTTATGTGGAACGAAACTCGCTACACTCCCGGCGAAGTTAAAGTCGTAGCTTATGACAATAACAATAATGTCGCAGAAACAAAAACTATTAAAACATCCGGCAAGCCTCACCACTTGGTTGTCACTGCCAACCGTGCTACTGTTCCTGCCTCTGACGACGAGCTAGTCTACCTCACAATTCAAGTCGCTGACAAAGACGGCAATTTAGTTCCTACCGACAACCGCATAGTTAATTTCTCGGTTCAAGGTGCAGGTTCTTTTGAAGCAACAGCAAATGGCGATCCCACTTGCGTTATGCCTTTTCAAAATCCACAAATGGTTCTATTTAGCGGAGCCGCAACAGCTATCGTGAGAGCTGCGAACACTCCAGGCAAAATAACTTTTAAAGTTTCTGCAAAAGGTGTTAAATCTGCATCATGCAACATTGATGTAAAGTAATAAATTACATGAACTTTTGATTGTCTTAATTGTTTTCTAAGTAACATGCTTTAAAACATCGACATATCTCAGTGTGGCGGGAGAGGAATTCTTAATTCCGACTCCCGCTTACCTTTAAAAACAAAGCGGAGATGCCTCCTTTAGCACCTCCGCTCCGTTTTAATACGTCTTATCCGGTTTTACTCTGATAGTCTATGTATGATATCTATCATCTGTTCACCGAGACCAATTGTATAGCCTTGTGACATAAATACAATACGATTGAATGTATCTGCAATTATAAACAACGGGCGCTCTGACGATGTGAGATGCAACGCATCGGTTAGTTCTGCTGCTATCTTACCATCTACATCCGTACCAAATGTAACTGTTGCTGGTAGTGTCGGAAGTTGTCCTGCGTCAAATCGAGAAGCCTCTTCTGCATTCTTAAACAACAATACTATAGACTGACCCCACTTTTCAAAATCAGCATTAAAGGTTGCTATATCTCGTAGTGCATGGTTTGTAGGCTCTTGGTTTGGTGTCAACAATCCAAGTATATAATAGCCGCGTCCGGTCGTCGAAATAATTGACTTATCAGCATTAGTAGCTGCATCATGATATATATCTTCTGCATTGAAGTTACCTATAACCTGAATAGCCTTATCATCTTGACGTAAAACCAAGTCTTTTGTAACGGTATCGTCATTTTTAACCTGGAATATCTCGGTATGTGCGAGTACACCGCCATTTGCCATACGTTGACCGGTTACAAGTATATACTGACCTTCATCTAATGCAGTTCCGTTTTTAAAGATTCCGCTCCATGTGCCATCTTCCGGATACTCATACAATTGCGGCTCACCGTTCACTATTTTAGACAATGTGAAATGTGAGTAATATTTCGGATCGTCTATTCGTCCGGTTTGTGTAAAGTTAAGCTTCAATGTTCCCTGAGCTGATGCTGTCGGCGCATTTTCGTCTGCCTCAAATTTTGCATCTACCCATTTACCGTTGGCGTCAGCATATTGTGTTTTTGCTGTCACCGGATCTACACGCGATGGTATGCCTAAGCTACGCGCAATTGCCACAAAATATACATTTCTTGATGCCGCATCTGTAACCTTTGATTTATCCACATTTACAGGACTCATTCTTACTGTTGATGGATACCAATCTGGCACAATTGTTATGTTCTTTGCTACTTCATTTACCAAAAGCAAAGGATTTTTGCGGAACTTATCTGCTTGCTTTTTATATTTTGCAATAAAGTAAGCACGATATTCAGACAAGAATTCTACATCGATACGCGGAGACAACACATAATCATTGTATAGCGAGGTCTTCACTATCGGAGCATTGATATGATCTTTTAGCACATTCAGCGGCACATCACTACGGTCTTTTGTTGTAATGGCTTCTAACATGCATAACGCACGTTCTCTATCTGATTGCTTAACCGATGTGAGGAAATCTAACAATACCTGATAATTACCACGTGCATCGTTCAAAACTGATGCCAAACGCTCGCCATCCAAGCCAAGTGTTTTTGCCTCTTCTAGTGCTTTTTCTTTTGTAATGAAGGTTGATGTATAAACATTTCTTATCGCATCTTCCTTAGCTTTACGCTCATTGTTTTGCGCATTTTGTTCATCGGTAACCTGTACAAGTTCATTTGACTGTACCGGGGGTATAATATCCATATTATCTGAATAGGTACCGTTTGGAGTCTTATCTATATTCAGTATAATATTACGATCTTTTCCTACTGATGCTTTAGCAAATCCGAAATCAGTGCCATCGGTAGCCCAAACTAACAAATCGCCCAAACCGGTGCTTAGCGAAGCTGTACCTTTCTTATCTGTTTTTTTTGTTGCTAATGCATAAAATTCAGCATAGTTATATACTCTGAATGTCACATCTGCATTTTCTACTACCTTTCCATTTTTACCAACAACAGTCACTGTTATGGTATCAACAGGTGCATAGTTAGATGTAACATTTATGCTTGTATATCCATCAACTCTACCTAGCACTTCTTCCTTACCTTCGTAATTACCAAATACACGTGTTGTCATCAACATACCACGTGAAGCCGGAGCGTTAAACCATCCTAGGTTAAGCACCGGTTCCGGTTCGCAAGCGCCTAAAAAATACCACTTGCCATCTGCCCAAGCTTCTACCCATGCATGGTTATCATCGGTATGCGCCCATCGCGGAGTGTATATTTGACGAGCAGGGATACCCATTGCTCTAAGTGCTGCTACAGTAAATGTTGATTCTTCTCCACATCTACCTATCGCTGTATAGCAGGTCGCCAACGGTGAATGGGTTCGACTATCTGAAGGCTGATAGGTAGCTTTTTCGTGGCACCAATGGTTGATCTCTAGTATGGCCAACTTCATCGGCAAATTTTTCACTCTGTCTTTTAGCTCTTCATAAAATACTTTACGGTGTCCGTCCAAACTTTCGTTATTTACACGAACAGGCAAAACGAAGTATCTGAAGTCTTGATCTGAAACTGTTTTGCCCCATGGCATTTCTTCTCGAGCCTTTAACGCATAATCAACATTTTCCAAATAGTAATCTGCCGAATAATCAGCCAAATCACAAAGCGGCATATACGCATACAACACCTTTAGCGCGTCGATTTGCTTTTCGCTGAGTTGTCGGTTAAATACGCTAAAATAGCTGGCATTATTAACCTGCTTTACTCGCTTTTCAAAATCAGCTTTCACTGTCGGTGTAGCAACCTGTGCCGCTGCTCCTAGAGACATTACGCCCGTGAGCAGAATTGTTGCAAACTTTTTAGTGTTCATCGTTGAGGTTATTTAGATATATTTTAGTTTATTGCTGTAACTATATTTCTTACTATTTCATAGTCAGTAACTTTTCGTGCGTACTCATCGCTATCTGGAGCACCCATTGAGACTCCGGCTTTGCGATACGTCATTTTGCTTCCTACTGTCGAGCGTGCCGACGCATGAACTTCATTCGTTCCGGACTCAGCTATAATCTTACCTGCATTTTCTGCTGATACGCCACCTCCGGCCAATATTGTTAGCCGACCATCTGCATACTTAACAAGTTCTGACAACATTGTCAACCCTTCAGCTGCTGAAGCTGCTTGACCTGACGTTAGTAACCTATTGCAGCCTAGGGCTATAATTTGGTCTAATGCGGCAATTGGATTTGCGCATAAGTCAAATGCTCTATGGAAAGTTATATTAATATCCGTTCCGGCTGCTTCTACTAATTTTTGACATGCAACCATGTCTATATTTCCATCTGAAGTGAGTGCACCGATAACGACTCCGTGCACTCCGGCTTCACGACATGCTTTAATATCGTCAACCATCAAATTCACTTCCTCCTCTGTATAAAGGAAGTCTCCACCTCTCGGGCGAATTAGCACATGCACTTTCACTCCTTTTACTTTAAGTGCTTGCCTTATGAAACCTATAGATGGAGTTACGCCTCCTTCTACTAATGCAGAGCACAACTCAACACGATCAGCTCCGCCTTTTGCTGCTGCGATAACACTATCAATATCACCGGCGCAAACTTCAAGTATGTTTTTTTTACTCATATCTTTATTTTGATGAAGTTTCAAGTTCTATAATGTAGTCTATAGTATTTTCAGGTATCTCCGGTAAGTACAAATATGTGCCGCGACCCTTGCTGTTATTTTTAAATTTCACAGCCTCACGAGAGTCAAATGCAACTGCGCGTTTAACTTTCACGGTCAATGGCAATAATATTTCTGATGACGAGGCATTTAGCACGTGTATATATAGTTTTTTGCCCTTTCTTGTGGATGTGCCCCATTCTTGCGCCGCAAAATCTCCGGCTGTTGTCGAATAGAAGGTTTCACCATATTTATTCATCCATTCTCCAATGCCTTTCAATCTGTCAAGCGCTGCAGCAGGAAGTTCACCATTTGGTTGCGGGCCAATATTTAACAATAAATTTGCGCCCATTCCTGCCGCCTTCACCAAAAGATGTATTAACTCCGGCACTGTTTTATAATTTTGATCAATGATTTTGTAGCCCCACATGCCATTCATTGTCTCACAAGTTTCTAATGGCAATCGAGATATATCTTGCCCCGACAATCCGGCTTTATTTTCTCCGGGCAAATCACGCTCAAAAATTTGAATATCCTCACCGGCATTAGGTGTCTGATGGTGATTATTGCCTATCAAACATGACGGTTGCAACCTATGTATTAATGCATATTGATACGGAAGCTCCCAATCAAAAGGAACCGAATCTTGATCGTGATCCCACCAACCGTCAAACCATATTGCACCAATTTCTCCATAATTTGTTAGCAACTCAGTGAGCTGATTATTCATAAATTGGTAATAATGTTTCCAGTCTCTTTTTGTGATATCTCGACCTGTATGCAAACCGGTTCTTCCCGATGGATAATCCGGACGCGTCCAATCTATATGTGAATAATATAGATGCAACTTCACATCCTTTTTATGACATTCATCTGCCAGCTCTTTTAAGACATCTCGATGAAATGGAGTCGCCTTTACTATATTGTAATCTGATTGTTGTGTATTCCACATCGAAAAGCCATCGTGGTGTCGTGTTGTGAATGTTATATATTTCGCTCCTGATTGCTTTATGGCATCAACCCACTGTGCCGCATCAAAATTTGCCGGATAAAACGCTGACGCGGCTTTGGCATATTCTTCAGCCGTTATACCCTCACGGTTGAGATACCACTCGCCTTGAGCAAACATGCTGTATATGCCCCAATGTATGAATATACCAAAGCCCCGTTCAGAAAACTGCTGACGAGCGTCTAATATTTCCTGTGTTGGCACATAAGATGGTTCACTCTCAACATCAGAAGCCCATACACACATTTGGCTTGCCAATGCTGCAACGACGAGTAGCGATTTCAACTGCGATTTCATATCTTTTATTTTTGCTTAGAATATTTCTTTTGCAACTCTATATACACTATCTGAAGCCATCAGTGTATAGAAGTGTAAACCTGGCGCTCCATGCGACATTAGCTCTTTACTTTGAGCTATTGACCACTCTACTCCAACTTCTCGCACCTCTGCATCGGTTTTACATTTTCGCAATTCAGCAGCCAAAGGTTCCGGCAAATCCGTACGGAATATTTTCGGAAGTACAGTTAGCTGGCTTTTTAAAACTATCGGTTTGATGCCTGGAATAATTGGAATTGTTATACCTTCTGCACGACAGCGGTCAACAAAATCAAAGTATTTCTGATTATCGAAGAACATTTGTGTTACTACATACTGTGCTCCGTTTTCTACTTTCTTTTTAAGATAATAGATATCCGATTCCATGTTCGGTGCTTCCTCATGCTTTTCCGGATAGCACGCCATTCCATAACTAAACGGTGTTTCTATTCCGTCTATTCGTGAGCCATCAAGAGCTATTCCTTTATTGAAATTATTAACCTGCTCTTGCAAATCTGTAGCATGCTCATTAAACAAACTTGGATCTTGATTTCGAGTATCTACTGATTTTGAGTCACCACGCAACAAGAATATATTAAATACGCCTAGAAAGTTAAGATCTAGCAATGCATATTCTGTTTCTTCTTTTGTAAATCCTTTACAAATCACATGTGGCACTGCTGGTATGCCAAATTTATTTTGTATTGCCGCAGCTATTGCTACCGTTCCCGGACGCTTACGTACTGTTACTTTACGATGCGTGCCATCAGGTTGCTCCACAAATATACTCTCACTATGGTGTGATGTAATATTTATAAATTTAGGATCAAACTCCTTTAATTTTTCTATTACATTATAAACTTTTGCTATGCTATTCCCTTTTAGCGGTGGCAATAGCTCTATTGAAAAGCATGTCTTATTTTGACTATTTTCTAATATCTCTTTTACGCTCATAGCTTAATTTTCTTTTTTAATTGCCAATTTGAGTTGCTCAAGTGCTTTCGCTAGTATTGAACGCGGTGTTGCAACATTCAATCGCATAAAGCCTTTGCCTTCATCACCAAACATTGCACCTTCATTCAGTGCCAACTTAGCATCTTTTACAAATAGATCTACCAAACCTTTTCTACTTAGGTGTAAATCTCTACAATCTAGCCACACTAAAAACGATGCATCAGGTTTTAATGGTTTGATTGCCGGGATATGTTGTTTGCAATATTCAATAACAAAATTAATATTATCTTCAATATATGCCAACATTTGCTTACGCCACTCTTCACCATTTCTAAATGCGGCTATTGTCGCTATTGGCGAAAATATTGTGGGCTCACTCAGTTCGTTGGCCTCAAGCCAGCCGTAATATTTAGCACGTATCTTGTCATTAGGTATTACTGAATATGAGCTTACTACTCCTGCAATATTAAACGTCTTCGATGGTGCTCCGAAAGTTATACTACAATTGGCAGCCTCTTCACTAACCGTTGCAAAAGGTATATGTTTTTTACCCCAAAGAGCCATATCACAATGTATTTCATCTGAAATAACTATTATGCCACGTTTGCTACAAAATTCCGCCAAACGCTTCAGTGTCTCTAATGGCCATACTATACCTGCCGGATTATGCGGATTACTCAATATCAGCATCTTACATTTGTCATCCACGACCTTCTCCAGATTTTCAAAGTCCATCGAATATGTGCCGTCTGCATTTTCTCTCAGCGGATTATAGACAACTTCTCTTTTCAAAAGCTCAGGAACTATTCGGAACGGATGATATACCGGTGGTTGTATTATCACCTTTTCATCTTCCTTGACAAACACATTTATAGCAAAACCTATTCCTTTTACTATTCCAGGAATATAGCTTAACCATTCTTGTTTTACTGTCCAATTATGATGCGATTTTATCCAATCTATAATGCAAGGGAAATAGTCGTCTGGTATTGTCGCATATCCCAAAACGGGATGCTCTAAACGCTGTTTCAAAGCATCAATAATAAAGTCTGGTGTAGCGAAATCCATATCTGCCACCCACAAAGGCAGCAAATTAGCATTTCCATAACGTTCTTCTAATACATTATACTTCAGGGCATCGCTATTGCGACGATCTATAACTGTATCAAAATTATATTTTGCCATAATTCAATATTTTATTTCTTTTGTACAGCTTGACGTATATCTTCAAACAAATCATTTACATCTTCCAATCCTACTGAAAGGCGTATCAATGTCTCCGATATATCCATTTTTTGTCTTTCTTCTAAAGTGAATATGCCGTAGATTGTGCTTGCCGGATGTATGGCCAGCGTTTTATTGTCAAATAGATTTGTTGCGCGTCTTATTAGCTTTAAGTTATTTATGAATTGAAAACACGCTTCGGTTGTCGCAAGATCAAAAGTTATCATTGCTCCTGCTGTTGGGCCAAATTGTGCCTTCGATATTTCGTGATACGGATTATCTTCCAAGCCAACATAATTTACAGAAACGATTTCGGGTAGTGTCCTTAATTTTTTTGCAAGTTGAAGTGCGCTTGCTGCTTGACGCTCATAACGGACTTGCAAGGTCTCCAATCCTAAAGTCTGCATGTAGGCTGCATGGGGTGTCATATAAGCCCCCAAATTCAATAGCATTTCACCTCGCATCGTTTTACTAAAATCTCCGGTCGAAGTATAATCTATCACCAAACCGCCTAATGACGTCGCTCCACCTGAAAGATATTTCGTACTCGAAACAATTTCTATATCAACGCCTAAACTCGCTGCATTAAATTCAGTAAAAGGCAACATCGTCGTGTCTGCAACTAAAACTGCGCCAACCGAATGTGCCAACTCTGACAACGATTTTAGATCTGCTACTTCCATCTGTGGATTGGTGATTATTTCCAAATACAAGCAACAAGTATTCTCATCCAACGCAGCCTTTACTTCTTCTAGATTTGTCAGATCACAAAAGCGCGTTTCTACGCCAAAACGTTGCATCGTTTTGTCTAGGAACAAAAATGTATTACCAAACATATGGCGCGATGACACTATATTTTTGCCGCTAGCAGATATTCCAAACAAGGCATTACTAATGGCTGCCATTCCTGAATTAAAGGCGATAACATCTCTTGCGCCTGTTAACTCTTTTATCTTATTCTCGTAATAAATAACCGTAGGGTTAGTTACTCGCGAATAATCTGGCATATCTATTCTACCGCAAAATGCATCGGCCATTACTTTTGCATCATCAAACTCGTATGCTAAACAATTATATACGGGCATACTTAATGCTCCATAAGGATCTTTGCGCTGATAGGCGGTATGTATTGCTTTTGTAGATTTTTCCAACTTATGTTATAGTTTTTAAGATTTTAATGAATTATATTTGCAAATTTAAAAATAAAATGCGTATCTGCCAACTAAAATATTGCTTCTATTAGCAATTATTTTTGTAAATTTGCCTCCATAAACATGTAATGACTGACTTTATATAATGACTAATTCTGAATTATCAGCTCTTTTTGAAAATAAAATATTATTGCTCGATGGGGCAATGGGCACCATGGTGCAATCTTTTAATTTAACTGAAGATGACTTCCGTGGCGAAAGATTTAAAAATTATCACATTGCTCTCAAGGGGAATAACGACATTCTTCCGTTAGTAAGACCAGATGTCATTGAGTCTATACATAGACAATATCTTGACAATGGCGCTGACATTATTTCTACTGATTCGTTCAATGCAAACGCCATTTCTATGGCTGACTACGGAATGGCTGATTTAGTCGCTGAAATAAATAATACTAGCGCTAAACTTGCTCGCAAAGTCGCTGATAATTTCATGGTAGAACATCCTGATCGTAAAGTATTTGTCGCCGGCTCTATTGGCCCCACCAATAAAACCGCATCTATGAGCCCCGATGTCAACGATCCTTCTTTCAGAGACGTCTCTTTCGATGACCTATACAATGCTTATCGCATTCAAATAGCGGCTCTATTTGATGGCGGCATTGATATTCTACTATTCGAAACAATTTTTGACAGTCTTAACTTAAAAGCTGCTTTATCTGCTGCTGAAGACCTCATTGACGAATACGGCAACGACATGGCAATTATGCTATCTCTAACTTTATCCGGCAAAGGCGGCAGAACTTTCTCCGGTCAAACTTTTAAAGCATTCTTAGCTTCTATCAGTCACACTAAGCACATCGTTAGTGTAGGTCTAAACTGTTCTTTCGGTGCTCGAGATATGTATCCATATCTAAAAGAGCTTTCTGAAATTGCCCCTTATTTTATTTCTGCATACCCCAATGCCGGGCTTCCTGACACGTTTGGCAACTACTCTGAAACGCCAGAAAGTTTTGCTGAAGCAATGAGCGATTTTGTCAAAGACGGTCTTGTTAACGCAATTGGTGGATGCTGTGGCACAACTCCGGCTCACATTAGCGCTATAAGCAATATCCGCAATCTAGGCAAACCTCACATCAAAGCTAAAGCCAATAATGTTTTAGCATTGTCCGGGTTAGATGTTTTGGAAATTTCTCCGGCTATTAATTTTGTAAATATTGGTGAACGTTGCAATGTCGCCGGTTCTCGAAAATTTCTACGTCTTATCAAAGAAGGATCTTATGATGAAGCACTCAGCATTGCTCGCAAACAGGTCGACGACGGAGCGCAAATGCTCGACATCAACATGGACGATGGCATGCTTGATGCCGTAGCCGAAATGCGCAAATTTCTCAACCTTCTTGCTTCTGATCCGGACATCGCAAGAGTGCCTATAATGATTGACTCTTCTAAATGGGACGTTATTATCACAGGTCTTAAATGCTGCCAAGGCAAAAGCATTGTCAACTCAATTTCCCTAAAAGAAGGTGAAGATGTATTTTTAAATCACGCTAGAGCGATACAACGCCTAGGGGCAGCTGTCATTGTTATGGCTTTCGATGAAAAAGGCCAAGCTGACACTTTCGAAAGAAAAATTGAAGTTTGTGAGCGCGCTTACAACTTACTACGCGACAAGCTCAATTTCAATCCCAACGATATTATCTTTGATCCCAACGTACTTGCAATTGCTACAGGTGTTGATGAGCACAACGCCTATGCCGATAATTTCATAAAAGCTACTAAATGGATTAAAGATAACTTGCCTCATGCCAAAGTTAGTGGAGGTGTAAGTAACCTCTCTTTCTCTTTTAGAGGCAACAACTACCTTCGCGAGGCTATGCATGCCGTATTCCTATATCACGCTATTGCTAACGGCATGGATATGGCTATCGTTAATCCCGGAACTTCTGTGCAATACGATGACATTGACCCCGATTTTCGATCTATTATTGAAGATGCAATTCTCAATCGCAGAACTGATGCCTGCTCGCGTTTAATTGAATACGCACAGCAACTCCACGCTCCCGAAGCAACCGACAACACTGTTGAATCAGCTCCGAAGTGGAGACAATTACCGGTTCAAGAACGCCTTCAATACGCGCTTGAAAAAGGTGTTAACGACTTCCTAGCCCAAGATATTGCCGAAGCGTTAACTATTTACTCGAAACCGGTAGACATTATAGATGGTCCATTGATGAACGGCATGAAACATGTCGGCGACTTATTTGGCGAAGGCAAAATGTTTTTACCTCAAGTCGTAAAAACAGCGAGAACTATGAAAAAAGCTGTCGCCGAACTTCAGCCGGCACTTATTGAAGCTCAAAACTCTGAGCATTCTACTAAATCAGGCAAAATCATTCTAGCAACCGTTAAAGGTGATGTCCACGACATTGGCAAAAATATTGTTGGCATAATTATGTCTTGCAACAATTATGACGTAATCGATTTAGGGGTGATGGTTGATGCGGATACCATAGTTAAAGCTACTATCGAAAATAATGCCGATCTAATTGGCCTTTCCGGTTTGATAACTCCTTCTCTTGACGAGATGGTGCACATTGTCGAAGCTCTTAACCGCGCCAACATCACTGTCCCGGTTCTTATTGGCGGTGCCACAACTTCAAAAATACACACTGCAGTTAAAATCGCTCCTCACTACAACGGGGTTGTTGTGCATGTTGGCGATGCTTCACAAAACCCAATAGCCGCGGCAAATTTGCTTAACGCTTTCACTCGCGACAAATTTATTGCAGACATACAAAAAGAGTATTCTGACCTTCGTCAGTCTTTTTCACAAAATAAAAATTTGCTATCATCTCTTTCTTTCGCTAGAAAACACGCAGCGAAAATAAACTGGGATGAATATTCTCCTATACAGCCAAAGCAACTCGGTAGAAAATGCATCAATTTAAATTTATCTGATGTTATCAGCCATATAAATTGGGCATTTTTCTTTAACACATGGAAATTAGACATTAAATTTGCCGCCATCGCATTTTTACACGAGTGTGCCGGTTGCCAACAATCATGGCTGAATAGTTTCAGCGGCAGCAACCGCGAAAAAGCTGAACAAGCGGCCAAATTATTCAACGATGCTAAATCGGTATTGTCAGATATTATGAATATTGCTCCAAATTGTTGCCATGCTATCATTAACTTAGCTGAAGCGAACAGCAATGGGGATAATATTTTAATCGGCGACATATCTTTAGCTCTACTTCGTCAACAAGACAATAATGATGAAAATATTTTTTACTCTCTTGCTGACTTCGTTGCTCCTAAGTCAAGCAATAAAGTAGATTATATGGGCGCTTTTGCTATTTCCATTTCTAACGATATTAATATCCTTAAGAAATCTTACGATGAGCAAAACGACAGCTACAAAGTTGTTTTGCTACAAACTATCTGCGATCGTCTTGCTGAAGCTGCTTCTGAATATCTCCACTTGTTGGTACGCAAAGATTACTGGGGATACGATCCCAACGAAAATCTCTCACTTAAAGAGTTATTCAGCTCTAAATATGTCGGCATCAGACCGGCAGTTGGATACCCATCACTTCCCGACCAACGCATTATTTTCCAACTCGATAAGCTCTTAAATCTCAGCGAAATCGGCATCTCACTCACAGAAAATGGCGCAATGTTGCCAACATCGTCTGTTTGTGGTCTTTACTTTGCTAACCCCTATGCAAAATATTTTGCTATTGGTAAAATTGACAATGACCAATTAGCTGACTATGCATCACGCACTAAAACCGATACTAATCAAATTAGAAAATATTTATCTAAAAACATACAATGAAAGTCATGAAACGCATCCGTACTATTTTACTATTATTAGTTAGTATAGTAACAGCTTGCGCGCAACAGCCGCTTGCTCAAATCACTCCAACTCCTCATAATTATGAGGACCATAAAGGAAACTTTAAATTATCTGACGCAAAATATGTCGTCGCTGATTGGAATACTATTTCTCAACAGATTATTCGCACAGCTTTTGCAAACTCTAACCTTAATTTGACTTTTGCAAACAGCGCCAAAGCCAAAAATTCTATCTCTCTTTCTTTAGACTCTTCTCTAAACAATGAAAGTTATGTGCTCGATGTTACCACTAAAGGTATTTCTATAAAAGCGCATGACAATGCCGGACTCTTTTATGGCATCCAAACTCTACTTCAACTTTTTGACAACAAATCGCTTAATGGCACTATCTCTGCTTGCTCTATCAGCGATAGCCCGCGGTTCGCTTATCGTGGCATCATGATTGATGTATCTCGCCATTTTAGAAGTATAGACTTTCTAAAAAAACAAATCGATTTATTGTCACAACTTAAAATAAATCGATTACACATTCACTTGACCGATGCAGCCGGTTGGCGATTGGAAATTAAACGTTACCCTCGTCTAACTCAATATGCCGCTTGGCGCAAAGGTAAAACATGGAATGAGTGGAATGAAAATGGCAACCTCTATTGCGACATTAATGACTCCGAAGCTTCAGGCGGATTTTACACTCAAGATGAAATGCGCGATCTCATCGCCTATGCTGCCGATCACTGCATAACTATTATCCCTGAAATCGAAATGCCTTCTCACTCCGAAGAGGTTACTACTGCATTCCCTGAATTATCTTGCACTCATCAACCTAAACAATCTGATTTTTGCGTAGGCAATGAGGCAACTTTCGCTTTTATCGAGAACGTCCTTGACGAAGTCATTGACTTATTTCCTTCGCACTACATTCACATCGGAGGCGATGAAGCCAGCAAACAAGCCTGGAAATCTTGCGAGCTTTGTCAAAAGAGAATGAATGATGAAGGTCTCAAAGACGTTGACGAATTGCAAAGTTACCTTATTCATCGCGTTGAAAAGTATCTCAACAGCAAAGGTCGCGATCTTCTCGGATGGGACGAAATACTTCAAGGTGGTCTCGCTCCTAATGCTACCGTAATGTCGTGGCGCGGAGTCGATGGCGGTTTAGAGGCTGCTAAAACCGGTCACAACGCTATTATGTCGCCGGGCGAATTTTGCTATTTCGATGGTTATCAAGATGCACCTAACACGCAACCTGAAGCCATTGGCGGATACTTGACTCTCGAAAAAGTTTATAGCTATAACCCAATTCCTGACAGTTTTACTGCCGAACAGGCTAAATATATCATCGGTGTGCAAGGTAACTTGTGGTGCGAATACATCCCGACTGCAGAGCATGCTGAATATATGTTATACCCGCGTGCCATCGCATTAGCTGAAGTAGCATGGACGAACCCAGAGAATAAATCATGGGATTCATTTAAACAACGTGTTGTTAATGTCGAATCTAAAATGAAACAACTCGGATACAACTTCTTCGACTACAGCAAAGAAGTTGGCAACCGCCCCGAATTTTACACTCCAATTAACCATCTGGCTCTTGGCAAAAAAGTCAAATTCAATCGTCCTTATTGGGAAAACTATCCGGCAAATGGCGATAACACTCTCACCGACGGTCTCAGAGGCGGTTGGAACTATAGTGACAAACGTTGGTTAGCTTTTGTTGGTAATCCTCGCATGGATGTTGTGATAGACCTCGAAGATAAAACTGAAATACATAGCATTGCGGCTGACTTTATGCAAATATGCGGCCCCGACGTTTATATGCCTGCTTCTGTAACAATATCCGTTTCTGACGATGGTGTTAACTTCACAGAATTAAAGCGCATTGATCATCAAGTAGTAAAAGACAACAAAGTTAGCTTCATTAATTTCGGTTGGCAAGGACAAACCAATGCTCGTTATGTACGCTACCAAGCTGATGCTGACAAAAATATCGGTGGCGTGCTTTTTGTCGACGAAATCGTTGTAAAATAGACTAGCAAAAACAATCAGCAATAAAATTGTTTTAGAACATATCTGTATAAACTGCACCCCAGTGCTAAACATCTGGGGTGCAGTTTTATTATCCGATAAAATAGCGATCTTTCTATTCTGGCAACATAGCCAAAAATTCATCTTCATTTATTATTGCTACGCCCAACTTTTGAGCCTTTTCCAACTTAGCCGGACCCATATTTTCACCTGCCAAAACAAAATCAGTTTTCTTCGATATAGATCCCACATTTTTACCACCGTTCTGCTCAATAATCGCTTTATATTCATCGCGACTATGTTTACTGAAAACTCCACTTATTACTATCGATTTCCCTGATAGCACATCTGAAGTAGCATTCGTTTTATGCTCTACGATGCACATTTGTAGACCGGCTGCACGAAGACGCTCTATATTTTCTCTATTGACAGGAGCAGCAAAATATTCTGCTATACTTTCTGCAATACGTGGTCCAACATCTTCTATCCCTTCAAGCTCAACTTGGGTCATTTCCATCAGTCTATCAATTGATCCGGCTGCGCGTGCCACTTTCTTTGCAGTAGTCTCTCCAACATAAGGTATAGACAAAGCAAAAACTACACGTTCAAATGGCACATTGCGACTTTCTCGCAATCCTTCAATAATACGTTCGGCACTTCTTTGTCCGAATCTCTCGAGGGTTACTAAATCTTCAACTTTCAAATCATACAAGTCTGCAATGTTTTTCACCAATCCGGTAGCAAAGAGAACTTCTGCCGTTTCTTCTCCAATGCCATCTATATTCATCATTCTACGGCCAACAAAATGCTCTACTCGACCTGTTATCTGTGGCGCACAATTCCATTTATTGGGGCAAACCCATGCTGCTTCGCCCTCTACACGTACTAGCGGAGATCCACAGGCCGGGCAATGACTTACAAACTCTATTGGCTTTGCATTGGGCTGACGTTCTGACAACTCTACACCGGTGATTTTTGGTATAATTTCGCCACCTTTTTCCACATACACCATATCATCATTGTGAATATCCAACGATCTCACAATATCTTCATTGTGCAATGACGCTCTCTTAACTATTGTACCTGACAATAATACCGGCTCCAAATTTGCCACAGGAGTTATTACCCCCATGCGCCCGACATCAAAAGATATTGATTTTAAACGTGTAAGTGCACGTTCTGCCTTAAACTTATACGCTATTGCCCAACGTGGAGATTTTGCAGTAAATCCTAAATTCAGCTGTTGTCTTAACGAATTAATCTTAAAAACTAACCCATCGGTAGCAACCGGTAGTTCTTTGCGGGCTGTATCCCAATAATTGATATATTTATCTACTTCGTCGATATTGTGCAACAACGTCATCGCATCGCTCACTTTAAAGCCCCACGATTTTGCTGCCATCATATTATCATAATGATTATCACACGGCAGATTTTCACCTAATAGATAGTAGAAGTATGCATCCAATTCGCGGCGAGATACCTCTGCCGGATTCAGCAACTTTATTGTTCCGGCGGCTGCATTTCTGGGATTTGCAAAAAGTGGCTCTTCATTAAACTCACGCTCGGCATTCAAGCGTTCAAATGACTTCCACGGTAGAACTATTTCTCCGCGTATCTCAAAAAAATCAGGCCACCCACTACCAGTCAAAGTTAAGGGTATTGACTTTATAGTCTTGATATTGTCCGTTACTACATCGCCTTTTTCTCCATCACCTCTAGTAACGGCTCTCACCAAACGGCCATGCTCGTATATTAAAGATATGCCCGTTCCATCAAATTTCATTTCGCCAACCATTACGGTCTTTTCGCCAGCGATCTCTACTCTATTCACCCACGCATCGACTTCTTCTATAGAGTACGTATTACCGAGTGACAACATCGGGTAAATATGTGGCGTTTGCTCAAACCCCGTAGTCAAGTCACTACCCACGCGCTGAGTAGGTGACAATGGATCTGAATATTCAGGATGCTCTTTCTCTAGACTTTCAAGTTCTTTCATTAATTTATCGTACTCAAAATCATCTATTTTCGGAGCATTTAAGACGTAATAATTATAATTATGTTGATTGAGTTGCACGCGCAATTCATCTATTCTTTCCTTAATTTCCATGCTTTTGTAATATAATTGTATAACGCAAAGTTATCAAAAAAATCGGATTTTTTCGCTACCTTTGCAAAAAAAGAAATACTTATGTTTTTTTATCGAATATATCAACTTTTCATCATGCTGCCAATTATGTTGGTAGCTACTATTATTACATCTATTGTTGTTGCCATCGGTTCAATATGTGGCGGACACCGCTTTTGGGGATACTACCCCGCTAAAATTTGGGGACGCATCTGTGCTTGGTCCACTCTCGTCAAGGTCACAGTGCATGGCCACGAGAATGTCACGCCTGGCAATTCTTATGTCTTTGTTGCCAACCACCAAAGCGCTTACGACATATTTGCCATATACGGTTGGCTCGGACACAACTTTAAATGGATGATGAAAAAAAGTCTCGAACGTATTCCTATGGTTGGTTTTGCTTGCCGTAAAGCCGGACACATTTACGTGGATAAGTCTTCTCCGAGAGCCATTCGCGAAACTATGGAGAAAGCTGAAAAGCAGTTGGCAGGCGGCATGAGTGTTGTCGTCTTTCCTGAAGGCACTCGCTCTCACAACGGCAAAATCTCTAACTTCAAACGTGGCGCATTTATGTTAGCTGAAGAATTTAATTTACCCGTCGTTCCTATTACTATTGACGGAGCGTACGATGTTATGCCACCCACAGCTAAAATACCGCGTCCGGGCCACATAAAAGTAACAATACACAAACCCATTACAGCTCCCGAAGGTGGTTACGACATATCTTCGCTCATTAAAGAGTCTCATGACATTATCGCTTCGGCTTTACCTGATAAAGGTAAATAAACGCCAAATAAGTTAAAAAAATGCGCCGCGTTCATTTTTTTCGCGGCGCATTTTTTATTTTATCAGTTATTACTCTTTTACAAAGTAAACTTACCTTCTAGCTTGATATCTGCTGACGATGATCCAACCTTGACGGTAAAGCTTCCCGGCTCTACTACTTGGTTCAAATTAAAGTCATAAATAGAGAGATCATCTTTACGCAACTCAAAGGTGATAGTTTCCGACTCTCCTTTTTTGATATTCAAGCGTTTGAATGCTTTCAAGAGCACAGGAGGTTGAGCTACAGAGGCTACATCATCTGTAATATACAGTTGCACCACTTCATCGCCATCGCGATCACCCACGTTTTTAACCGTGCATGTCACTTTTTGCAAAACATCACCCGAACCGGCTGATATTTGCAAATCGCCATACTCAAACTTTGTATATGAAAGACCATATCCGAACGGGAAAAGCGGAGTAGCTGGGTTTTCAACATAAGCATGATTTGTGCCTTGCGAATAGTATACAGGTATTTGTCCTACTGAACGAGGCACTGATACCGGAAGACGACCTGCCGGATTCTCGTCGCCAAATAGTATATCAGCAATAGCATTTCCGCCTTGTTCTCCGGGATACCATGCTGTTAGTAGAGCGTCAGCCTTTTCATTTGCGACATTCATATCAAGCGGGCGACCTTGTATATAAATAACAACCAAAGGTTTACCTGTTGCTGCCACGGCATTCAACAATTTAATTTGATCGCCGAGCAACTCAAGATTACTACGGTCAAAACCTTCGCCACAGTCCATATCTGAAATTGTTTTTTCATCAGCTACAGCTGCACCTGTGTCTATATACTTTGTTTTAAAATCGCGAGCGCTAGAGCCTCCTAACACCAAGACTACTACATCCGATTTCTTTGCTGCGTTGACAGCCTCAGCTATATCACTCGTTGTTGTATCGCGAACGCTACAACCCTTTGCATATATAACATTGGTTTTAGCACCTAGGGCACTCTTTATACCTTGATACACAGTAATCACTTGCGCCGGATCTTGCGGAGCCGTATAATCGCCAAGTTGATTGTACATCATATCAGCATTAGGACCTATCACAGCCACGGTTTTCAGATTTTTGCTCAACGGTAGTACACCATTATTTTTTAGCAAAACGGTACCCTGCGCAGCAACTTTTCTTGCCAATGCTACATTTTCGTCGCTGTGCACTAATTTTTTAGCTTGCTTGGCATCAACATACGGATTTTCAAACAGACCCATATTAAATTTCAAACGTAGTATATTGGCTACGGCTTTGTCTAAATCGGCTACACTTACCAAGCCTTCTGCTATCGCATCTTTAAGATGATTTGTGTAGGCACTGGCGCCAAGGTCTAAATCTACTCCGGCGTGCAATGCTAAAGCTGCCGACTCCTTTAAATCTGCTGCAGCACGCATGCCGGCTATTCCGTCTATGCTATATAAGTCTGAATATACAGCTCCGGTAAAGCCCCATTGCTTACGCAACACATCATCTAACAGATACTTATTTGAAGTACATGGCACTCCGTCTATTGAGTTATACGATGTCATTATGGTAGACGCGCCTGCCTCTACGGCTTTCTTAAATGC
>CAZJEA010000012.1:0-26479 GCA_964544895.1 uncultured Bacteroides sp. | reverse complement strand
AAAATAGACATAGTCAATATTATTTGTATAATGCACAACACATAAGCAATCCATAAAATCATTCAGTCCAATACATTAACATTGTTTAACCCCCCCCCCGATGGTCGTTTGTTTTATTTTTATTAAATTTGCCGCGTAACTTTTAATTTTTATTAACGCAAACCTTAAGAAACCAATCGTATGAAAAAGCTTAGTTTAATTTTATTTTTGTTGCAAATTGGGTGCGCCACGACCGTATTTGCCCAAAAGATTAACGCGCCAAATGATTCTGTAGTTTCAGACAGTTTAGATGCAGCCAAACAACTTAAGGAAATTGTAGTAGAAAGTGACACTCGCTATATAACCGCGGAAAAATCTGTTTATTTGCCCACATCTCGAGACAAAAAAATTTCGTCTGAAGGCACTATGTTATTGCAAAATATGGCAATACCATCTATATATGTATCTCCATTTGACAAATCTATAACTACGGCATCAGGTGACGCAGTTTCAACTTTTATAGATTATATGCCAGCCTCAAGTACAGACATATCTAATATACGACCTTCAAACGTGCAAAAGGTTGAAGTGCTTGACTACCCCAAAGACCCTCGTTTTGGTGGAGCACAACATGTCGTAAATTTTGTGATGGTTAAATACGAATATGGTGGATACTCCAGGTTTGATGCAAAGCAATGTTTTATAAAAAAAATAGGGATATATAATGCTTACTCAGTTCTAACTGCACATCGCATGACATACGACATTGGGGCAACTTATAGATATTCTCATTCAAAACAAAACTACACTAACGAGGAAAATGAGTATAGATTTCCCAATCGCACCGTATTGTCAGAAAGTAAAGCATCAGCTATAAACACAAAAAGCAATATTCTAAATGTTTTTTTTAGGGCCTTATACAGCACAAAAAAACTAATATTTCTAATATAATCAACTTGTCAAGATCAAAAACGCCCAACAACTACGGCTCTTATAGCGAAACATTCAACACCGACGAATATTCATCAAGTTTAAGTGAAAGATTCACAAACTCGAAGGATATATCAATAGCATGGGAAGGTAATTATCAATTTTTCATGCCAAACGACTTTTCGCTAATAATAAATCCAAGTGCATCATTCGGAAAATTTGATAGCGACTATAAATATATAGTCGGCGACTCTCAAGTTATTAACAACACTGACGAAGATGCTTGGTCTGCCGACATTTCTACATCGCTTAGCAAGAGTATTAAAAACAACACATTTACCATTTCACTTATCGGTGGAGCGGAAGGGAATGACATGGAGTATAAAGGAACAACCCCATCAACCGTTGATGCCAAATATTATTATGGCGGCGTGAGGCCAAGTGCATTCTTCAAATTAGGTAAAATAACTCTGCAACCAAGTGTAAATTTTTATATTGATAGAAATGTTTTCAATGGAAAAGGCTACACTCGATACAATCCAAAGTATTTTATCACCGCAGGATATTTCATAAATCCGAAAAATCGCATCAATTTTTCGTCAGAAATGTACTACATGACTCCATCCATAAGCCAGATGGGTTCTAACATACAAATACAAAATCAAATAGAAGCAATAACCGGCAATCCGCTATTAAAAAGTGAAATTGTTAATATATCTCAGATCAGTTATGCATGCACTGCTCATCGACATCTTTCATTAAATGCATACTGCTCTTATAGTCATAACGCACGACTACTAACATCAAGCTACCAACCACTCAGTGAAAACGGGCACAATTACATGCTCCGAACACTACAAAACAACGGATTTAGGAACTCTTATAAGTATGGTTTAGCCGCAACATCACGTCTGGTTAACAACGCTCTAAGTTTAAGAGCCGGGATAGAAGGAAATAGCGTAATTCAACATGGCGAAGCTACTTATCACATCACGAGTTTAAGCTATAATGCCCAAGCCTCATATTCAGTCTCTAACGTCTATTTTACTGCAGCTTATCAATCGAAAAACAAGTCAATGATGACTTGGGGTACAAGAGAAAAGCCTCAGTACTATTACTTCTCATTTGGCTGGAAATTCAAAAACTTCAGTTTACAAGCATTTGCAATAACGCCCTTCAATTCAGGCTACAGCGGCAACGTACAGCGCATATGGTCAGAAAGTCGCACATCTGTAACGCGCGCTCACACAGCGAGCTTTCACCGCTCTTTTGAAATAGACATCACGTATTCTTTTTCATACGGCAAAAAGCTAAGTTCAATACCTCAAGTTACGACTCCTTCTGCGGTCACATCCGGCATCCTGCAATAAATGACATCACTGTGAAAACATAGATATTACGGACCGTAAACTTCGGCTTACGGTCCGCTTAAATCACATGGCAATAAAGCGAATACACTTTCTAATTGGAATTAGAGAATTTTTTTGTGACATTTCACCTATTTTTGAGGGCAAATACGAGCAATATTTGTTATCTTTGCACTAGATAATTACGAATATTAGTGAAACTGCATATTTATAAATATGATTGATGCCCTTATACCTTTGACTATCTTTGATGCATCCGCATTTTTCGGATGGTTTGTTGAGAATGCAAACTACTGGTTTGTATTCATTTTTATGATAATTGAAAGTTCATTTATACCTTTTCCATCGGAGTTAGTAGTACCTCCGGCCGCCTATTTGGCAGCTACTAAGGGCGACATGAATGTTACTGCAGTTATTCTCATTGCCACAGCCGGAGCGCTTGTTGGCGCACTTGTCAACTATTTTCTCTCACTTTGGATTGGGAGACCATTAGTTTACCGTTTTGCAGACTCTCGATTTGGCCACGCTTGCTTGATTGATCGTGCAAAAGTTGAAAATGCCGAAAAATACTTCGACCAACATGGCGCTGCATCCACCTTTTTCGGCCGTCTAATTCCTGCTGTGCGCCAACTAATCTCTATCCCGGCAGGCTTAGCACGAATGAACATCGGCATGTTCGCACTATTCACGTCTTTGGGAGCGTTACTGTGGAACTCTGTTCTTGCCGGGCTAGGATATTGGCTAGGTCAAACAGTGCCACTTCAGCTTCTATACGAGAAAATCGAAGAGTACAACAAATATCTCAATTACATTGGCATTGCGATATTGGTTGTTTGCGTAATTTACATTTTATACCATGCATTCTTAAAAAAACAGAAATAACATCATGATAATTTCTCCGTCACTACTTTCTGCAGATTTTGGCAATCTCGACCGCGACATTGATATGCTAAATGCCTCTGATGCCGATTGGTATCACATTGATGTCATGGACGGTGTTTTTGTCCCCAACATATCTTTCGGATTTCCGGTAATCAAAGCTATAACCAAACGAGCAACCAAGCCTTTGGATGTGCACCTCATGATTACTAACCCCGATAAATTCATCACACAAGTGCGCGACACCGGAGCTTTGATTATGAACGTACACCAAGAAGCGTGCACTCACCTACACCGCACTATTCAAGCCATCAAAGACGCCGGCATGAAGGCAGCTGTAACTCTCAATCCGGCAACTCCCATTTGCTCTATCGAAGATGTCATTTGCGACCTCGATATCGTGATGCTTATGAGCGTAAATCCCGGCTTCGGTGGACAAAAGTTTATTCCGCAAATTATTGACAAGACAAAACGTTTGAGCGAATTAATAGCACGCTCCGGGTCAAAAGCCCAAATAGAAGTTGACGGTGGCGTTAATCTTGAAATTGGTGCAGCATTAGCCCAAAACGGAGCAGAGATTCTTGTTGCCGGCAGCTCAATTTTCAGCGCAAAATCTCCGACGCAAACGATAGCTCAACTTAAAGCCCTTCACGCTTAATACTATATTCCAAATCATTACACCAATCGCACACACTCTCACCCGAAGCAAATGGACGAATTTGACATAAAACTTAGCAATCTCGATGGCGGCAGACGCAACAATGGCAACAATAATCTTAGCCAAAAAGTTGTGCGCCGACATAATATCCCCGACCCCACCCCAACTAATCCGTTCGACCAAGAGGAGCCGGAATATCAAAACGTAAAAACAACTCAACAAACAAATAACGAACAGCAGCCGAACAAAGAGCAGCAACAACCCGCGGCTCAGGCACCGCAAGTTAATGCGGCGGAACAATCGGCACAACAACGTCCGCGTCAACGTCGCAAAGTGCAACGTCAACGCCAGCCCTCAGCATTCTCTAAATTCATTCACGACCGCCGTCTGCATCTCTATTTAGGCATTATGGCGATCGTAATCGGTGGTGTCATGGCTGTGATGCTCATTTCTCACCTACGACATGCTGCTGCAGACCAAAGCCACATCATAAACCAAACCGTCGACGAAATTGTCGCCACAAACACTCAAATCGAGAACAGTGGCGGAGCTTTTGGCGCATGGCTAACGCACGTTCTCTTTGCCGAAAGTTTGGGCATAGGCTCGTTTGTCATTGCCATATATCTCTTGGTCATGGGCGGTTATCTCGTGGCTCAAAAGAAATTTAGTTTTTGGCCCATGGCTTTTCGCTGTCTTTTACTAGCCATAACATCGTCAATCGTTGCCGGACTCATAACTTTTGAAAACGATTCTGTCATTTATTGGGGAGGCACACATGGACACTACATAAACCAATACCTTCTAAATGTAACTGACATCATCGGTACGCTTGCCGTAAACCTATTGCTTATTTCGGCGGTAGTTTGCGCATATTACTATCCCATCAAAAGCGCATTGGCAACAATAGCTAAATATATGCCTTCGTTTAAACGACCGGAGGGCATATTCGACCAAACTTTATCAGACGACGATGATGACGACTCTGAAGGCGATGGCAGCACTAACTATACTGACGATGAGCTCGACAACATGCCGGCAGTTGGAAACGCTCAGCCTCTGACTCCCGAAGAAAAGCTTCGCGAAGAAGCAAACGCTTTCATTGTCGACGATGAGCCAAACGTCGCCGACCAAGATGACGAAACGCTCAATGAGCCCGTGCAAGAGCAACAACAGACCAAGCACGACGAACCTGCATTTATCATCGACAACGATGACGACGATAATGAAAATGCTGCGGATGAAGCTAACAACGGCCCTCAATTTGAAATTGATGCGCCAACTCTTGACAGCTCGGCCGCATATCAAACTGACGACGCCGATAGTTTTATTGCTGAACTAGGCGAATACGACCACCGCGCTGACCTCTCGCACTTTAAATTCCCCACTATCGATTTGCTAGAAGACCGTCCGGTGAAACAAGCAATAGATATGGCAGAACAGCAACAAAACAAAGATCGTATTGTTAAAACCCTCGGCGACTACAAAATTGAGATCTCTTCAATCAAAGCCACCGTCGGCCCAACTGTCACTCTTTACGAAATCGTTCCCAAAGAAGGTACTCGTATAGCGCTGATCAAACGACTTGAAGATGATATTGCCATGAGCCTTTCGGCAAAAGGCATCCGCATCATTGCTCCTATACCGGGCAAAGGTGCTGTCGGCATCGAAGTGCCTAACAACGACCCTCAAACCGTATCGATGCGCACAGTCATCAGCTCGCGCAAGTTCCAAGAAGCGAAAATGGAGCTACCCGTTGCTTTTGGCGCCACAATTTCAAACGACGTGTTTGTCACCGACATAGCAAAAATGCCTCATGCTCTCGTAGCCGGTGCTACCGGTCAAGGTAAATCTGTGGGCTTGAATGCTATGATTGCATCACTGCTTTACAAAAAGCACCCCAGCGAATTGAAGTTCGTGCTCATTGACCCCAAAATGGTTGAGTTTAGCCTTTATGCCAAACTTAAAGATCACTACCTCGCTAAACTTGACGACGACGATGAAGACGCTATTATCACTGACCCTAACCGCGTTCTCGCAGTGCTCAATTCGCTTTGCGTTGAGATGGACCAGCGCTATTCACTGCTCAAAGATGCCGGCACTCGCGACATCATCGACTACAACAAACGCTTCACCGCTCGCCGCCTAAATCCTGAAAAAGGACACAGATATCTACCATACATTGTTGTCATCATAGATGAGTTTGCCGACTTAATTATGATGGGCGGTAAAGACATCGAAAACCCTGTCACCCGCATCACCCAAAAGGCTCGTGCAGTTGGCATACACATGATTATCGCTACTCAACGCCCCTCGACAAACGTGCTTACCGGTCTTATCAAGGCTAACTGTCCTGCTCGCGTGGCATTCCGCACTATGCAGATGGTTGACTCACGAACTATCCTCGACCGTCCCGGTGCCAACCAACTCATTGGTCGTGGTGATATGCTATATAGCACAGGCGGTGCGATGGAACGTGTGCAATGCGCCTTCATTTCTACTGATGAAGTTGAACGCGTCTGCGATTTCATCGGCCAACAACAAGGCTACCCCACACCATATATGCTTCCCGACCCGCTCCTCGCTGCCGGTGGAAACGATATGATGAACGGCGGTGGCGGTGGTATGGCAGGCGGTGGTCTCGACCGCGACCCGCTTTTCGAAGAATGTGCTCGCTTCACTGTTAGCCAGTCGTCAGCTTCGACTTCGTCTTTACAACGCCGCTACCAAATCGGATACAACCGCGCCGGCAAAATCATGGACCAAATGGAAGCCGCAGGCATTGTCGGACCTGTATCGGGCAGCAAACCTCGCGCTATTCTCGTTGATAGTAATACTCTCGAACGAATACTCTCGCAAAACTAATAAACAAAATAATTGTTTTATATAATATGAAAATTATATTAAGCATATTCATGATGGTTATGGCTTTAGGCGCCAATGCAGCGATGACTGCCGAGCAGATACTCGACAAAGTTGCAGCATCGCTCACTAAAGCCGCATCAGCTACTGTATCTTTCTCCTTCTCCGCTAACGGCAACTCCGGAAATGGCAACGTCACTATGTGCCGCGAAAAGTTCTCTTATAACGCCGGCGATTTAGCGGTTTGGTACAACGGAAAAACTCAATGGGCTTTACAACGCTCAGCCAATGAAGTCTCTATCACTGAACCTACAGCTGCAGAACTGATAGAATCTAATCCCTTCAAAATTTTGTCTAACTATAAGAAATTATACAACTGCTCTCTCATCAGCTCTACTAACGGTGTGTATAAAGTGCAACTCACAGCTAAATCTAAAAGTGCAAGCATAAAATCTGCAACTATTACCGTCAATAGCAAGACTTACAATCCGGTGTCTATAACCGCCAGTATGAGCAGCAAATTTAAAACTACAATCGCTATCAAGTCAATCACTAAAGGCAAGGCTTTGCCGAATTCTTATTTCGAGTACAATACGAAAATGAATAGCAAGGTCGAGGTTATTGACTTGCGTTAACCCACATCTATTGATAATTAATACACACTATATAATATGGAAATGAAAACCAAGTGCCTGATTATAGGTTCCGGACCTGCAGGCTACACAGCAGCGATATACGCTTCACGCGCAAATCTGCAACCCATACTTTACGAAGGTCCGCAACTTGGCGGCCAACTAACTACGACCAGCGAAGTCGAAAACTTCCCCGGCTATCCGGAGGGTGTAAACGGCAACCAGCTCATGAGCGACCTGCGCAAACAAGCTGAAAGATTTAATGCCGATATGCGCACAGGCATCGTCACTGATGTCAATTTTGATGTACGTCCCTTCACTGCAACTATAAATGGCAAAGACACCATCGAGGCCGATAGCATCATCATAGCCACCGGTGCTGCAGCTCGCTATCTCGGTCTTGAAGGCGAAACAAAATTTAAAGGCATGGGCGTCTCTGCTTGTGCCGTATGCGACGGCTTTTTCTATCGCAAACGCCGCGTCGCTGTAGTTGGCGGTGGCGACACTGCTTGCGAAGAAGCTATGTACCTTGCAGGTATTGCCGAAAAAGTATTTCTCATTGTCCGCAAAGACTACTTACGCGCTTCAAAAGTAATGCAAGACCGCGTACTTAACAACCCGAAAATCGAAGTGCTTTTCAACACTAACACTGTCGATCTTTTTGGCGACGAATTTCTTGAAGGAGCTCACCTTGTAGAATTTGTAGGAACAGAAAAAGAACGCCGCTTCGACATTGCTATCGACGGATTTTTCCTCGCTATAGGTCACCAACCCAACAGCAAAGTTTTTGCTAAATACATTGACCTTGACGAAGGCGGATTCATAAAGACAAAACCGTACTCTCAAGCAACTAACGTTGATGGCGTTTTCGCTGCCGGCGACGTTGCCGACCCAAAATTCCAACAAGCTATAGTTGCTGCTGCTGCCGGATGCAAAGCAGCTCTCGAAGCTGAACGTTGGCTTATGAGTCGCGAATAATCCATTCAAAACTTATATATAGTCACAGCCCGGCACGTGCAATACGGCTGGGCTGTTGCTCGCTTTTTTAGCTAAAAAAACACGTACTCACGCACTATGATACTCAACGAAACAAATCCACAGTTTAACGCGATGCAAAACATAAAACGTCGCTTTTTTGCCTTACGCAACGGCATCATTGCAGACACTTTGCGCAAAGCGAACTCACCACACCACGTCATCTTTGGCTTAACCATTCCTCAATTGGTTGAAGTAGCTCAAGCAACCGGCAAAAACAAAGAGCTGGCTCAACTATTGTGGGACAACGCTACAACTCGCGAAAGCCGGCTCATTGCGCCCATGTTGATGCCCGTTGAGCAATTTAACGTAGACGAAGCTTGCTCGTGGATTGAACAAGTGCAATGCGTTGAAGAAGCCGATTTACTTTGTCATCGTCTTCTGCGTCATACTTCATTCGCGCTCAATCTTATTGACAAATACAGCGACGACAATATCGCCGATTTACAACGATATGTAGCTCTACGATTAATGTTCAACATCGTAGCCTCAAATCCACAAAAAGCGTCTGAAATTGCAGCTAAAGAAGCTGCTCGCAATTGCCACCTCACACATTCGGTTGCCCTCGCTCTTAGCGACGAAGCTGAATTTTTCTCTTGATTCTATTAACTATCGTCGCTGCGACCTACGCGTGAGCCAGTCGCCAAGCCATAAGCCGCCCAAGATCAAAGCACAGCCAAATACCCCCATAGCTGAAATTGCTTCGCCGATAATGATGAACGAACCAACCATAGTCACTATCGGCTGTATATACATATAGTTATTAGCAACTACAGCGCCAAGCCAACGTACGGAGATAGACCACAGTGAAAAGCCCAAAAGCGACGCACCGCACGCCAAAAACAGCAGGTTAAAAACCACGTCTGCGTTCGTAAAGATTTCAACCGGAGCTTTCAACGATGGAGCAAAGCACAAGAACGGTATAGCTGTTATCACTCCATAGAAGAATGTTTTGCGCGTAACAAACCACACATCATAGTTTGCATTTAAACGTCGCAAGATCAAACTATACACCGACCAGCTAAAAGTTGCTGCCAGCGATAAAACATCGCCAATTGGATGCACTTCTACGTTGGTCGACGAATTGAATATCACACACGTGACACCAACAAAAGCTATAGCCGAACCGACAAGCATGCCTCGCGTTGGCCTCTCATTTTTATACATCAAGCCTGCGAGCATTGCTGTTACCAGTGGCGACAACGACGTCAACAACGACACATTGCCTACCAACGTATACTGCAACGCCGTGTTCTCAGCTATAAAATATAACGAGCCGGCAGTGATGCCACACAACGCAAACAAACCTTCATCGCGCCACGAGTGCGACTTAAATCGCTTATGACTTATCAATAGCACTAACAAATACGCGAGTGTAAAACGATATATGTATATTTCGACTGTTCCCAAACCATTCTCCAACAAAATTTTTGTTGATACGAATGCCATACCCCAAAAGGCTACGCAAATTAATGCGGCTACGTGTATTAACCACATAGCAGGTCTACTGCTTGGTTGTCCTATTGTATTTGGTGATAGATTGGTCAAACTCATGCTATTTTAAAGGTATTTCTTTTTATGTTGCAAATTTATAACATTTTTAGCCTATATCAAAACTAATCTATATCTTTTTTTGTCAAATTGTCAGCAAAACTCAATTAAAAAGGGGTACACTCACGCGCACCCCTCACCTTAAAATAAAATGATATAATATATTTCTTACTGTTTGCTAAAATAGTTGTCTACAGCCTTGAGCATTGCCCACTGAGCTTTTGCTCTTACAAGGTTATGCTCGGGATACTTGATTTTGAAATAAGTATCACCATTTATATAATCAGCTAAGAAACGCACGCCCTGCATATACGGGAACAAACGAACTGCATACGGCAGGTTTTCTCGCTCAATTTCTGTCAAAAATTCTCCGGCTGTTGACAAATATCCTTCGGTGAAGGCTTTATAATTTTCTACATTAAAGCCTATCTTTGTCACATCGGGTTCATCTTCGGCAGTGGTGCATGCACCTGTACGCAAAAAGTCACCGTAGTCACTAAAGACATATGAGAACATTGTCGTATCAAGGTCGATAACGCACAACACTTCATTTGTTTCTGCGTCTACCAACATATTATTTACTTTTGTATCGCAGTGACAAATGCGTTTTGGTAATTTTCCTTCGCGACCTAAGCGCTCTGCCAAAGTCATTTCGTGGGCTCTCGATTCAAATTTATCTAATAAATCTTTCACTTCAGCTACACGTCCTTTGGGATCGGCTTCTACTGCTTCGTGCAATTGCTGCAAACGAAATTCCATATTGTGAAAATCGGGTATGATATCCACGATTTCTGCTTTTAGGTCTACCAACATCGCCTCAAATTCGCCGAAAGCGGCACCTGCGCTTCTTGCTGTGTCCGGATTTACGGCTTCGAGGGTCTTTGTACCTTTAATAAACACAGATATACGCCAATAATCATTGCCGTCATAATAATATGTTTTTTCTCCATCTTTCAATGGTATAAAGCGAAGCACTCTCCGTTCTATATCTTTCACACCTTTAGCTTTCAATTTTGAAGCTATGTGCTCTGTTACATATTTTATGTTGCGCTGCATTCCTTCTACATCCGGGAATACTGCTGCATTTACACGTTGCAACACATAATTGTCTGTGCCGTCTGTCTTAACTAAATAAGTGTCATTAATCAATCCATTGCCCAGTGGTGCAATGTCGGTTACATTGGCAGTTATTGCAAACTGTCCTACAATTTCTTTGAGATTAGTCATGGGGTAAATATTTTTATGCAAAAATATGAAATTATTGCAATTCTACATCATATTAGCCATAGAAAATTTCAAAACGCTACAAAAAATAATTGATGTAGAAAATACGTAACAGATTCGACATAAAAATGTAATAAGATATAGCCTTGTCTATCGCAATCTGTCGGCAGAGCGCAATAGGTGCAAGTCATGGCTCATGCGGCAACGTGCCCATATTGCCAACACTACTGACAATACATAAACCGGTAGCGCACCCGTCCATACTATACTAGCAAAACTTGACGATATTACTTCACCGGCAATTGCTGCAAATATAACCATCAACACTATTGTCAATAGCGTGATTTGCATTTGCTGACGCAAATTTTTATACATAAATATCACCACCAGCAGCAACACCGTAACTAAAACATTGATTATCAATAATACCGGCGATTGTGTTGTTAATAGCTGCGTGCCATCCTGATTTACAGCCAACGGCAAGAAGTTTACTGCGCCCATTAATACAGCAGCAAAAAATAGTAAAAGGCTTTGCAAGCGTTGTATTTGCATAACGTATATTTTTTTGTTAGTTATTTTAATGAATAAAGTACAGCGTCTGTAATCAACGATATTGTTCTATCGTTTACTCCGGCTGAATGCAAGGTTTCTGCATCCTGTCGCATTGTTTTAAAAAATGTTTCTACGTCTTTATTATTTGCCTCTAGCGACTGACGATAAAATTTTATTGCCTCATTATATTTCGATTGCGCTAAGGCCACGTGTCCCATATTTAGCATATCATTGGCAGTCGGCTTATTCTGCATCACCTTCGCATAATAGCGCTCTGATGCAGCATAATCACCAACAACAAACAAGGTCCATGCCAACGGGCGCAAAGCTTTTGTGCCACGCTCGTCTATAAATTCAACTTTATAAAATTGTTGCACAGCTTCGTTATATCTCTTTTCTTGTGTAAGCGTATAGCCTAGCAATAAAGCCACTTCCACATCCGACGGATAAATATCCGACAGCTTTTTGTAGTAATTTATTGCTTGGTCATAATCTTCTTTTGCACGATAAGCAGAAGCGATACGTCCTATCAGCCACGCACTATCCGGCTCAAAAAGTTCGGCTTGATGATAATACTCCAGCGCATTATCCATATTACCGAGTTTATGATAGCAATATCCTATTTTCTGGAAAATCACGGCTTCCGGGTCCGATATATTATCAAGACGAACAAATGCATCAAGAGCATCATTCCAAAATCCTAGTTTAAAGAAAAATTCGGCTACTACACGCAACATTTGCTGATCATTAAAATCATTGGCTAATGTTTCAACCTTCAGCAAATTCACGCCCTTTTCAAACGGGTTAAAGAATTCGCCCTTTCGCCTAAACAGATTATAAAATCTATATATATTTTGTAAATATTGGCTCACTGTAACTCGGCGCTCATTTTGCGGCAATGTCGTTTCTGCAGACATTAGCCCTTCCATTTGCGCCGCGCTCTGATTTTCGAATTGAGAGAATAGCATAGAGCGCTGCGATTCGGGCACACTACTCATAGACAAGACTATTGAGTATTTATCACTATCGCACAAAAATGGCAATTTTTTTATCGTGGCTGCCATATTTTCAGGCACGCCAACACTCTCTATTTCACTCCTTTCGGGCATAAAAGGCAAGAACCAATGCGACACTTCATTGAAAAATCCAAATGACTTAAGTTTCGCAAATGTCGACATAAACACATCAGCACCTTCCATTTGCAGTTCGCTTAGTTCCTTTAATCGTGATGATAGTCCACTGTTTTCAAGCATATCCTCCCACTCCGGATTAACCTCAATATTTTCTATATCAATATTTTGGTCACTCATCTTGTCCAAGATATCCGGACGGAGTTTTATCATACTAGGTATGATATCTTCTTCCATTGTGCGAGTTATTCGTTCTGTCTCGCGTGTACGTATAAGTTCTAGAAAGGTGGTCTTTAAATCTGACGCCCAATCTTCTCTATCTTTAACAGCAGCAAACCTGTTAGCTGTTGACTGTGGCAATTCGCGATCTCTATATTTAAACAAGCCTAATAGCAAGCCTACTAGAGCTACCGAACGTACTGACTGACTTTCTAAATCACTATCATATATATTCATCAATAGCTCCAGACGTCGATGGTCAAAATACTCCATCAAGCCCAAACTTACAGCTGCTGTAACGTTATATTTCAAATAATCGGGTAGACTTTCATCTGACATCACACCATTTATAGCTTCTGCATCTGAGGCGCAAAGAGGGAATGTCACCCATACATAATTGAAAATATCGTGCATCAAACTTTCTATGGTACGCTTTTCGCCGTTGAGCTCCATCAATTTACGAAAATTCACAAAGCTCTGTTCTAACGGTTGTTGTCGCATTGAGATCACTCGCAAAGTGTTGTAATAGAGAGTCGGTTGCTCGGGTTTACGCAAACTTCGCACAAGCACATCAAGCGACCTATACGTTTCATTAACTATCTCTGCGTACATCTTATCTCTATCCGGATCTGCCACACCATCAGACAGGTATCGCAACATATATGCATAATTTTGCTCTATGCGCCCCACAGCATCGCCAATTTCCCAGAGCATGGCGCCCTCGGTGGTATTACGTATTAGTTTAAATGCATCGCGCATACGTCCGGCCTTTATATAACCGGTTACTTTTTCTTTTATATTGTTAATTTCCTGTTGTGTCATTTTCTAATGCAGGTATTATAATGATATAAATTTAAAAGCAAATTTTATGCCATAGTTGGCCATAGCTCAGATATAAGTTTAAATAGTGGCTGTCTCTGTGCCTCGTCTATTGCCGTCAGTGGTATACTCACATGGCTATATCGTGGTTTCTTAAATTTCACCACAACATGCTTATCGCCACATTCTACATCCAATATCTCACCAACCGCAAATTTGTCGACTTTGTTCTTTTCTATATAATTAATTTCTATACCGGCAGAGCTTATAGTCACCGTCTGTTCATATAATGTATGCCTGGCTTCCGGAGAAAATGCATAATTTATATAAATCATCATCATCAATCCCGGATACAGCAAAAACAGCAACATCATCGCCACAAACAGCCACATAGCCTCATTTATCGCCAGCACTCCGCATATCGCAATAGGTAGAGCCACTACCCACCACCATCTACTTAGCCACATCACGGCTACACGACGAACAAAGTCCGACGGTGTGCCGTGAAATGGTTTTGTGGTGTATTGCTCCACGTCGTTTAACAGCTAAAAAATTGCGTGAATGCTTTTATCGTATACTCGTGGTCGCGCACTGAAGCTGTTTCTCGTGCTGAATGCATTGCCCACACAGCAGCGCCCATATCTACTCCGCGCAACGGCATTTGAGCGGTCAGTATATTGCCTAATGTTGAACCACCGGCAACATCGCTATGATTTACGAAATATTGCACAGGCACTCCGGCTTTCTCACATATCGCTGCAAAAACTGCTGCCGAATCAGCATCTGTCATATACTTGCAGTTAGCGTTTATTTTTATAACCGGACCATTGCCCAACACCGGATGGTTTGTCGGATCTTGTTTTTCTACATAATTCGGATGTACGCCGTGGGCATTATCTGCGCTCACCATAAACGACGATGCGATGGCTCGCATATAGTCTTCTTCTGTGCCGCCTAATGCTAGATTTATACGACGCAACATATAGTCTAATATCGGAGAACCGGCACCTTGTTTCGTGCCCGAACCGGTCTCTTCATTATCAAATATTGCAATAACACGTGTATCGGCGCACTCTTCTGTTGATGCCAATATCGCTTCAAGGGCAGCATGGGCCATACTCAAATCATCTATGCGGCCAGATGTAATGAAATCGCCAAATGCTCCAACTGTGCATGCCTTAGTAGTATCATACAACGACAAATCAAAATCGAGTATCTCGTCGGCACTTACATTTAATTTTTCGGCAACCAAGCGTTTCAACCATCCTTTAGCTTCTTCGTCCTCAGGCAAACGTCCTACTACCGGCAACATATCTTTTTGTTTTGACAATGGATTGCCCTCGTTAACAGCTCTGTTAAAGTGTATCGCCAAGTGCGGTATAGTTAGCAAAGGCTCGTCAAAACGCACAAGTTTTGACTTCGGTCGCAACGGATTATCTGTACGCAATATCACTCGTCCGGCTATTGATAGTGGACGATCAAACCATGTATACAATATCGGACCACCGTACACCTCAGTGTTTAGCTTCAGCATACGACCATCACTCAAAATCTCACAATTTGGTTTTACTCTAAATCCGGGCGAATCGCTATGTGCTGATATTATACGAAAGGCACTCGGCACTTGCGCTGTTCCGGCAATAAACGCAAATATGGCGCTATCATTTTGCGTGGTATAATATTTTTTACCACGCTCTATTGTCCATTTGCTACGAGCATCAAGATATGTGTATCCCGATGCCTCTAGTTGCTTTCGCAAAGTCTCTACAGCAAAAAAGTTTACCGGCGAGGCATCTAAAAATGATTTAAGTTTGTCTATCATAATTACTTATATTTTAATGCATTTATTGCACGCAGCACATCACAAAGTTTCAGACTCCAATAGTGCTCAAAGTCTTCTCGCATTGTCATCACTGCCTCTTGTATTAGTTCTGTCGGCGCGTTACGCACAGTCTCAAGAAAGTTAAACATCACCTGAAACAAATCAGCAACGCCTTCTGATATACTGGCGGCTATTGGTGTCTCAGAGTATTTCATATCGTCTTCAAATACATCCAAATAGGCATCGTCTTCGCCCAAAAGCAACGCTACATTGCGGCGCATTGAGTCATAATAATCTTCTTCTAGAGCGCTATCTATATAAGTATCACTCTCCATCATCGCATCCGATTGCAAGTCTGTTGCCGAAATATAGATTCGTGGCAACAAGCGCAGCATTGAGTCGATAAACTCTTGACGCTCACTTTCGCGAGTCATCTCTACCGCATTACAATACTCGTTGCAAAGCGCAATAAATGCCAAAGTATTTGGTGATAGTTGATTTGATTGTGCGTCCATCGTTCTTTGCTATTTAGTGTTTTTTGCTTGATACAATTTATTGTCTAATATATACTTATAAACTCCATTGGGCACAAAACTTGTCATATCGCGCCCCGAAGCTATCGCTGACCTTACAAATGTACTCGATATATTTATTATCGGAGCATCTACCATTTCCATCCCATCTACGTTTCGATTTTCCACTTCATACCCAGGGCGCGGATAAACGATAACGCCATACTCATCAAGTATGCGCTGCCAATCTCGCCACTTCTCAAATATTTGCCAATTATCGCTTCCTATAATCAATTTAAATTTCTTATACGGATAGCGTTTCGCAAGCGTGTCAAGGGTATTGATTGTGTAGTTGGGAGTCGGCATCGAAAGCTCTATATCGCACGTCTCTATGCCGTCCAATCCTTTGGTAGCGATATTTAGCATCGACAATCGCTTTAAATCAGGTATAAGGTTGCGAGCATCTTTCAGCGGATTGCGCGGCGTCAATGTCAACCACACTTTGTCTACGTAGCCCCACTGCCGTAGGTAGCTAGCTAACACTATGTGGCCTATGTGCACCGGATTATACGACCCGCCTAATATGCCTATCGTTTCTTGCAACATCTCCTTTATGCATTTAGAAATGTCGTTATAGCCGACTCTGTTTCAGCTATTGCTATTGGCAACTCATCGTTTGTCACTTGCACATCAAACTGAGGTGCAAACGATATCTCATATTCTGCCTTGCTTACGCGCTGATCTATTACTTCTTTACTATCAGTTCCGCGCTTTTCTAACCTATTGCGCAATTCGGCTACACTTGGGGGCATTATGAAAATTGTGCGTGCCTGCACGCCAAACAATTTCTTCACATTCAAGGCTCCTTTCACGTCGATATCCAAAATTATATTTTCTCCTCGTTCTATCGACTTTTGGAGTTCACGCTTTAGTGTGCCGTAATAGCGTCCGGGGTAAACCTCTTCCCACTCTACAAATTCATCGGCTGCTATGGCATCTCTAAACTGTTCGGTAGTAAGAAAATGGTAGTGCACACCATCTTCCTCGCCTTCTCGTGGCAGCCTATTTGTTGCCGACACTGAAAAACGCATATTAAAATCTCCGCTACCTAATAGCGCATTGATGATTGTTGACTTACCACAACCTGATGGTGCACTGACAACTATTATTTTGCCTTGTTTCATGGGTGAAAGTTTGGTTTGTATTATTCTGATTTATTTTTTACATCACGTTGAGCACTTGCTCTTTTATTTGCTCCAATTTATCTTTCATGCGCACTACTATCTTTTGCATTTCGGCATGATTGCTTTTCGAGCCCAAGGTATTAATTTCTCGGCCCATTTCTTGTGCTATGAACCCTAATTTCTTTCCTTGACCCGGCTTGGGCAAATTCATCGTTTCTGTAAAGTATTCCAAATGCTGAGCTAAGCGTTGCTTTTCTTCTTTCACATCAAGTTTTTCAATGTAAAATATCATTTCTTGCTCTAAACGTCCTTTATCATAATCAAGCACAGATATCTTCGACAAGCCATCTGCCAATCGGCTTTTTATGTGCTCTATACGTTCATTTTCGTATTTTGCAACTTCATTTAGCAATTCTCCGATTGCCTTAATGCGCTCTGCAAAAAAAGCCTCCAACTTCACGCCTTCTACTCGACGATAGGCCATCAAGTTATCTAAAGCTGTATTTATTGTTTGTGATAGTGCCTCTATTTCGCTTTCGGTCACTTCTACATCACTTTCACTGCTCATTACATCCGGAAATCTCATTAGCACTCCATACCAATCGGCAGGAGCTCCTATATTCAATGCTTCTGAAACTTCACTGATTTGCTGCTTATATGCTTTCATCGCATCCAAATTCAGGTGTGCTGTAGCAGCATCTCCTCGGTTCTCTACTGTTATTGTGAGATCTACCTTGCCGCGCTCCAATTTCGAAGCAGCAACATTTCGCCATTCCAGCTCGTGCATGCGATAAACTGATGGCACTCTTGCACTTAGGTCAAATTGCTTGGAATTTAACGATTTAACCTCTACTGTAATTTTTTTATTGGGAAGTTCGACCGTAGATGAGCCGAAACCTGTCATTGATAGCAGCATATCGTTGTATGAAATTTTGGTTTTACGTATACATCCACAAAGATAACGAAAATGTAACACTTCAACGAAAAAAAATCACTTTTTTTTAATTTTTTTCGCGCTTATGTCTCATTTAAATTATCAAATTACGTTTTCATGCCCCTCTGACTATCATTTATTTATGATACACGGCCGCAAAAACTACTCGTCTTTGCGACCGTTTTATCTTTTATACCAATTTCTCCTTTAGATAGCGTGCCGTATAACTTTTTTCGCACTTCACTATTTCCTCAGGGGTTCCGGTTGCGACTACATATCCTCCTGCATCGCCTCCTTCCGGACCGATATCTATCACATAATCAGCACATTTTATAACATCCATATTATGCTCTATCACAACTATTGTGTGTCCGTGTGACAACAACCTATTAAACGAATTCATCAGCGTATTTATATCATGAAAATGCAATCCCGTGGTCGGTTCATCAAATATAAACATCGTTGGCTGTGGCTTTTCCATTGACAAGAAATACGCCAATTTCACACGCTGGTTTTCTCCGCCTGAAAGCGTTGACGACGACTGTCCTAACTTTATATATCCCAAACCTACATCTGCCAATGGCTGCAAGCGCTGCGCTATCTTTTTCGCTGTTGCATCATTATCTTCAGCGAAAAACTGTATTGCCTCATCTACAGTCAAGTCTAATACATCGTTTATGTTCTTGCCTCTATAAGTCACATCCAGAACTTCTTGTTTGAAACGCTGACCATGACACGCTTCACACTCTACGGTGATATCGCTCATAAACTGCATTTCTATTGTTATTGTTCCTTCGCCCTTACATTCTTCGCATCTACCGCCTTCTGTATTAAACGAAAAGTATGCCGGTGTGAACCCCATCTGCTTAGACATCTGCTGCTCTGCAAACAGTCTTCTTATTTCATCATAAGCCTTCAAATATGTCGCCGGATTCGAACGCGAGGATTTTCCTATCGGATTTTGGTCGACAAACTCTATTGCCGATACTCGACGCACATCGCCCCCGAGTTCGCTGAAGCATCCCGGAGCATCTCCGGCGTCGCCCAAATGCCTCACCATGGCACGCCACAATATATCTCGCACCAGTGTTGATTTTCCCGAGCCACTAACTCCGGTAACTACAGTCATCACACCTAACGGAAATTTCACATCTATGTTTTTGAGATTATGCTCGCGTGCTCCGGTTATAGTAATATACGAATTCCATTTACGTCTATGTTTAGGCACAGCGATTGACATTCTGCCATCCAAATACTTCGCAGTGTAGCTGTTTTCAGCCGCCGCGAGCCCGTCTATCGGCCCTTGATAAACAATCTCGCCGCCCAAACGTCCGGCTTTAGGACCAACATCAATTATATAGTCTGCTGCACGCATTATATCTTCATCATGCTCAACCACTACCACCGTATTTCCTAACGCCTGCAACTCGCGCAACACCGTTATTAAACGTTGCGTATCTCTCGAATGTAGTCCTATCGACGGCTCATCCAATATATACAGTGAGCCAACCAAACTACTACCCAACGACGTCGCCAGATTTATTCGCTGACTCTCACCGCCCGACAACGAATTACTCAACCGATCGAGTGTGAGATAACCCAAGCCAACATCTAACAAGAAGTGCAGTCTCTTCTTTATTTCAACCAGCAAACGCGCAGCAATTGCCGCATCTTGTTCTTCGAGGTGCAGTTTATCAAACCACTCGGCTAGATCTTTTACAGACATACTAACCAAGTCTGTTATATTGCATCCGCCGATTTTGACATACGACGTCTCTTTTCGCAAACGTCTACCTCCGCACTCCGGGCATATAGTTTTACCTCTATAGCGCGACAACATCACTCTATACTGTATCTTGTGCTGCTGTGTTTCCATCCACTTAAAGAAATCATTGATGCCATACACAGTTTTACCATCTCCATTCCACAGCAGATGTTTTTGCTCTTCGGTAAGATCTATATATGCTCTATGCACCGGAAAATCCAGCTTCGCTGCTGCTACGGCTCTGATAAACTCGCGTTTCCACTCACTCATCTTTTCACCGCGCCAGCACATCACTGCATCTTCAAATAGCGATAATGTTTTATTCGGAATAACCAGATTTTCATCTATTCCCACCGTTCTGCCAAAGCCTTCACACCTTGGGCATGCTCCATACGGATTATTGAAATTAAACATCTGATCATTAGGCACCATAAAGGTTATGCCATCTGCCTCAAATGCCGTAGAAAATTCATATTTTTTCGCTTTCTTATCGGCACCATAAACCAACAGCACCATTTTTTCATGCCCTTCAAAAAATGCTGTTTCTATTGACTCTGCCATTCGCGATATCTCATCTTGCTGCGTCGACACTGACAACCTGTCTATCAATAGCATATAGTCTGACACGTTCAACTCGTCAGCCTTCGATTCGATATCTTCAATATCCACAAATTCTTCGCCTTTAACCAGTCGCGAGTATCCGGCTTTCTTATAAACATCCAGTTGCGTAGCAAAGCGCCGTTTATCGGGCATGACTATGGGCGATGCTATCACAATTCGGGTTCCTTCAGCATACGTACTTATTGTTGCCAACACGTCTTCTACATCGTGTTTCTTTACTTCTAACCCACTAACCGGAGAATATGTATGCCCTACGCGCCCGAAAAGGAGGCGCATATAGTCGTATATCTCCGTCGACGTACCTACTGTCGATCGCGGATTCCTCGTATTTACCTTCTGTTCTATTGCTATTGCCGGTGGCAAACCCTTTATAAAATCGCACTCGGGCTTGTGCATCCTTCCCAAAAACTGTCGGGCATACGCGCTCAAACTCTCCACATATCTACGTTGGCCTTCCGCATAAAGCGTATCAAATGCCAACGACGATTTCCCGGAGCCGGATAAGCCGGTAACCACTATAAATTTGTTGCGTGGCAACTCCACATCAACGCCCTTCAAATTATTTACTCGTGCTGATCGCACTAAGATATTCGAATTTGCCATTTACTATTATTTTTTGCAACTCGCAAAGTTACAAAAAATCATCTTAACAGCAAAGTTTCCTAATTGCCTTAAGTAGCAACAGCAGCAACAGTAGCACTTACTAACACGAGTAAATACTCTTTTACTCTCTTACTAATATACTTTTATACTAATTGTAGCTTTTACTAGCAACCGCTATTTTCCTCTTCATCATCGTGTTTAAACAGTTTATCTGCCTCATCAAGATGAAAATCGGTTGCCAATACTGATATAAATTTCGTTATCTGCTGCATTGCCGTAAGCGTCTCCTTTGATATTTCTTTATGCTGCAAACGCAACATCAACATCGCATAAAGTGCATTAAAACACGTTTCTATTTCCCCTACCCGCTCGGCTCCGGCCTTAGCTCGCAACTCAACGATGAAAGGCAGCGTTCTGTAAAACTCTGCTGTGTATTCTGCAAAACGCGGATCTTTCAGCAAAGTCTGATGTAACGCCACTAGCTGACCAAGCACATTTTTATTCATCTGCAAATGTCCTTTTTCCGTCACTTCTTCGCGGCGCATCATATCAATCAACGATTCATACCACTCAACCATCTGCTTGCGCAATTCAGGCGTGAGCGTATACCTATCTATAACATTACGCTCAATTTTCTCTATATCCAAATCATTTGCACGTATTATGTCTTCGATTTGCCACATATATAGCAAATATTCCGCTATATTCTCTTTACGTTTTTGCGATGCTATAATCATATCTTGTTCCGTTTTTGTTCCACAAAATTATACAAATTTATGCAGATAATCTAATGATAATCAACAAAAAGCGTCCGCTTCATTTTCTTATCTCTTATTTCGCTTTGCTCCGTTCTTGTTCCGGCACAACAAAACAAATGGGTCTAACTCATTGAGTTAAACCCATTTACGGAATTTTCGTCGGGGTGACAGGATTCGAACCTGCGACCACCTGGTCCCAAACCAGGTGCGCTACCGGACTGCGCTACGCCCCGATCAAATTTGCGATGCAAAGTTAGAACTTTTTTTTTAATTATGCAACTTTTTTGCCATTTTTATTGCGCTCGTTCCTCCCCCATTTTTTCTATTTTGTTGGTTTTCTTCGTTTTTTCATAATAATTTTTTGTTTATAAATTTGTTTTACTTACTTTTGCATAGCGAACTATATTTAAAACATAACTTTTCGAAATTATTAATTTTAGCCCATAGTGCTTCCAAACGCTATTAAATATATGCGAATGTGCCGCTAGGCACAACTTTTCACTTCCCCAATACGTCGAGTTTGAGGGGAACAGCTCTCACTCGGCCTTCCTCTTTTAATAATTTCGCGCTTTAATAACTTAAAAATTCACTAACTTGATCAAGTATTTCCAATACAACGGCACATTCACCCTCGAAAGCGGCGAATCTATAAACGGTCTCACCATTGCTTATCACACATTTGGCTCGCCAAATGCCGATCTCAGCAACGTTATTTGGGTCTGTCACGCTCTAACCGCAAACTCCGATGTCGCCGATTGGTGGCCTCACACTGTCGAAAAAGGTAAATTCCTCGACCCGGAAAAATATTTCATCATCTGCGCTAACGTCATTGGCTCGCACTACGGCTCTACAGGCCCACTATCAATCAACCCCGACACCGGCAAAAAATGGTATGGCTCTTTCCCTAAAGTAACAATTCGTGACATCGTCGCAGCTCACCGTTTACTTGCCGCTCACCTAAACATAAAACAAGTAGAATTACTCATCGGCAGTTCTCTCGGCGGTTTCCAATGCATGGAATGGGCAATTATCGACCCCGACTTCGCTCGAAACGTCGCTCTCATCGCCACGGCACCATACACCACTCCTTGGGCTGCAGCCTTCAATGAATCGCAACGCATGGCTATTGATGCCGACGTCACCTACGGCAACCCGGATGACAACGCCGGAGCTGCCGGACTCGCAGCTGCTCGAAGCATCGCTCTTCTGAGCTACCGCGGAGCCACAGCATACAATCTCACACAACCCGATATGTCTCCTCTCGAAGTAGCGCCGTTCAAACGTAGAGTGCACTCTTATCAGCAGCACCAGGGCAACAAACTGTGCAACCGATTCAATGCCTACTCATACTACCGTCTCTCTCAAGCGGTCGACTCGCAAGACATAGCTCGCGGACGAGGATCTCTCAAACAAGTTCTTCGCAATTTCAAGCCTAAAACTTTGGTAGTTGCTATATCTTCTGATATACTTTTCACTCCCGAAGATCACCAACCGTTTGTGACAAATATCCCTGATGTTAAATATCACCTTATTGATTCATCATACGGGCACGACGGCTTCCTCATCGAGCACGAAAAACTCGATGCCATCATCAAAGACTTCTTATCTCCTAACAAACAATAAAAAAATACCAAAAACTATGAACATTAAACATCTAAATATCGGCCTTTTCGGATTTGGCACAGTAGGTCAAGGCTTATACAAGCTCCTTGAGCGCGTTAATTCTCCAAACGTCTCTATCTCGCGCATTTGCATCCGCGACATTGAAAAACCTCGTTCTGTTCAAGCCGACTTCACCGACAATGCCGACGACATATTTAACGACCCTAACATCAACTTCATCGTTGAACTCATTGACGACGCCGAAGCTTCTTTTGACATCGTCAAACGAGCCCTCATCTCCGGCCGCCCTGTCGTCTCTGGCAACAAAAAAATGCTCGCCTATCACATTGTCGAACTCATAGAGTTCCAAAAGGAAACCGGCGTAGCGCTACTATACGATGCTTCTGCTTGCGGCAGCATCCCTGTCATCCGAAACCTCGAGGAATATTACGATAATGACCTACTCATCTCCGTTAAAGGCATACTCAATGGCTCGTCAAACTTTGTGCTCTCTAAAATATTTAATGAGCACATGTCATACAACGACGCTTTAAACCTTGCTACACAACAAGGCTTTGTTGAAAGCGATCCCTCACTTGACCTCGACGGCTACGACTCTCTCTATAAACTAATTATTATCACAATACACGCCTTCGGCACATACGTCGCACCCGAAGATGTTTTCTGCTACGGCATTTCAACTATGAACGACTGCGACATACGCTTCGCCAACGAAAAAGACCGTCGCGTAAAACTTGTCGCTCACGTCGAAAAAGTCGACGGCAAAAAACTCATCATGGGCGTTATGCCTCAACTCCTCTCTCGCAATAAATACATTTACGGCGTCGAAGACGAATTTAACGGCGTGGTCATCAAAGGCCTTTTCTACGACAAACAATTCATGTTCGGTCGCGGTGCCGGTGGGTATCCTACCGGATCTGCCGTCCTTAGCGACATCACTGCTTGCCTCTACAACTACAAGTACGAATACAAAAAACGCAACGATAGCGAAATGCCTACGTTCTCCAACGAAACTACATTCCGCATATACTTCCGCTACACCACGCCCGAAGATCGCGCCCTCATTCACTTCGAAGAAGTTTTTGAAAGCTACACTTCTGCCGAGTTCAACTACATCGTTGGCAACGTCTCTATGAGCAACCTCATGAAGGCTCGCAATATCTTAAAAAAACGTAACGTTTTCGTCGCTGCATACCCTCGCGACTAGTCCATCCATCATTTATTTATTGACTGTTAAACCCTTTTCATTTTGACAAGTCAGTATTTATGATTAATTTTACAGCCGAATATTTTGAACTTTGCCCGTGTGGCATCGTTATCCGTTATATTCACTTTTAAATATTAGCACCATTATGGAACATTTAGACGAAAATAACGAAGAATTTCGCAAATATCGCGAACAAATGCACGGCGTAGAGTACGAAGACGAACGCGAACAAATGCATTCTAAACCCATACGCATCGCTTTTGGCATTTTCATGGTCATTGTCTACATCGGCATGGGCATACTTTGCATGACTAACTGGTTCAACTACCCCGAAACTCAAGCTTGGACTATCGGTCGTTGGATTGTTGGTGTCGTTCTCGTCATTTACGGCATCTGGCGCGCTTACCGCCAATATGCCGGCATCGACAGCCGATTTTAGTTATTACCATTAAAACCAATCTAAATTATGTTTAGCCGCTTTTTTAAAGCATTGCTCCCGGCTCTAGCTATTTGCTCTATATTAACCGGTTGCGACGACAAAAAACGCACCGATATCTCGTCTACGACTATCGTCTGCGACAACAGCTTCGAGAATATTCTCGCTCAAGAAATTGACGTCTTCGAATACGTCTACCCCAAAAACTTCGTTCTCTGCCGTTATGTCACTCAAGCCGAAGCCGTAGACTCTCTTTTCTCCGGCAACACACGCACTGCCGTTATCGGCCGAGACCTCACTAAAGACGAACGAATTCAACTTCGTAAAAAATACCCAAACCTTCGTTCTATGAAGATTGCTGTCGACGCTGTCGCTCTCATCGTCAACAACGACAATGGCATTGACTTCCTCAGCATGAACGAACTCCGCGACATTTTCACCGGCAAAACTACCAAATGGAGCGACCTCGCTCCCGAAGGCGCTAACCGAAACATTAACGTCGTTTTCGACAGCGAAGGTTCTGGCCTCGCTACTTTCATGCGCGACTCGGTGCTTAATGGTAAGCAATTCGGCCCCAACGTGCACTCTGTCGGCTCTATCCAAAAAGTACTCGACACCGTCACCGAACAAAAAGGCTCTCTTGGCGTCATCGGCGTTAGCTGGCTCACTCGCGACCTCGAAGTTGACACTGTGGCTATCGAAAAACGCGTAGCCGATTTACAAGACGATAAAGCCGTAGTCGGGCAAGACATCAACGACCGCATGGACGCTTCTGGCGTAAAAGTCCTCGGCATTATGCGCGACGACGCCCTCCGCTACAAACCATATCAACAATACATCTACGATGGCTCTTATCCTCTAACACGCCCCATCTACATGATTACAACCGGATCTCCGGCCGGCGCTGTTGGACGCTTCTACACTTTTGTTACTAGCACCGAAGGACAACGCCTTATCATGAAAACAGGCATCCTCCCGGCTCGCGTTCAAGTTAACGTCTATGAGGTCTCTAGATAATTAAAAACTTTTACATTTAACATATATTAACTACCATAACTAACTTTTTTGGCCCCGCACTTGCAAATTACACTCTTTAATTTGTAACTTTACACCCAAAATCAAAAAATAAATCAAATTTAACCCTACAATAAAAATTATGAAAGCCAAATTTTTATTCGCG
>CAZJEA010000011.1:24822-29583 GCA_964544895.1 uncultured Bacteroides sp. | reverse complement strand
GCTCTGCGGTGCGCTAGCCGCTACACGGCAATACGGGAAAAGTGAAGACGAGATGATGGGGTGCGCTAGCCGCCACACGGCATTTCGAACGTAGGGTGGTGATGGTTATCGCCACATGGCGAATGGTTTGCGTGTTTTAAGGTAGTTGGGGTTTCGCATGTTTAGGTATGCTTCTTTTTCGAAGGAGATTGTGATGTATGCTTTGTGTAGGTTGCCACGGTATTTCGCGAGGCGGAAAATCCATTCGGCGATGTAAGAGATATAAAAAAACACCCACAATAGCTCGCGCATTTGTTGTGAGTGTATTTTTTCGTGGTTAACCAGCGATGGCGACATGACGGTGCGATTTTTCACGAAGATAACGCCAAAAAGGTTAAGCGCGTCGTATCTGCCTAGTGGTAATATTTTATTTTCGATGATTATCATTATAGCAATAATGCAGTTGCTTGAGCAGCAATGCCTTCGCCGCGGCCGGTAAAGCCTAATCGTTCGGTAGTAGTAGCTTTTACGCTTACGCAGTCGATATCGCAGTTTAAGTCGGCGGCTATATTAGCGCGCATGGTCTGAATGTAAGGGAGCATTTTCGGAGCTTGCGCAATGATAGTCAAATCGACGTTGCCGACTTTGTACCCACGTTCGCCAATCAAACGGACCACTTCGCGTAGGAGTAGTCGCGAATCGGCGCCGGCGTATCGTTGATCAGTGTCGGGGAAGTGTTTGCCAATGTCGCCCATGGCAGCAGCGCCAAGTAGAGCGTCGGCGAGAGCATGGAGAGCGACGTCGGCGTCGCTGTGTCCTAATAGTCCGCGGTCGTAAGGTATTTCCACGCCGCAGATAATGCATTTTCGGCCTTCGACAAGGCGGTGTACGTCAAAACCGTTTCCTATTCTCATAGCAAAAAATTTAATTAACGTTTGCCTTTCTTTTTGCCTAATAGGTCGCGCAAGCCGTCCATGTCGAACGTTAGAGAGAAACGTAGAGTTTGGTCGAGCGGAGAAGTTTGAGCAGTAGCCAACATATAAGAAGCGTCGAGGCGCAAGATGTTGAGAGCGAATCCGGCACCAATGCCAAAGTATTGGCGGTTGCCTTTGTATTTGTTTTCGTAGAAGTAACCGGCGCGGAGGAAGAATTGGTCGTTGTAGCTATATTCAGCACCAAAGCTCCAAGTTATTTCGCGTAATTCTTCTTTGAAGCCACCGGGAGCATCGGAGAAAGATTTGAAGATGCCGGTGATAGAAGACATATCTTCCCACTCAGTGAGGGCGTCGTTGTATTCTTGTTGGCCTTCGGTAGTAGAAGTGTCGTAGTCGCTTTCGCGAGGGCGAGCAGGAACTAAGAGTTTGTTAGCATCGAGGCTTAGGGCGAGGTTGTGATAGTCTGCCAAGGGGAAAGTGAATGAAGTACCTAAACGCAAGTTAGTGGGCAAAAAGGCGGGGTAGTTACCGTTGTCGTAAGAGACTTTAGTACCGATGTTAGAGATGTTCCAACCCCACGCCCATTGGCACTCACTGTGACCGATTACGGGGTAAGTTTGATAGTAACCGGAGATGTCGGCAGAGAAGGCGGAAGCGCCGGTAGATTGGTCACCGGAATAAGAGTCGCTAAAACCTAAGTCGGAGTAGATGTATCGGAATACGATACCCATAGAGAATTTTTCGGAGAGTTTTCGCGAATAACCCAAGTCGAAAGACATTTCATAGGGGTTAAGGGTCTGAGCAGAAGCGCCGGAGAGGTCGCTGCTAGACACTTCGCCTAAAGAGAAGTAGCGCAAAGAGGCGCTGATGGCCTGATTGTCGCCGCTACCGACTTTGAAATATCCGGCAACGTTAGCCAAAAATATGTCGTTAACGAGTTTGCGCAACCAAGGGGTGTAGCTCAAAGAAACGCCACCTGAAGAGTAAGCAAAAGCATATTTAGAGGGGTTCCAATATTGCGAGTTAGCATCGGGTTCGGTAGCCGCGCCCAAGTCACCCATAGATGCGCCACGCGCATCAGGGGCAATAGATTGCGAGGTAACACCGGTAGTAATGGGGTTAAACTCGTCGTTTTTTATGTCGCTTTGTGCCGTAGCAGCGAGGCAAGATGACAGCGACAAAGCAGCTATAAAATATTTAGCTAATAAATTCATTTCGGTTTTATTAGAGATTTTTCTATATAAATACTATAATATAACGAGCTCCGCTGCTTTTTATTGTGCAACGGAGCTCAATATCTGTATATTATCAGGGATTAGTGAGTGACGACAAAATCAACTTTTTGGGTAGCGCGATAAACGTTAGAACCGTTAGTTAAAATGTAAGCGCTGTAGAAGCCGTCGTTGAGTTTCTCTATATCTAAAGTATATGGGAAAGCAGCCTTTTCGATAGAGAGGACGGTGCGTTTTTGAGCGTCTTCGATGATGAGACGGCAATCGGGCGTGTCAGCGTAAGTGTGGTCGAGAGTGAACTCGATGTTGTCGTGAACATTGTACTTGTCGGCAGAAAGATTAACAACAGTGCCCACGGTGAAGTTAATGGTTTTTTCGACACGATTGCCGACGTTGTCGACGAGGCTGAGAGTTAGAGAGTGTTCGCCGTCGCTGACATCGCTCAGCGAGTATTGCAACGAAGCAGTGCCGTCGGTGCTAAGTTCGATAGGCAGAGAACCTTCGACTACCTTAGATCCGTCGAGAGCGAGGAACGCTTGGTTGCCGATGCTGTTGCTAACGCTAAGGCCGGCATCGCCGGGTTCGATGATAGCATAAAGAGTAGGCGAGCTGCTGACAATGTCGTCTTCGGCGATTTGAGCGTCGTTGATATACATTTCGTCGATAGAAGGGAGAGAGCCTGAGTAAGACGGCTCGTCATCGTCAGAAAGGATGTAAGCTAATTGGTTAGCACCGGAAGCGGTTGTGCCGTCGGTAGCAGTAGCAATTACGGTGATGCGATTTGGATTTTCGGCAGTAGACTCGTAGATGTTGTAAGGGACGAACATCGTAGTCTCGATTTTGCCGTTTTTAACAGCAGCGATAGATTTGTTTAGCACATCTTGGTCGAGAGTCACGGTAGCGTCATCGTCGTCATCGTCAACCTTGAAGACGTCGACAGTGCGTGGAGCTTCGTAAAGAGTGATGTTGGCGGTGCCGTTGTAGTTAGAGTCGAGTTTGCCGTTAGCGTCTAAAACTTCAGCCTTGATTTTAACGCTAGCCATAGGGCTAAGGTTTAGAGAGCTGTTGTCGCCGTTTAAGCCATCGATGTCGATACCTTTAATTTCGGTGATTTTGATGTTTTGTTCGGGCAAACGGATTTTGAGAGCGCAGTCACCAATCATGCAATAGCACATTGTGTTAGCGCGGTAGCGTAAGCTGAAGTCGTAATTGTTGTTAGCGTTGTTGTGAGCAGTGCGATAAAGCTCGCCAATAGCGATAGTACCTTTAGACGAAGAGTAGGCATTAACAAACGAGTCGTAGATGTATTTGTTAGCGTCGAGCCAAACAGAGCGGTTAGTACCGATAACGGCAATAGCGCCACCATTTACTTTTTGGAACATAGCGTCGCCGATAGTAGTGCCGGTTTGGTCGATGCAAATAGCGCTACAAGTAGCCAACATGGCGATAGGCACATATTTGTAAGATGTAGAGTTAGCATAGTTTACAGTCCAGATGTTTTCAGCTGCGAAAGCAGTTTCGGCACCGTGACCGTTGTAGCAATACAAACCGATGCCGTCGTTAAGGGCTTTGATTTCGGCGTTACGCAGAGCTGGAGCATCGGAAGTGGTGTGCGGATATATCATGTTGTGCGCTTGCACGGCAGTGATAGCAGTGTTGTTAGCGCTAAGAATTTTAGTAAGATTGACACTTTGTTGTAAGTGCTCGTTGTTGTCGCCGTTGTCGCTGAGGAGCAAAGTGCGCATCATAACGTCGGCGGGGAGCGGATTTTGGATGTAATCGAGGATTTTCTTATTAGCTTTAGCTGCAGCAGCTTCATCTTTGCAAGTGATGCGGCTCACGCACAAATCGACGGTGGTGCCTTTAGTTAGCATGTTAGCTGGAGAATCGCCGTCGTCAAGATAGCCGAAGTAATCGTCAGAGCAAAAGTTGATTTTGCTGTAAGCTGCGGCAACGCACATATTCGCGTTGATTGGTTCAACCTCGAAAGTCATGAGCGGAGTGTATCCAGCCTTGTCAGAGAGTTGACGGTAGTCGAAGAACGATTTACCGTAAAGGATAAGGTATTTGAGCTTTTCGGGATTGCGGTCGTAAAGCATTTTAAGGCCTCTGCGCAAAGCCATAGCCGAAGGAGTGCCGGCGCCAAATTCGTTAATAAGTTGGTCTTGGGTGTAGACATTCACCTCCATGTTGTCGTACTTGCGGTGGATATCGGCAAGCTCTTCAGCCGAAGCTAGAAGTTCGGGAGTGGTGATGATAACCAAATCGGGGGTGCTATCGGCGTGGATGTCTTGATTTTCTATTTTGCTGTCAAACTCAACAGCGTTGTAAGTTTCGTCGAGGTTGAAAGCGACTAAACGACATTCGCCGGAGGTTTCGTTTGCATTGTAGCCTTGGTTGAACGAGCCGGTGAAAGTATTGGCGTCTTTGTCGAAGAGACCTTCTTGCTCGTATATTTTGCCGGTTGTAGATACGTTCCAAACGCGAGTATTTTCGGTAGCACCGCTAACGACGAAGTTGTCGCCGTTAGAGATGAGTGGGAAGTGCATTATCAGCTCTTCGTTGGGACGTTTTAAGTTTTTGCGAGGGTATGTGATGACGGCGCGGTCAAGCGA
>CAZJEA010000011.1:3215-24722 GCA_964544895.1 uncultured Bacteroides sp. | reverse complement strand
GTGTAGTTTCTGTATGAACGAACGTTTAGGGTTGGCATCTCCATAGTGACGGTGCCGACGTAGTTGGAGGTGTTGTCGTAGTCGGTGATGTTGAATTTGGTGGTAATTGATTCACCGGGGGAGTATTTTTTCGACACGAAAACGCATCCGTTGTTTCCGGTGGGGATAGCTTCGTCTTCGTTGAGCATAACTGAAACGTGCGAGCTCAGAGGGGCGATTTCGCCGGACGAGACGAACTCGGCAACCTCGGGTATATCACCGCCAACATTAGCGTCGGTGATTAGATAGTATCCGTAGTTGCTGAAGTAGTTGCGGTCGACGGTGTAGTCGCTGATGTTAGTAGAAGAGCTGTAGCTAGACAACTTAGCGCGCGCTTCGCAATCGCCGAAGAACAGTATACGGCCGTCGGAGGTGTGTATGCACAGAGTAGGCTGTATGTCATCGGGTAATTTCTCTGAAAAGACGTGGTCAGCCATCCAAGTACCGCCATAACCATAAACTTTGACGTTCTCGGGGTTGCTAAATCCCCATTCTTTAAGTTGAGCATAGGTGATTTGTTGCATACCCTCATGCGAGACACGAATTTTAGCCCACGTACCAGATTTGAGACGTGAGGAGTTGGCATAATAAGATGTCGAAAGGGCAGAGCCGGTTAAAGACAAAGAAGCCATAATGGCGCAAGCGGTGAATTTCGCTTTACCAAAAGGGAAGAAATATTTTAAGATGTTAGCCATTTATGAGATACTAAATTCCCCCACAAAAGGAGATTACTTATTAACGAGTTTTAAAATGAATCATGCTATTGTTGCCCACCAAGACGTCGAAGTCAACGCCTTCGCATAGGACGAAGTCGGGCAAATCGGTATCAAGAAGAATCAAGTCACCGGTTTTAAGAGTGATGTAGCTGCTGGCATAGGCAACCGCAGCGTTAATCGAGTTTCTAAGCGAGTCGGGATCAAAGACAATGCTGTTATCGCCAATTGTAATGTTTAGAGCATCGTTGGTAGAGGCAGAAATTTCGCCGGGTCCAGTAACCAGAGCGCCATCGCGGCACCAACGCACAGAGTGCTCAGCAAGCGGAGCGTAAGTGTGAATGGCTGTGATGAAGTTTTGGTAGTAACGCGAGGCGAATTTTTCGGAGATGTGCATTCCGAGGCGAGAAATGCAAGTACCAATCAATAATTTGGCGTGCCAATCGGGCGCGTCGTCGGGCAAAAACCAAGGCTTCCCCCTATTAACTATAGCTGAATCGGGAGACATGAAAATCTCATTCTCTTTAGTAATATATAAAGCCTTCATTTTGTTTGTTTGCATGTGCGCAGTCGGTTGTACATGACTGCCAGGTGTGAATATATAGAAGTGTTTTGAACCACCACGTTGTCGCGCACGCGAATGCGGCAAGGGGTGAAGTTCCAAAGGGCTTGAATACCGGCATCCATAATAGTATCGGCGACAGATTGGGCGACGTCAACGGGGACAGTTACTCCGGCAATGCTGACTTTAAGTTTGTTGCAGACATCAGCCAATTGGTCGATGTGATAGACGGGTATTCCACAAATTTTAGTACCAATAAGATCGGGTTTTACGTCGAACCCGGCAACGATGTTTAAGCCGTAGGGTTGTAAACCGCCGTCAGCCATAAGTGCAGAGCCGAGGCTACCGGCGCCGACAATTACGGCATTGTGACGCTCGCCAAATCCTAAGAAAGAGCGAAGTTTTTGTTCGAGGGCGGCAACTTCGTATCCAATTCGAGTTTTGCCTTTGATGTCTAGAAACGATAGGTCTTTGGCAATTTGCGAGGAGTCAACGCCAACTTCGGCAGCGATGCGAGTAGAAGAAACGTATTCGACATTTTCTTTTCGCAGGGTAGTCAAGAGCGCAAGATACCAAGGCAGTCTGCGGAGTGTAGGCTCCGGAAATTGCCCGTTAAGCGCTGAGTGGCGCGATTGGTTATCTGCTGATTCTCTTGCCATAATTTGCAAAGGTACAATTTTTTTTGTTAAAAGAGAGGGTAATTCTTAACTTTCGTATTGTTAAACGGCAAATTTCTAGACGATTAGTTTGTGACAGCTATGCGTTTAGAGCCGGTGTCGTAGGTTTCGCCGTCGCAAGTGATAGTAGCTCTGTACAAATAGATGCCGCGTTGCACTCTGCGGCCTGCAGCGTCGCACAAGTCCCAAGTTACTGGCGAAGATGTGAACATGTCGCTGAGACCGGTGACAGATTTCGACCAAAGTGCGTGACCGAGCAAGTTGTAGACGGTGACTGTAACTGTTGCCATTTGGTCGGGGCGGTCGTGTTTGAGATAGAAATTAGCGGAAGTTGTAGCGGGATTGCTATCCGACCATATTTCGTAAATTTTTGGAGCTACATTTTCTTTGACTACGAAGTTGACGGTGGCAGTTTGGAAGTTGCCGTCGGTGTCCCATACGCGCAAAAGCAGGCTGTGTTCGCCGGTGGTTAGTGAGCTGAGGGGATAGCTGATGGTGCCCGACACAGAGCCGTCGCTAGCGGGCGTGTAATATTGAGAGACGTCGGTATATGTTGTTTTTTCGTCGAGGATGAGCACCATTTGGTGACCGATGCCGGCGAGCGATACATTTATGCCTTGGTTGTCGCTGATTTCGGCAATGGCCATGGGTTCGTCGTTGACAACATCGCCGTCTTTAAACGACGAGTGGTTAAGGTAGAACTTGTTGATGGAAGGCGCTTCGGTGTCTTCGGGAGTTGTGTCGTCGTAGCCGTAGACGTAAAACTGTTTGTTTATGCCAATAGCTTCGTTTTTGCTGTCATCGCTAAGCGCATACATGTTTGCAGTAGCGGGGCGGAAGTTTTCGGAGATTTCGCTGGGCATGACGAGTTGCAAGCTGAATTTGCCGTCTTTGACTTGCGTTGCACCGGCATAAAGTCTGTTGCCGTGGCTGTCGAATGTGTGTTCTTCGCCGGGGGTGTCGTTTGACTTGTTGCCGTGAGTGGTGGTTGAATATTCGGCGTCGTAAATAGTGATGTAAGCTTGGCCGTTGAAAGCGGTGTCAACGTTGCCGTCGATATCTACGACAGAGCCTTCGAAAGTGGCCTGTTGGCGTGCGGCGACAGTGGGTTGGTTTTCGTCGTTAACGGCCACGCCGTTTATGGCGTCGAGGCGTACGATGTTGTTAGGAGTAAGCAGTTTTAGTGCGGGGTCGCCCATGAGCACGTAGCGCAGGCGGTTGGTGTCGCTAATGCGGTTATTGCCGTCGCGAATGTCGTTTTTGGCGCGTCTGTAAATTTCGCCCAGGGTGAAGTACTTGCCGTTTTCGTCGCGAGTGCCTAGTGCTCTACCCATGGCAGCAGTGAGCAAGCCGTTGTAGTAAATGTAAACGGGACGAGTGGCACTGATTGTAGAGATGGTGCCGCCGTAGCGCTCGTTCATGAGAATCTCGCCGCCGCTCTCAGTGTTAGAGTCCCAGCGCAGGAAGTCGCAAGTAGCGGCATAGAGGATTGGGATGCGGTTGAGATACATGTTGTTTATGTCGTTGTAAGTGAGCTGGCCTTCGTGAGTCCAAGAGTGGTTGTTGGCGTGGCCAATGAATACCCACAACATTGTTCCTTCGTTGAGAAGGCGGAACATTTCTTCGCGAGCTTTCGGGTAGTTGCCGTTGGTGCGCTCGTAGGCGTCGATGTACACTTTGTTGAGGAGGAATTGCTCTTTTTCGGTGTTTTCGATGTTGGCAGCTAAAGTGTCGGCTTGTGTCATGTGCACGCCTGAGTCGCCGTCGTCGGCAAGAATCATGATGTTGTTGCGCCAGCTGCCGGTTTTAGAGCGCTCAACGTATTGTGTTAATTTATCGACGTAGTTAGATGCTGAGTTTACCGAAGTCACTGGGATGCGGCCGACGGCAACAGACAGAATGTCGGTGCCAAGCGCAGTGCCGGAGCCATCTTCGAGCATGGCGAGGAAGTCGTCAGTGCCATAACCGTCATTGTCGCTCATAGAGGTGCGGAGCAAGTTGGTGTACCATGCCGGAATTGTTGGGTTGCTGTTTTGCATCTCGGTGGTGTTGTGGCGGTTGTCGTAAGTGGCGCGACCTAAGAGGAGGATGTATTTAAGAGGGGTGTCGCCTTCGTTTCCGCGGTCGTAAAGCATTTTGGCGAAGCGTCTGAGGGCGCCGATTTGGGCAGCGCCGGAGCCGAATTCGTTGTAAGCTTTTTCGACGTCAACAACGGTAACGTCTAAGCCCTCAGCGCGGTGTAGCTCAGCGATTTTTTCGGCATAAGAAGCCCAAAGAGAAGGCGTGAAAATAACCATGTTTGTGCCTTGAATGGCATGGAGGTCTTGATTTTCGACTGTGCCCTCGTATGTTGGTTCGGGGATTTTAGCTCCGGGCGTCCAAGCCACGTAAGAGCGCAGGCCGTAGTAGTTTGAGCTCCAATCGACACTGCCGTTGCTGAGAGCAGAAGTTGTGACGTTGTATATTTGCGAGGGGGTAGTTACGTCCCAGATGCGCGTGTTAGATGATAAACCGGCTAGTTTGAGATCGCGGTCTTTTGTGCTGAATTGGAGGTATCCGTCAGTGCCGTCGAGGCTCAACGCGCGGGTGTAGTTTATTGCGATATAGTTAAGCCATGCTCCGTTGATTGTGCCGCTCGAAGAGTGACGAATGCCAATTGTTAGGCTTTCGCCGTTGGCGTTGAGGTCGTGTCGAGTGGTGGTGAGAGTAGCGTGGTAGTGGGAGTCGGTGCTGGTTGTGGCAATGACATCGGTGCTATTGCTCTCAACGGTTTGCCCGTTTGCGGTGAAGGTTAATTTTGAGGTTGAGGTGAGAGTGTATGCAGCGAAAGAACATTCCATCCAGAGCACCGAGCCGGAGCCTTCGACACGTCCGGGGAGCTTAAAAGAGAAAGATCGCGAGGGCGTGTATCGGAAGTCTTCGCCAACGAGCTCGCCACCGGTTTCGCCAATAGATGTTATGTCTTGTTCGTGTTGCAATCGCGCTAGAAAAGTAGTAGCGGGAGTAGAGTTGGCAGAGATAGTTTGACCGGTAGTCCCTTTTTCGGGGATTTCGGCATCGCTTTCGGTGATGAAATAATAACCCTTGTTGGTGTAGATGTTGTTTTTGCTAGAGTATCGGTTGCTGATAGTTTCGCTCCAGGTCTCGGGGCCTACACCGTAGAACACGACAGAGCCGTCGTCGGTAAGTTCGCTTTGCACAATAGGGAGGTCATCGACGAAATTGGCTTTAGTCAGGGCATCGGCGATGGTTTTAGCACCGTATCCGTAGATGCGCACTTTAGATGGGTCGCTGAACCCCCATTTGTTGAGGGTAGAGCGCGATAAACTGTAAAGGCCTGATTCGCTAATGCTCACTTTTACCCAACGTCCGGAAGCAAGCACAGACGACTCGGCATATGTAGACGTTGTGAAAGCTGCAGCCGAGAAGCACAGGGAGGCAGCGATGGCACAGGTAAAAGCTCGAAGTGTATTTAAAGAGAGTAATCTCATCTAAGTTTTCGTTTTATATCTTTAAAAATTGCCGCTCAATTAGAATTGAGCACACTACATCAATTTTATAACGCTAATAAAGGCGTTTTATTGTACAGAGTCGGTAGTGGTGGAGTCGGATACGTTAATCCAGCGTTCGAAATCAGAGCGAGATCCGTTAAATGTGTTAATATCAACGGGATGAAGTATTCCGTTAACTTTGCCGTTGTGGCTATGTTGCCAAAGACGGCAAACATTTCCGACGTCGGGAGTGCGACCGCTGGCAAGCCATAAGTCGATAGTGTCGAAATTTCCCTTTATATATTTCTCGTATACCTTACGGTTTGTGTATATCATGACTTTTTTGCAGCGTCGTTTAAGGTATGCAATCATATCGCGGAGACGACCAACGACGAGATAGTAGTTCGTCTCGGGATTGTTGTCGACTTCGACGTCGATAACCATAGGAAGCTCGCAGGTTAAATTTTTGATGGTGTTGAGGAAGTGGCGAGCTTGTCGCACGCCGCCATGATTGAATTTGAAGAAGTGATAAAAGCCGACGTACAGGTTGTGAGCACGAGCTCCATTGTAGTTACGTATCAGGCAACTATCCACGTAATCTACCCCTTCAGTTGCTTTGATAACTACAAAATCGACGGAGTCAGCTACTACTTTAGCAAAGTCAATTTTACCGTTGTGGTGGGAGATGTCGATGCCTTTAACGGGATACTGACGGCGTGACACCTCGGTGTGCATAGGTTGTATCACGGTAGTGTCGCCGGTGACACGCGAATAAATGCGCTCTAAATACGGGCGCAACATGTACGCTCCGATAGCTAGTGCAACAAGGGCGAGCAATACAATGATATACTTTCGTTTCAGCATCGTTTGCAAAATTACACAAATAATTCGTGTAAACAAAATATTTGAGCGCTCTTAACAGCAATAAAAAGCAGAGAGTCAAATGCGCGAGTGCGGCACTGACTCTCTGTGTTATTTTAGTGTTGCGAGTTGTTTTATTTTGCTAAGCAGGCGTCGAGGTCTTTTGTTAGCGCGTCGCGGTCGAGGTGTTGACCGATGAACACAAGTTTAATCATGCGGTCGCCGTAAACGGGGTCCCAATCGCGAGCCAAACCGGGCTCTTCGAGCATCATTTGTTTAAGCTCTTCTTCGGGCGCAGTGGCATACCATAAACCGCTTTCGGTGAGTTTTTTTTGCACTCCGGCTTGTTCGAAGAGGTATGACATGTCGGTGTTTTCGGTGAAATATACCAGACCTTTTGTGCGGATAATATTTTTGTGCCACTTCTTTGCGATGAAGTAGTCGAATTTGTTTATGTCGAAAGCGGCACGGCGATAGTAAACGAAGGTTTGAATGCCGTATTCTTCAGCTTCGCCTTCGTCGTGGTGGTGATGGTGGTGATGATGGTGTTCGTGATCATGCTCATGCTCGTGTTCGTGATCATGTTCTTCGTGCTCGTCATCATCGTCGTCGTCATCATCATCGTGGTGATGGTGGTGATGGTGGTGCGCTTCTTCCTCTTCTTCGTCGGTGGGACGGCGCTCAAGCTCATTAATCCAGGTAGCAGAAGTTGCTACGTGTCCGAAGTTAAAGAGGTTTGTATTTATTATTTGTTCGATGTCGATATTTGCGTAATCACATTCGATGATGTTGGCTTTAGGTTGAATAGCACGAATTATGGCTTTGATGCGCGAAGCTTCTTCAGGAGTGACCTCAGAAATTTTGTTTAGCAATATAGTGTTGCAGAATTCGATTTGCTGAATGATGAGGTTTTCGATATCTTCTTCGTCGATGCCTTTGCGTTGTAGGCTATCTCCGCAAGCGAATTCGCTTTGTAGACGAAGCGCGTCAACAACGGTGACAATGCAGTCGAGTTTTGGGGCGTTGTCAAGATGGCCGAACTTCAGGCTTAGTTGCGGCATAGAGCAGATGGTTTGAGCAATGGGTTCGGGCTCGCAGATGCCGCTGGCTTCGATGACGATATAGTCGAACATGTGCATTTCGCAGATGTCGTAAAGTTGTTGTACGAGGTCCATTTTAAGGGTGCAGCAGATGCAACCGTTTTGCAGTGCTACCAAATCGTCAGTATTCTTTTTCCCAACAATACCTTCTTTGCGAATAAGAGTTTCGTCAATGTTAACTTCGCCTATGTCGTTAACAATAACGGCAAATTTAATGCCACGTTCGTTACCGAGAATATGGTTAAGAAGAGTAGTTTTGCCGCTGCCAAGATAGCCGGTAAGCAGCAATACGGGGGTGGTATCTTTACTCATATTTGTATATTATTTAAGTTGCTCTTTGTAAGCTTTAACAGTTTCGGAAATGCCGCGATCGAGCGACCACTGAGGGTCAAAGTCGAAATCGCGTTGAGCGTCAGAGATGTCGCAGTTCCAGTTGCGCTGCTTCATGATTTTGTATTTGTCTCTGTTGAGAGTAGACGCTTTCATTTGCGCGGCAGCGACTTTCTCGCATATCACAGAGACGACGTACACCATCCACATAGGCAGGCATATAGGTACAACAAATTTCGTGCCAAGATGCTTGGCGACGATGCTGCGAAATTCTTTTTGAGTGTAAGTTCGGTTTTCGCTGATAATATATTTTTTGTGCACGACCTTGCTATTGTCGGTAGCCAAGCATTTAAATATAGCATCCACAAGGTCTTCTACATATATAAAGGTTAGCATCTGCTTTTTGAAACCCATAGACACGTCGCAGTGGCGGTCAATAGATTGTATCATCATCAGATAATCTTTTTCGTGTGGGCCGTAAACGCCGGTAGGTCTGAAAATAATCCAGGGCACCTCAGGTTGCATCTCCAGGCACATTTCAGCCTTAATTTTCGACAATCCGTAACGAGTGTTAGGGTGCGGTATCATTTTAGAGGTGAGTGGGGCATAGTTGACTTCGTCGCCAACACCCAAAGCGCTGAGAGAACTCATATACAAAAACTTCTCAGGCATCATATCTAGTTTTTTGATAACGCTTACAAAGTCGGCTACATATCGATAATTAATGCGATTGAAATCTTGAAAGTTTGCGCATTTTGTTGCGCCCAGGTTCCAAACTATGCAGTCCCAGCCGCGCGGAGAGGGAGCTTGCTCTTTAAGAACCTGCTCAATGTTGTCAGTATTATCGTAGTCGAGCACTACAAAGTGGAGTCTATCGTCAGAAAGATAGTGACGCGAAGTAGACTCGCGTACGCCGACATAAGTGTCATATCCGGCAGCAAGAGCCTTTTGAGCGATAAATCCGCCGATAAATCCACCGGCGCCGATTATTAGTATAGTATTCATTGCAAATTCGTATATCAGTTGAGCTATTTGCCACAAAATTACGAAAAAAATATATTACTGCAATCGGCAACAATGGCTGAAGTAGAGAGTAGTCAGTTAATTAAAATGTTAAAAGTTTTTCTATGTTATAGTTTTTAGCTAACTTTGCAAAATATTAACAAAGTGTGGTCTATCAAAAATAAGATCGTTAAAAACATCACATTACGTTTATAGTCCCCCAAATATATATCTAAATTAGCTAATTTTTCCCGTTAACAAAATCATATAACTAATTGTATCTGTAATGAGAAGACTTATTTCTGTTTTCATGGTGTTATGTATGTGCATAGGCATAGCTTGTGCCCAAAACAACACCCTCAAATGCCACGGAACAGTAGTAGACGAAGCCGGTGACCCCATCATAGGTGCCGGTGTTGTTGTTACTAATGGGCAGGCTCTAGGCACAACCGACGTAGACGGCAACTTCGCAGTCACAGTACCGGCAAAAGCCAAAACATTGACTATCAGTTTTATCGGCTACAAGGACGCAGTTCTAGCCCCCAAAGCTGATATGGGAACTATCACTATGGAGCCCAAAACCGAAATGTTGGCTGACTTTGTTGTAACACAATCGTTGGCACGCACTCGTGAAACTCCGGTAGCACTATCACAAGTCAACTCGGTTGACATAGACTTAAAACTCGGTAACCAAGAGTTTCCCGAAATTCTGAAGACAACCCCCGGAGTATGGGCAACCAAAGACGGTGGTGGTTTTGGCGATGCAAAAATCAACATGCGTGGATTCAAGAGCGCCAATGTCGCAGTTCTTGTTAACGGTGTACCCATCAACGATATGGAGTGGGGCGGCGTATACTGGAGTAACTGGGCAGGACTAAGCGATGTAGCATCAAACATCCAAACCCAACGCGGTCTCGGTGCAGCCATTCTTTCAGCACCCTCAGTAGGTGGTACCATCAACATCACCACACGCTCACTTGATGCTCAAAAAGGCGGATCTGTATGGTATGGCATGGGTAACGATGGCGCCAACAATATCGGTATGAAAGTATCAACCGGCCTAATGAAAAACGGATGGGCAATCACAGTGCTCGGATCACGTAAATGGGGCGATGGATATGTGCAAGGCACATGGTACAACTCATACAACTACTTCTTGAATGTATCAAAACGCATTAACGATGCACACCAATTGTCATTGACAGCATTCGGCGCACCCCAAAAGCACAACAAACGTTCAAGCCAAGACGGTTTGTCAATCATGGAATATCAAACCTATGCTAAAAACGTTATGGGTGGCGACAGCCAATACAAATACAACCCGACTTATGGTTTTGATAGCAACGGACAACTCCGCACATCAAACCTAAATACCTATCACAAACCACAAATTTCACTTGCTCACACATGGCAAATCAACGAAAAATCAACGTTGTCAACAACAGCATACGTGTCAATAGCAAGTGGTGGTGGTTACAGCGGTCAAGGTCGTGGCACCTACAACGGCAACACTATCAGCTACTCTAGCTGGTATGGCGCAACCAACGGTGTACCCAACTCAATCTTCCGCAACCCTGACGGTACATTCGCTTACGACAAAATCGAAGAAATGAATGCCGCATCAACAACCGGTTCGAACATGGTAATGAGCCAGAGTAACAACTCGCACGAGTGGTATGGTTTGGTTTCTACATATAACAACAAATTTTTCGATAACAAACTTATATTCACCGGCGGTATCGATGTACGTTACTACATTGGTCACCACAACAACAAAATCGTAGACCTCTACGGTGGTGATTACTTCATGGACGATAGCTATCGTAAAAATGTAAGTGTAGAAAACAATGCTGCAGCAGCAGATCCCAACTGGAAATACGAAAAACTTGGTGTTGGCGATATCGTATATCGTAACTACGATGGCAAGACCATACAAGAAGGCGCTTACGCTCAAGCCGAATATTCAGCATTAGGCAAGAAACTTAACTTGGTGCTCTCAGGTTCGTTAAGCAACACAGGCTATCAACGCATAGACCACTACTATTACGACGAAGCACACTCAAAGTCTAAGACATACAACTTCCTTGGTGGAACAGCTAAATTTGGTGTAAACTACAACTTCGACCGTCATAATAACGTATACGGTAACGTTGGTTACATCAGCCGTGCACCCTTCTTCTCGTCAGGTGTATTCTTGAGCTCATCAGTTAGCAATGCCGCAAACCCCAATCCGTTGAATGAAAAAGTAGTTTCATTTGAACTCGGTTACGGTTACAGCTCACACATATTCTCAGCAACCGCCAACGCATACTATACAAAATGGCTAGATAAAACCACAACACGTTCGGGTACAATCGAAACCGGAGAGCATGCCGGCGACCGCTACTATATGAACATGGGTGGTGTTGATGCTCGCCACATGGGACTAGAATTTAACTTCACATACGTGCCCGTGAAATGGTTCGAACTTAACGGTATGCTTTCACTCGGTGACTACATTTGGGATAGCAACGCCGTAGGTTACTTCTACAACCAAAACGGAGAGCCTCTTAAAAACCTTGCCGGTGTAGTAGCATCAGGCATCCTCGCCGAAGATCACGCACACGCAACACTTAATCAGAAAGGTGTGAAAGTGGGTGGCTCAGCACAAACCACCGGAGCAATCGGAGTTACCTTCCGTCCGTTTGAAGGCTTCCGCATCGGTGCCGACTGGACCGCAGCAGCACGCAACTACAGCGATTACACCGTATCATCATCAAGCTACACAGCTAACGGCACTATCGACGTAGCAGATCCTTGGCGTATACCTTGGGGCAACCAACTCGACCTCAACGCATCATACAAATTTAAAGTAGGCGGCGTTGACGCAATACTCTCAGGTAATGTGCAAAACCTCTTCAACTACAACTACGTAATCGATGCAACCACCAGCACCAGCGCAAAAGGTACATGGGACAACGCATACTACGTATTCTACAACTTTGGTCGCACTTACTCACTCAAACTACGTGTTAATTTCTAAATTCTCACACCAAAATGACAATAAACACAATGAAACGCAATATTATTCTCAAATCGTTTGTGGCTGTCGCAGTGGCTTCTTCTCTTGCCGGGTGTGACGAAAATGCCTGGAACAACGACCTCAAAGGCTTTGAAGATAAGAACAACGAGGCTGTTACAAACTCGCAGTCAATTGAGTACACGCTTACAGATGCCGACTACTCAGCAATAGCCTCAAATTCGACAAACATAGCCCTCGCCGGCACCGAAAATAAGGCAGCCCTAACAGCAGTAGGCACACGTAAAGCATTCTCAGAACAAATCAAAGCCGCAGACTACATGCCTGCATTCTTGAACTCAAGTTCATTCAGCTACTTTACTCTCACTGACGGCTCAGCCGTTAAGCTTACATACAAAGTAGCAGAAGGACTTTCAGAAGAAGTAGATTTGGCTGCAGCAGCACAGACTTACACAGTCACAGATGCAGATTATCAAACAGTGTGGGATAGCGATGACAACTACATCAGCTCATTCGCGCCCTCACACGCAGCGACTAAATACATACCGTCTCTTCTTGCAAAGGCAGACCTCGACCTCGGTGTTAGCCCTTACTGCTTGGTAACATACAACTCATCAGAGCAAGAGCCGGTATTTGGCAATGTAGGCGGCAACGAAACACCTGCTTTTGAACCGACTTCAGTAATCAGCGGCGTTGAGCTCAACGGCTCATACACAATCAAAGGTGTAGTTACCGGAATTTGCAGCATGGGTTACATGCTCACAGACAACTCAGGTTCAATCTTCGTTTATGTCAAAGGATACGATGTAACAACATATCCCTTAGGCACACAACTTGAAGTTGCAGGCACTATTGGTGCTTACAACAAAGGCTTCCAAGTAAACGGTGCGTCAGCAACAGTAAATGTTATAGGCACACAAGCAGTGACATATCCCACAGCAACAGTTTATGACGGAGCAGCCCTCCAAGCAGCAAGTGCCCGCACTGATAACGCAGTTGCTGTTTACGCTCAAGTAACCGGCACTGTTGCAGTAAGTGGTAACAACATCAACATCATTGTTGACGGTGCAACCTCAGCACAAGGTAGCATCTATGGCGCAACAACCGAACAAAAAGCAGCATTTACCGATGGTGCAAGTGTAACCCTCAAAGGTTACTTCATTGCAATCGCCGGAGGCAAATATTGCAGCATTGTAGCAACACACATCAACGGTAAAGCTCTAGCACCGAAACGTAGTGCAAATGTATCAAGAGCAGCCGCAGCAGATGTACCCACCACAAAAGTAAATGCACTTTACAGCTACAGCGATGGTAAATGGTCACTTGCTTCAGGTTTTGCAGTACTCTCAGCAGCCGATTACACTGCAATGGGTCAAACCTACCAAAACCTCACCGAACCCGCAAAATATTTGCCCACATATTTGAAAACAAAATATCCGTATGCACAAGCCGACGATGTTAAAAACGTGGTTTACACACTTTATGCTAACAGCAAATCGTCATTGGCATGCGACCAATACAAATATAACGGTTCGGAATGGGTGCTCAACGATGGTATCGTTACCGAAACAGCACAATTTGTACGCACCGGCGGCAATTGGATGTACGACCCCAACGTCACCATCACTTTGCCCGCAGGTAAATCGCAAGAGCTCAGCACCACATACTATCAAGCATGTGTAAATTGGGTTTACGAGAATAAGTGCAAACCTCTTGGCGACACAAGCATCAAGAGCGGAAAATACTACGTATCAAGCTATGGTAACAACGAGTACTATTCAGGCACCTCTGCATATCAAGGAAATGTAGACTTGCGCGCATCAGCAGCTAAGGCGCAATATCCGACAGAGTACGACAATATGGCAGACGAAGATGTAGTAAAACTCATGAAGACACGCTTCATGAACGAAGTAATGCCCGGAGCATTAGCAACACTACACCCCGATGCTAAACCCATAGACGGCATAGATGTTATCTACACCATCAATTTCACAGCATACACAGGTACATCAACAGTCTACACAGCACGCTTTAAAGTGGTTGGCGTAGGCAAATTCGAACCTGTAGATTGCACTTGGGACGAATAACCAACCTCATATCCAAATATCCTCAAGGGGAGTGTGCCACGGGCACGCTCCCCTTGTTGTCTTAAGAGATATTACATGAATATTACATCGCAATTAAAATTATCTTTATAGTTTTGGATGATGAAAAAAAGTGTTATCTTTGTAGCATGTTTAACTTTTTTCTAAACCGAAAGACATAAAACATGTTTACAAAAAAAATTGCTACGCACACTGCGTTGTTGCTCACACTTTTAGGCACTTCTTACACTGCCAATGCCGAACTTATTAATGTCTCAACGACAAACACCACACTTGTATTGGAAGCTACGAAAGGAGCTCCCTTGCAATTTTTGTATTACGGTGATCACCTTAAAACGAATGAATTACAAGCTATTGCCGATGCCGGACTCACACCGACAAAAGCCTATCCGGTCTATGGCATGGAGTCGGCTCGCGAAACCGCTATGAGCGTGAAACACGCTGATGGCAACCTCACACTAGACCTCGCAGTCTCTGATATAAAATACGAAACAAACGCAAAAGATGGTACTAATATAACAACCATTGTTATGAAAGATAAGTACTATGCTTTTGAAGTAGCAGTAAAATATTTAACGTACAACGATGCCGATGTAATAGAAACATGGGTGGAAGCCACAAACAACGAGAAGAAAAATGTGACACTCACGTCATTTGATTCGGCTTATCTGCCCATACGCTACGGCAACGTATATATGTCGTCACTATATGGGTCGTGGGCAAATGAAGGTAGATTGGAAGAAATACCTCTCACTCACGGCATGAAAGTCATTAAAAACAAAGACGGTGTGCGCAACTCGCACGTAGCACATGCCGAAGTGATGTTCTCACTCGATGGCACCCCCAACGAGCGTACCGGACGAGTTATCGGTGCTGCTTTGTGTTATAGCGGTAACTATCGACTACGCGTAGATACCGACGACTCAAACACGCACCACTTCTTTGCAGGAATAAATCCGGACAACTCAGCATACAACCTGCAAAAAGGTGAAACCTTTGTTACCCCGGCAGTGACACTCACTTATTCTAACGAAGGTAAAGGAGGCGTGAGCCGCAACTACCACCGCTGGGGCCGCAACCACCGTCTCGCACACGGTAATGTGCCGCGCAAAATACTTCTCAACAGCTGGGAAGGCGTTTACTTTGACATCAACGAACAAGGCATGGCTCAAATGATGAGTGACATCGCTTCTATGGGCGGCGAACTCTTTGTTATGGACGATGGCTGGTTTGGCGACAAATATCCGCGTAACAACGACTCGTCGTCGCTCGGCGACTGGACTGTAGACACTCGCAAACTCCCCGCCGGCATACAAGGACTTATCGACACTGCCAACAAAAACGGCATTAAATTCGGCATCTGGATTGAGCCCGAAATGACAAACTCAGTCAGCGAGCTCTACGAGAAGCACCCCGAATATATCATCAAACCGTCAAACCGCGAACCCGTGCAAGGTCGTGGCGGCACACAATTGGTGCTTGACCTTGGCAATCCGAAAGTGCAAGACATAGTCTTTAATATTGTAGATACATTGATGACAAAATATCCGGGTATTGACTACATAAAATGGGATGCCAATGCTCCGATCATGAACCACGGTTCGCAATATCTCACCGCCGACAATCAGTCGCACCTCATGATAGAATATCATCGTGGTCTTGCTGCTGCTTGCGACCGCATACGCGCTAAATATCCGAACCTCACCATACAAGCTTGCGCCAGCGGTGGTGGCCGAGCAAACTGGGGCGTCCTTCCTTGGTTTGACGAATTTTGGGTAAGCGATAACACCGATGCTCTGCAACGTGTGTACATGCAATGGGGCACAAGCCACTTCTTCCCTGCAATTGCTATGGCATCGCACATCAGCGCCGCTCCCAACCATCAAACATTCCGCACCATACCTTTGAAATATCGCATTGACGTGGCAATGAGCGGACGTCTTGGCATGGAGATACAACCCAAAAACATGACCGACGACGAAAAAGATCTTTGCCGCAAAGCAATAGCACAATACAAACAAGTGCGCAATGTGGTTCAATTTGGTGATCTATATCGCCTCCTCTCACCTTACGACAAACTCGGTGCCGCCTCGCTGATGTATGTTCAACCGGACAAATCAGAAGCAGTGTTCTATTGGTGGAAAACCGAAACATTCTGCAATCAACAGCTTCCACGTGTAACTATGGACGGTCTCGACCCCGACAAAAATTACCGTGTTGAAGAGCTAAACCGCATAGACAACAATCCGCTGCCATACGAGGGCAAAGAGTTCTCAGGAAAATTCCTTATGACTACCGGACTCGAAATGCCGCTTGAGCATGATGTTGACTATAACAAACGCACCGACTTCGCAAGCCGTGTGCTTCACCTAAGTGTTCAATAGTTTTTCTACATTTAATATATTATGATTATTACTGCACCATTAAAATTCCGCCCGTATTTCAAACCCGTAATTTGGGGCGGAGAAAAAATCGCCAAATATAAAGGCGTAAAAATCGACTCAGACTGCATCGGCGAGAGCTGGGAGCTATCAGCTGTACCCGGACACGAATCAGTAGTAGCCGAAGGCGCTTATGCCGGTAAAACTATCACCGAATTGGCACAAGAATTTGGCGCTGAATTGCTGGGCACAAAAACCGTTGAAAAGCATGGCAAAAATTTCCCATTGCTAATAAAACTCATCGACGCCCGCAATGACCTCTCAGTGCAAGTGCACCCCAACGACGAGCTCGCAAAAGTGCGCCACAACTGCGCAGGCAAAACCGAGATGTGGTTTGTTGTAGACTGCGAAAAAGATGCAAACATCTATTGTGGTCTTGCAGCACCGTTGACACCTCAAGGATATGTAGAGAAGATTGCCGACAACAGCATTATGGACGCTGTCAGCGCCCACAAATCTGCTCCGGGTCAATTCTATTTCATCCCTGCCGGAACCATACACGCTATCGGTGCCGGAAACCTCATCGCCGAGATACAACAATCGAGCGACATCACCTATCGTGTTTACGATTACGACCGTCGTGACGCTCAAGGCAACCCTCGCCAACTTCACACCGAGGAAGCTAAAGATGCTATCGACTACACATACCCGCACTCAGTGCAACCTACCGCCAAAATTTTTGGTAAGACCACAGCTGACGCCGTTAAGTCAGACTACTTTAGCGTAGATTTCATTACCGGCGCAAATGAAACCATCGAATATACGGGCAACCCCGAGACATTCGTTCTTTTCATGGCAACAAAAGGCACACTCGCACTCACTATCGACGGCACAACAACCGAAGTAAAACAAGGCGAAACAGTGCTCATCCCTGCAGCGGTAGCAAAATACGCTATCAACATCAACGGTGACGCTCTTAGAGTGACACTATAAACCGCATAGTCATAATGGCTGATGCTTCGTCGGCCATTATGACTCTTTTTTGCTCTTTTTGACCTTAAAAACAATCATTACCTATGCCTCATATTATCACTGAAATTACGCCTCTTTCAAAAACTGACTGTTTCTATCTTGTAGCTCGTGACAAAATGATTTTCGACTACCCTCTGCATCGCCATGAAGAGTATGAACTCAATTTTGTTAGCAATTGTGCCGGAGCTCGAAGAGTGGTGGGCGACTCAATGCAAGTGCTCGGCGACTACGACCTTGTGCTCATTGGCGGCGGGCTGCCTCACTGCTGGGAGCAACACGAATGTAAAAGCGACAATATTCACGAAGTTACCATACAGTTCTCTTCCGACTTGCTCTCGCACGAACTTCTCATGAAAACTCAGTTGGGAAGTATACGTGAGATGCTTGAACGCGCTAAAACCGGACTGTCATTCGACTTGCCGGTCATAATGTCGCTCTACGCTAAACTTGAAGAGCTGACCAAAGCTCAGCCCGGATTTCTTCGCCTGCTCAAGCTCCTTGAGATACTATACATACTCTCAATGACAGAAGACTGTCATGGTCTCTCAACCTCATCATTCGCTGACGTAAAAAATCCAACCGATTCGCGTCGCGTGCGAAAAGTTGAAGACGAGATAGAACAAAATTATAACAAGCAAATCTACCTTAAAGACCTTGCTGATATGGTTGGCATGACTCCGACAGCGTTTAGCCGATTTTTCAAAATACGCACCGGACGCACGCTTTCCGACTATATTATAGATATACGCATGGGTCATGCAGCACGTATGCTTGTCGACACTACAATGACCATGTCGGAGATATGCTATGAGTGTGGCTTTAACAATATCTCCAACTTCAACCGCATATTTAAAAAGCGCAAAGGCTGTTGCCCGAAGCAATTTCGCGACAACTATCTGCGCACAAAACTAATCATATAACACAACTCACATAGCTTCTTTTTTCTTAACTTATAAACAAACATAATCTCATGAAATTCGGCTTAAAAAAATTAGTTGTTGCTTTGTTGACGGTTGTAACTCCGGCGCTGGCATTTGCGTCGGATGTGGTCAGCCGTAATGGTCAACTGCAAGTCTTCGGACAACAACTTGTCAACAGTAAAGGTGCACAAGTGCAATTGCGTGGCGTCAGCTTGGGCTGGCACTGCATGTGGCCACAGTTTTACAACCACACGGTAGTAGATTATATGGCAAACGAATGGCATGCCGACATTGTGCGCGCAGCTATAGGTCTCGACCATCTCGATATCTCTTACGAAAAACAACCCGAACTTAGTTTGGCGTTGCTCGATAGTGTTGCACAAGCAGCCATTAAAGACGATGTTTACTTGCTTATCGACTTCCACAGCCATGCAAATAACCTCGCTCTTGCCAAAGAATTTTTTACTACTACGGCAAAAAAATACGGCAAATATGCTAATACACTGTTTGAAATTTGGAATGAGCCTACCGAGGTGAAATGGAGCGAAATAAAAGATTATGCAAATGAAATAATACCCATCATACGCAAATATGCGCCTAACTCAATAATCATTGTTCCGACTCCGCGTTGGGACCAAGATGTAGACGCTGCTGCCGACGACCCACTGGTGGGGTACTCTAATGTGATGTACTCTCTGCACTACTATGCAGCAACGCACCAAGACTACAATCGCGATAAAGCTAAATATGCTCTCAGCAAAGGCTTGCCGATTTTTATGAGCGAATGTGCCGGCATGGTGCATACCGGTGACGGGGTGCTCGATATGGACTCGTGGGAAGAGTGGCAACATCTTGCCGACGAAAATTCTATCAGCTGGATTGCTTGGTCAGTTTCAGACAAACACGAAACCTGCTCGATGTTGCGCGAAGGCACATCACCCGATGCTACCACGTGGACAGAGGCAAACATCAAACCGTGGGGCTTGCTAGTGAAATATTATCTTAACAACAAAATAACAAAATAGAAAATGAAAAAAATATTGGCAACTTCTGCTTTAGCATTGATGCCATTCTTGGCTAATGCCGAACTGTCTTTGCCCGAAATCTTTAGCGATAATATGATGGTGCAACAAAACACCAATGCTAAAGTGTGGGGTTGGGCAAATCCCGGCAAAGTAATAACTGTGACAACATCGTGGTCAGGCAAAAGCACTGTTAAGGCTACTGCCGACAAAGACGGACGTTGGGAGCTGTTTATTCCTACCGGAAATGCCACTTTCGACCCACAATCAATCACTGTGAGCGGCGATGGCTCTACAATTACCATTAACAATGTGCTTGTTGGCGAAGTGTGGTTTTGCTCAGGCCAGTCTAATATGGAAATGCCCTTGCGCGGATTTTGGACTCAACCTGTTGAAGGCGCAGCTCAAGCCATAGCCTATTCGGCAAAATATCCGGGCATACGTGTTGTCACCGTGCCAAAGACAGCCTCATACGACGTGCAAGAGCGCGTGCCCGGCAAATGGCAAGAATGTAATCCTGTAAATGCAGCCGGTTTTTCGGCTACAGCCTACTTTTTTGCTCGCTCACTTACAGACATCATGAATGTGCCTGTCGGCATAATTGTTTGCGCCTACGGAGGCAGCAAAGTTGAAGGCTGGGAGACTAAAGAGCAAATTGACGCATATCCGGAGTGGGACGTTGAAAAAGACAAAGCCGACACAAAACTCCAAGACTGGGAGCGCATAAACGTTATGTACAACGCTATGTTGCACCCACTTGCCGGGTACACCATCAAAGGTTTCTTGTGGAACCAGGGTGAGTCGAATGTGGGACGCCATGACACATATCCGCAGCACTTCGCCGATATGGTGAAACAATGGCGCAAAGAGTGGAACTTGGGCGAATTGCCTATCTATCAGGTGGAAATACCGGGATGGAACTATGGCAACCCCGATGCTATTGACGCAGCACTTTTGCGCGAGGCTCAGCATAAGGCTGCCGAGATTGTGCCTAATTGCGACATCATCAGCACTGCCGACCTCGTTTACGACTACGAGCTTGAAGACATACACGCCAGCCAAAAGCAACCCTTGGGCGAACGCCTTGCATTTATGGTAGCTGCCGAGACTTATGGCATGCAAGGCATACCTTACACCTATCCTAAGTACAAATCTATGGACGTTGAAGGAAACAAAGCAACGCTCCACTTCATCAATGCCGAAGACGGCTTCACTCCTAATGATGTGCTCGAAGGCTTTGAAGTTGCCGGCGCTGACGGAGAGTTTCATCCTTGTGATGCAACCGAAGATAGCTACACTCGCGACATCATACTGACCTCAAAAGATGTGGAAAATATTGTGTCTGTGCGCTACAACTTCCACAATTTCCGCATCGGCAAAGTGCACAACCTTATGGGCATGCCGCTTGTGCCGTTCCGCACCGACAAATAGGTAAAAACTATATACAAACATGAAGAAATATAGCATTTACGGTTTGATTATGGCTATGGCTGCGATGGTGGGCTGCTCTTCAGGTGCTGCTGTCAGCGAACCAACAGATGAATTTGTGTCGGTAAAAGATGGCAAGTTTTATGTTGGCGACTCAATATATAAATATGTTGGCACTAACTTTTGGTATGGCGCAATTCTCGCCAGCAACGGACGCGGAGGCGACCGCGAGCGTCTGAACAAGGAGCTTGACCTGCTGCAAAAAGTTGGCATAGACAACTTGCGCGTGCTCGTTGGCGGCGATGGCGAAGAAAATATACCATCGCACATTATGCCGGTGTTGCAGACAGCTCCCGGAGTTTACAACGACACCATACTCGACGGCTTGGACTATCTTATGGCAGAGTTGGAAAAGCGCAACATGAAGGCTGTGCTCTTCTTGAACAATGCTTGGGAATGGAGTGGCGGTTATGGCACATATCTTGAGTGGGCGGGAGCAGGACCTACGCCTAATCCGGCAATAGACGGATATCCGGCATACATGGCTCACGTTTCGCAGTTTGTGACAAACGACTCTGCACAAACTCTTGCAGCTAATCATGTGCGCAACATTGTCACCCGCACTAACCGTTATACGAAGAAACCGTACGTGGAGTCGCCGGCACTTATGGCTTGGGAGATTGCTAACGAGCCGCGTGCTTTTGCTGAAGATGACAGCACAAAAAGCGCTTTCGCAAATTGGATTGAAAAGCAAGCTAAGCTGATTAAATCGCTCGACAAAAATCACCTTGTAGCTACGGGCAGCGAGGGTAAACATGGCTGTGA
>CAZJEA010000011.1:0-3115 GCA_964544895.1 uncultured Bacteroides sp. | reverse complement strand
TCACCGACAGTTGGCCGCGATAAATTTTATGAATATGTGTTCTCTCTTATTGCCAACACCGACATGATTGCCGGATGCAATTTCTGGGGGTGGGGTGGTTATGCCGTGCCCGCACACGAGCGTTGGCAATGCTGGGATGACTATACTTGCGACCCGGCACAAGAGCAGCAAGGCTTAAATTCGGTCTTTGCCGTTGACAAATCTACCTTAGACATCATCTCAAAATCAACAAAACAAATTAAAAAATGAATAAGTCAATTCTTGCTTTAGCTTGTTTAACGTCGCTGGCTACGGCATCAGCACGCGACTTGAAAGTTGACGTGCCTCCTGTGCACGATTTGTGGTGGAATGCGCCAGAAGTGCCCTCGCTCAGTCTCGCTGTCACCGACACTCTGGGCCACGCTAACAATGCCAACCTCACATTCCGTCTCACCACCGACCGCGATAAAGCTCACGATATTTTGCGCTTCTCTTATCAGCTAAAACTTGCTGCCGGAGCTACAGATACGGTAAAAATTCAGATACCCATGTCAGAGCCCGGATTTTACACTTGTTTTGTTGAAGATAACGGTAACGTAATCAAGCAATTTAATATAGGATATGAGCCTGAAAATATAGTCTCACTCCCCGATAATAAGCCTGACTTCGATCAATTCTGGAACGAAGCTCTAGCTGAGCTTGCCGCCGTACCAGGTAATTATCAGCTTACACCGTGGCCCGAAAAAGACGGTAAAAAGCGCAAATGCTTTAAAGTACAAATGCAATCGTGGGGTGGCGACACTATCAGGGGCTATGTTATGATACCTGTTGCAAAAGGCAAACATCCGGCGCAGATATACTATAACGGCTATGGCGCTAAACCAAATTGGTGGCTCGGTGCTGACGACCGTCCTGACTGGGTTGAATTTGTTACCTCAAGCCGCGGACAGTTTCTCAGCGAAGAGGGCAATAAATATGGCGATTGGATACGCTACAATCTTGACAAGCCCAAAGAGTATTACTACAAGGGAGCTTTTCTCGACTGTGTTCGTGCCATAGATTTTGTAGCTCAACTTGACAAGGTTGATGCGCGCAACATCTTTGCCGAGGGCGGCAGCCAAGGCGGTGCTTATACGTTTGTCGCTGCTTCGCTCGACCATCGCCTTCGCGCAATAGCCCCATATATACCGTTCCTCAGCGATTATCGCGACTATTTCAAGATTGTGAACTGGCCTGCAGACCCTGTAAAAGAGCAAGCACGCCAGCTAAATATGAGTGAAGATCAGATGTACGACAACTTGACATATTTTGATATTAAAAATCATGTGCGTCGCATCACCTGTCCGGTGCTTATGGGCATGGGCTTGCAAGATCCTACTTGTCCGCCGCACACAAATATGTCCGACTATAATTTGTTGAATGTGCCCAAGCAGCTAATCATCTATCCACTATGCGGTCACACCGTGTTGTACGATGATTGGAATCCGCGCCGTTCGGCATTTTTCGACTCCTACATCGTAAAATAATCCATATGCAAGAGGCTGTGTCAAAATTGGCGCAGCCTCTCTTCTTATATCCCCCTCCCGCCTCACTTGAGCTATTTCGACACAAATCTGTATGGGGGTGAAGACTTAAATAAGGTTAAAAGGGGAGCGAGGGGGCGTTGTCACCGTTTTGTATTAGAAAGTGCGCTATTGCTATAAATAGGGTAAAAAAAGTACACAAATAGATAAAATAGTATTATATCTATGTAGTTAAAATTTTGTTAATTTGCGATGGTAAATAGACTCTATACTGACCTGTGATCCAAAATTTAAAGAAAACATAATTATTAACGCTTAAAAACTGTACATGAAAACAATCAGTTCCCTGAATTTCAGGTTGTTATTGTTGACACTCTTCGCTGCTATAACGATGAGTATGTCTGCGCAGTCTACCGTTACAGGTACAGTCCTCGACTCAGCCGGAGATCCGATTATCGGAGCTTCAGTAGTAGAAAAGGGCAAAACCATCGGCGCTTCTACCGATATTGACGGTAACTTTTCGATTCGTGTTTCTAAGCCTACGGCAACAATTGTAGTGTCGTATATAGGTACGAAAACACAAGAAATCGCTTTGCAAGGTCGCACAAAATTGACCATCACATTGCAAGACGAGAGTAGCCTCTTAAATGAGGTTGTAGTAGTTGGTTATGGTACTATGAAACGTAGTGACCTAGCCGGCGCGTCTACCACTCTAGGTGAGGATGCCATGAAAGGCTCAATCATCACCAACCTTGACCAATCATTGCAAGGCCGTGCAACCGGTGTTACAGCAATGACAACGTCAGGTGCTCCGGGTTCATCATCATCAATCCGCGTGCGTGGTCAAGCCACCATCAATGCTAACGCTGAGCCTCTCTACGTTATCGATGGTGTTATCGTGCAAGGCGGTGGTAACTCAGGTGCCGACTTCGGTCTTGGCGACGCCCTCGGTAATGGTAAAGTTTCTACCATCTCACCGTTGTCAACCATCAACCCCGCCGACATCGTGTCGATGGAAGTGTTGAAAGATGCCTCTGCTACTGCAATTTACGGTGCTCAAGGTTCTAACGGTGTTATCCTCATCACCACAAAACGTGGTAAAGCCGGTGAGGCTAAATTCAGCTACGATGGCATGGTTGCCGTTCAACGTCAAAACACCCGTTTGGACATGATGAACTTGCGCGAGTATGCTGAATACTACAACGACTTGGTAGCAACCGGTCAAGCAAGCTCTAGCAACTACTACTCTGACCCCTCAATCTTGGGTAAAGGTACAAACTGGCAAGATGCTATCTTCCAAACAGCACTGCAACACCAACACCAAGTGTCAGCTCAAGGCGGTACTGAAAAAGTGCAATACTACGTATCAGGTTCGTACATGAATCAAGATGGTACAATCATCGGTTCTGACTTCCAACGTATTTCACTCCGCGCTAACTTGGATGCTCAACTCAAATCATGGTTGAAATTAGGCTTGAGCGCCACCTACTCAGACATTGACGAAAACCTCAAACTCGCTGATGGCTCTGAAGGTATCATCAACTACTCATTGACTACCATACCTGATATACCTATTTATGATATAGACGGTAACTATTCATCAGTAGTTCGCG
>CAZJEA010000010.1:0-30397 GCA_964544895.1 uncultured Bacteroides sp. | reverse complement strand
AGCTCAGCATCAGACAAGTCTGACACTGAGCCGCTATGCTTTATGTGTTGTGTAAATTAGAATTCGTAGTGGAAACCAAGAGATAGGTCTTCGCTACTCAAAAGTAGACCTTGACCATCAGAGCCAAGTGAGTAGTCCTCACGCCATCCTAAGAATCCGCATTTGGCAACAACGCTAAAGTGCTCATTAACATCAAAAGCGATGCCGGGTTTGAAACCAATTTCCACACCGGTCACATTGTCAGAACCGCTATATGAAGTTGTTGACACACCAAAACCTCCGTCAACAAATAGACGAACCAAGCCGTTGCGATAGTATGAATAGCGAGCATAGGGCGCAATAGCAAAACTATTAGCTGTTACATCGTCTACTTTGCCGTATGTGTAGTCAATAACACCGCCAACAGCCCATTTGTGGTTGATATTGTAGCCGATTTCAGGAGCAATAGTGAACGATGTTGTTTCCGGTCCACTGTGGCTATTATACCAAAATCCCAAACTACCTCCAACATAGAGTTGAGCATTTGCACTAATTGTCGCAATTAGTAGCATCGTAAGTAAAATAAATTTTTTCATAGGACATGAAAATTTGAAGTTAATGTATATAGGTTATCATTTGTTTAACAATTGCTTTGTGAAAATGAGCAAATTAAAACACCCAACTTTACATATCGTCTTCTATTGTAAAACTGGGTGTTTATTTCTTAAATACTTAACTTTTAATAAGTGTTTTAGCGGAGAGACAGGGATTCGAACCCTGGGTGCCCGCAAGGGCACAACGGTTTTCGAGACCGCCCCGATCGACCACTCCGGCATCTCTCCTTGTGACGTCTAATCGGCTTTTGCGATGCAAAGTTACAATATTTTTTCTAATACAACCAATAAAAAATTAAGTATTTTAACCTAAAATTTTTACATCATTAATACTTAGATACTTATCAGTTGCAACAGGAATATACATTACAAAATAAAGTGGCTTGCCATGCGGCAAGCCACTTTATTGACTTATAGTATTTGAACAGTGTTAGCTTATTTTGCTTCCCATCCAAGAGCGCTAGCGCCAAGCACAGCGGCATCTGCTTCTTTGAGTTCGCTCAACAATACGCGGCGTGCCCCTTTGTAGATTGCCAGAGTGTTGCGTTCCATAGCTGCGCGCATCGGGCGTAGTAACAATTCGCCGCTCTTAGCCAATCCGCCAAACAATACAAATGCTTGAGGAGATGAGAATGCGGTGAAATCAGCCAATGCCTCACCAAGTATGGTGCCTGTAAATTCAAATATATCTTTAGCAATTTGGTCTCCAGCCATAGCTGCATCATAAACATCCTTCGAGGTTATTTGCTCAATGGGGATATTGCGAAGCAATGACGGCTCTTTGCGAATTTCCAAGAATTCGCGAGCAGAGCGTGCTACACCGGTTGCAGAGCAGTATGTCTCCAAGCAGCCAGAGCGTCCGCAACCGCAAGCGCGACCATTGTTGCGTTTAACTATTACGTGACCGAGTTCGCCGGCACATCCGTCCACGCCATAGATTACTTGACCGTTTACAACGATACCAGAACCAACGCCGGTGCCAAGAGTGATCATAATGAAATCTTTCATACCGCGAGCGACACCGTAAGTCATCTCACCGATGGCTGCTGCATTTGCGTCATTGGTGACTGCAACAGGGATGCCAAATTTTTCACGAACTTTTGCAGCCAATCGAATGGGAGCAGGCCAGGGCAAATTAACTTGCTCTGAAATTTCACCTGTGTAGTAGTTGCCGTTCGGAGCGCCGATACCGATGCCGTGAATCTTATCTAAAGCATCGTTTTGCTCTAAAAGACGTGTTACCTCTGTGTAGAGTTCGTCAATGTAATCATCAAATACAGAATGTTTTCCTGTTTTAATTGACGATGATGCGAGTACTACACCGCGCAAGTCAACGATTCCAAACACTGTGTTAGTACCTCCTATGTCAATGCCTAATACATATGGCTTCATGGGTAATTGTAGGGTTAAAAAAGTTATACGTGATAATTTATTTTTTATATCGCAAATTTACAATTTTATTTTAAACAACTTGCATATTATATGAAAAAAAATTTTTCCTTTTCGCATTAATTAATTAATTTAACAATATAACACGTTATTACTATCTAATTTTCTAAATTAATAAATCCTTATAAAAAAGATCGGCTAACCAAACACGGCTTACCGACCCATGAGAGTTGTGTGTGCTTTTCTTCTTATTTTTCTACCAACTTTTTGTGATTTGTGTTTAGGTTTATTTTAGTACAGAATTTATATAATTTGAGACTTTTGTCTACTTCAATTTTCATAACTTCCCCTTTTTCAGCAAAATTACTCTTTATTTTACTCCTTCCCTATCACCTAAAATGGTGAAATTGATTAGTAGGTCGGTTAAAAGACGTTAATACAAGCATACAAACTCCGTTTAATACCTTAATTTTGTGAAACTAGTTACAAATATTATAAACTATTTTCATCGTTATATATGCGTTTAAACTATTGGGTATTCCTATTATTCACCATTATGCTTACCGCTTTCTCTAATACGGTAGCTCTTGGCATGCTCAATACTTGTCCGTATAACGCACACCTCAATTCAATCCATATTTCTTATAACGCGGCAAAAGCTTTTGATGCTCAGCAGCAACTCGCCGATCAGATACATTACTATCGGATACTCGTTGTTGTACTCATTCTTTTGGCTATTGCTATTTTCATTGTTATTTATTTCGCTATTTTCAACCGTCGTCGTCTTGCAGCTATGCGTCAAGAAATGAGCTTAGCACAAGCTCAAAAATATATTTCCGGCCTCGAAAACGAGCGAAATCGCATCGGCAAAGAGCTTCACGATGGCATTGCTAACGATTTACTTGCCCTCGAAATAAAACTCTCTTCAGCAAAAAACAATGATAGTTCATGGATTGTGCCGGAAATTGCTAAGATACGCGATAGCGTACGTAATATTTCTCACGAACTTATGCCTCCGGAGTTTTCTCAACTTGGTCTAGACGACATTCTTTCGTACTATCTTAACGATGTCGTTGCCAAAACGGATTTAAAGGCTACATTCACTAGTGACAATTCGTTGCCGGTTGGAGCCGTCTCCGAGCACGTTGCTCTTGAAATTTTTCGTATCGTTCAAGAATTATTGTCTAACATTATCAAACATTCTAAAGCCTCGTTCGTTATTCTAAATATAGAATCACTTACACCCGCAGTTGCTCGTATCTCTATTTCTGACGATGGCATTGAATGGTCTGCTCACTCTGTCTCTAGCGGCTTCGGCGTTAAAACTGTTGCTGACAGAGCTATGAGCATAGCTGCTAATATTGAGTATAAGCGTGTCTCTAATCGGAATATTAAGTGTATAACATTTGCTAAAGCGTATGGATGTTAAGAACCTAGATGTCTACGGACTCACAAAAATCCTGATTGTAGATGATCACGAAGTTGTTGTTTCAGGTATTCAGAATATTCTGAAGCAGAAGTTTAAAGCACAATGTTGCTGTGCCACAAATGTCGCATCGGCTGTTGCTCTTATTGGCAATAACTCTTTCGATATTGTTGTTTTAGATCTTGAACTAAAAGGTGAAAATGCTTTCGATGTCATTAAAACAGTTCAGTCTAAATGCCCTAATACTAAAATTCTCATCTATAGTATGCACGACGAGCCTTGGCTCTTGGCTAAGGTTATTGACTATGATATTCAGGGATACCTCACAAAAAGCGATCCTGTTGCTAATCTTGTTGAAGCAATCTCGGCAATCAAAAGCGGGCATACTTATTTTTGCGAATCATTCACTAATTTCAAAAAACTTAAAACCGAAAATTATCAACTAACTCCTCGCGAGCTTGACGTTATGTACAAAGTCATTGAAGGTCTTTCGTCTGCTGAAATCTCAGAGCAGCTTTGCCTTAGTGTAAATACAGTCAATTCGCATCGCAAACGCATCATGCAAAAGCTTGGTGTAAACAATGTTGTAGAGCTCCTTAACGTAGTCGCACAAAAACACATCTTTGATAAAAAGTAGTGGTTTTGCGACCATGTCAACCTAATCATTTTTAATGAATTTAATTTAAAATTACTAAACAATTTACTAATTTTTAAGTATTGTGCACTTTTTAAAACCTAGATAATTTTGCAGCAGAAAAAATAAACTGTTTAATTATCTATGACTAAAACAATTTTAAAATGTGCTCTTCTAACGCTGGCTGCGGCTTGTGCTGTGCCGGCGTTTGCGCAATTTAATGAGGGTGATTCCACTCGCCTCTTTAAGAATGTAAAGAAAAGCCGACTCTCTGTAGGCGGTTATGGCGAAGTGGCTATGTCGAGAAACTTTTATAGTGATAGTTATCTCCGCTACACCGACCCATCTTCTACAAAAAATCAATCTCATGGCCGCTTTGATTTGCCTCATGTGGTCATATTTTTGGGCTATGATTTTGGCAAAGGTTGGAGCATGGGTTCTGAAATAGAATTCGAACACGGTGGCACTGAGTCGGCAGTTGAAATTGAGACTGAAGAAGCCGGCGAATATGAAACCGAAGTAGAACGTGGTGGCGAGGTTGCTCTTGAGCAATTTTGGATTCAAAAATCGTTTAATCGTGCGTTAAATGTTCGTGCCGGTATGATGGTTGTACCTGTTGGTCAAACTAATGCTCACCACATGCCTACCGAATTTTTCGGTGTTTATCGTCCCGAAGGCGAAAATACAATTTTCCCATGCACTTGGCACGAAGTTGGCATAGGTCTCTGGGGTAAAATCGGCAACTGGCGCTACGAAGCTATGTTGCTTCCCGGTCTTGATAGCGAACGCTTCGGTAATGATAGTTGGATACACTATGGCTCTGCCTCTCCTTACGAATTTAAAATCGCCAATAGCTATGCCGGAGCTCTGCGCGTTGACAACACTTCGGTGCCCGGTTTGCGTGTCTCTGTTTCGGGCTACGTTGGAAATAGTTTCCGCAATACTCTCTATCCCACAAACAATACAAAAAACGATGGCGTGCATGGCACAGTGTCTATTGGCTCTATTGATTTCCAATATAAAGGTCATGGATTTTTGGCACGTGGCAATTTTGACTATGGACACTTGAGCGACTCTAAGCGTATCACCGAGTTTAATATCTCTATGCCTAAAACTTCTACATCAAAACGTCAAAAAGTCGCCTCAGATGCTATTGCTACCGGCATTGAAGCCGGTTACGACTTCTTGTCGCTAAGTCAGCACTTTGCCGATGCCGGAAAGAAATTGTATCTATTTGGTAGATATGAATATTACGACTCTATGTATAAAATGGAGCGAAACACCAAAGAAGAGTGGTGTGGCCGTCAACGTCTTGCTGTTGGTTTAAATTACTTTCCTATGTCACAAATCGTTGTTAAAGGTGAGTATTCTATAGGTTTGTTAAAATCTCGCTATAACAATGAGCCTTCAGTGTCAATTGGCATCGCATATTCAGGCTGGTTCCTATAAAAACTTGTAATTTTAATATATTAATTCATACATAATGAAACACTTCCTAAAACTTATGCTTGTACCCGCTTTGTTGTCAAGCATTTCTCTTGCATCGTGCTCTGATTCTAACGACGATTTAGACGATAAATCGGCTAAAGAAACATTGCTTAGCAGTGCTGCTACTGCATACATAAATAATAATGTTTTGCCTACGTATAAAGAAATGGCTGACGCAGCAGTCCAACTTTACGACTATTGCTCAGTTATACAAGAAAAACATGAAAATGGCACTTTAACTTCTGCCGATGTTAAAAATGCCGCTGATGCGTGGAAAACTTCTCGTAAATATTGGGAGCTCTCTGAGGCTTTCCTCTTTGGTCCGGCTTCAGACTATAACATTGACCCGCATATCGACTCTTGGCCTCTAGACAAAGACGCTATGGACCGTTTGCTCACTGAAATTAGAAACGGCGCAGACTATTCGCTAGATAATAACTTCGGTTACGGTTTGCTCGGATTCCACTCTATAGAGTATATGCTTTACGAGCTTTCTGCCGATGGCAACACATCTAGCATTCACAGCACAAACTACACTTCTGAAGAATTAAAATATCTTGTCATGGTTGCTGAAGACCTTCGCAACCAATGCGTTTGCCTTGAAGCTTGTTGGGCCGGCACAGATAATGTAAGTGCTCAAAAACAACAAATACTTGAAGATGCTGAGCTTGATAAAGCTAAAAATTATGGCTGGATGATGCAAAATGCAGGCAAAGCAGGTTCTATTTACAAAACTTATCAAGAAGTTGCTGAAGAGATTTTGCAAGGCTGCATCGACATCGCTGACGAGGTGGGTAACACTAAAATCGGTCGCCCTCACCAAGGATCTACAATTGACGATCGCAACTATATTGAGTCACCCTATAGCCTAAACTCTATTGAGGACTTTGTTGACAACATTAAGTCTATTCGCAACTCTTATTGTGGCGTAAATTCTTCAGATGCCTCTGTTTCTAAATACATCAAGTCAGTTAACCCCGATCTTGATGCTCGCGTGCAAAAAGCTATCGAAAATGCTATAAACGCTATTTCTGCAATTCCCGAACCGTTTGCTAAAAATGCTTCCGGTGCTGCAGCCGGCAATGCTGTAACTGTTGTTGGCACTGATTTAGTTAACGTCCTAGAAGAGGCTTATCAACAAGTATTGAAGTAAAAGTTTATTATACCACGAACATGATTAAGAATAACAAACTCTTAATCGGTGTTAGCATTCTTGCTTCGTCTGCAGCTCTCACCGGCTGCAGCGATAGCAAGATTGTTGATGACGATAAGGAAAAAGAAATCACCGATCTGCCAGAATGGTATTATGCCGGTGGAGAGCTGGGTACTTCTTACTTGGCTACGTCTAATGCTCTCGAACAGCCAACACCTGCTGTCGAAAATTCAGGCTTGTATCAAGCTTTTAAAAACGGCGAAGCTTTGTTCGAAAAACCGTTTATGTCTAATAATTCGGGCGTGCGTAGCGGACTTGGTCCTGCCTATGTGCGTTCTTCGTGCATTCATTGCCATCCCGGATATGGCCATGGCAAGCGCGTGCTCGACGGCTCGTTCAATACCGACGACATTGGCAACGGTTGCTTACTTGTTGTTTACAACCCAAATACTAACGCATACGTGTCATGGCTCGCCGGTATGCCGCAAAGCCATGCTGTAGCTCCTTTTAAAGCACCGCTCGACGAAAGCAAAATCACTGTTAAATGGCTCAATCAAACAGATGAATGGAATAACACTTTCCCTGACGGTGAAACTTACGAGCTTATATATCCCGAAGTGACAATACCTCAAAATGCTATTTATGTAGTTAATCAAGGTTATCAAATCGCAGATCCCTATGAGGTGCGTCTCGAAAGTACTATTGGCATATATGGCTCAGGTTTGCTCGACGCTATTGACGATGCTGACTTATTGGCTCAATATCAGCAAGAAGAAAAAGACGGATATCTAACTAATGGCCTCAATAGCGCTATTTATGCTAACGGCGCTTGGACCGGATTATATAGCAATAGCACTCAAGGTGATGGCACTAAATATGCTAAACGTTTCACCTATGCTCTCTCTCGTGGCCCGCTGCAAGATGGCGCCGGCGCTAACGCTATTTGGAATATAACAAACGTAACTCGTAGCGACCGCCGTTATCACTATCTTGATGCTGCCGGTACGTGGGCTACTTATTCTTCTAAAGACCCTGAAGTACAGGCAGGTTTCGATGCCTATCTTGCCAAAATTGATCCTAACCACGACTATCCTGAATGGTGGACCGGCGACATGGAGTCGCGCATTTACAAATATCTCACCAGCAAAAACTTGCCTGTTGAGATGTCTGACGATGAGTACACCGACTTTATGGTTTGGCACCGTGGTCTGGCTGTTCCGGCTGTGCGAAACATTACTGATGCTGACGTGCAAAAGGGCAAGCAATTGTTCGAAGAAATTGGCTGCTCTTACTGCCATAAGCCATCATGGACTACCGGTGATGATATAATTAAAGATCCTGCTAAATTCTTTAAAGGTAATGAGTTGCCTCGTTATCCTCACCAAAAAATTTGGCCGTATTCTGATATGGTGCAGCACAAATTGTGCATGACTAACGACATTCGCACCGGATGGTGCCGCACAGCTCCGTTGTGGGCACGCGGTTTGCATCAACGTGTCACCGGCTCCGCTTCGGCTGACCGCCTCCACGACTGTCGCGCTCGCACTACGCTTGAAGCTATAATGTGGCATGGATTTTCTGCTAAAAGCGATGCCCGATACACTATCGAGAAATTCCGCAATCTTAGCAAGTCTGACCGTGATGCTATAATTAAATTCTTGGATTCTATTTAATTCTCTAAAAGTGGCGAAACATATTCGTAATATTGCGTTTCTAATCCTTGGTTTGCTTACGATCGCAATGATATCGGCAACTATTGTTGAAAAGGTTTGCGATACGCCAACGGCTTTACGTCTGTTTTACCATTCACCGGTTGTCATAGCCTTGTGGGCTATGGCAGCCGTTTTTGCAATGGGATATGTCTTTATCTCACGTAGCCGTCTTTCAATAGCTGCTTTTGCTATGCATAGCGCTTTTGTTGTCATCTTGATTGGAGCAGCTGTAACGCACTTTTCCGCTCAGCAAGGCACATTAAAACTATCAGATAATTGTGCTCCGGTGTCAAGCTTTAAACTCTCTGATGGCACTCCTGTAGATTTTCCGTTTGCCGTTAAATCTGAAAAGTCTCAAATTTCTTATTACTCGGCAACCTCAACGCCTATGGATTTTGCTACAGACTTAACTATTATTGATGCCGGTGCATCTATTTCTGCCCGCGTATCAATGAATAATGTTTTTAGTTACAATGGCTATCGGTTCTATCAAACGGCTATTGGCAATGGCTATTCAGTCTTGTCGGTGAGCCACGACCCGTGGGGCATAGCTATCACATACACCGGATATGCTTTGTTGTTTGTGTCGTTGATCGCATTTTTCTTCTCTCGCAAAAGCCGTTTCCGTGCCATATTAAAAACTGTGACTTGCGTGGCATGCATTTTTGCTGCATCGGCATCGGCTAATGGTCAGCAAGTGCTGCAACGTCCGCTTGCCGAAAATTTTGGGAAGATGTTAGTGTATTGGAACGGTCGTGTAGCCCCGGTACAAACCATGGCTCGCGAGTTTTGTACAAAGGTGTACGGCTCTCCGTCTTATAAAAATTTTACTGCTGAGCAGGTGCTCACCGGTTGGATCTTTTATTATGATGATTGGAAAAATGAGCCTTTTATTAAAGTGAAAGATGTGGCTATTCGTAATACTCTTGGCGTATCCGGCAAATATGCTTCGCTGCGTGACTTTTATGGCACCGGCGAGTATAAGCTCGAGAAACTTCTTACCGCCGATGGTATAAATAATGCTGCTCTACAAGCCGACGAGAAAGTTAGCTTGGTGGCTCAAATTTGCACGGGTAAGGCTATGAAAATATACCCTTTACTCGCTAACAACAATATTGAATGGCTGTCGTGGACCGATAATTGTGATAATAGTGTTGATATAAATGATGCTCTGTTCGTCTCAACAAGCATGGAGCGAATGGCTCAAAATATTGCGCATGGCAAATATAATGCTGCTAATGATTGTATTACTGAAATATGTAATTTCCAACGTCGCGATACTGTAAACTCTGCATTACCCGATGAGTTTACAGTCAGCATTGAGCGTATATACAATGTGGCACATCGCACTCTCTTGGCAGCTATTGTTGCCATTGTTGTCGGATTATTGGCTTTTTTCAATGTTTTGAAGCCTAGATATGCGCTTTGTTTTGCCTCGCTTTTGCTAATATATCTCACTATTGTCATGGCTATGCGATGGGTTGTCAGTGGACACATCCCTGTTACCAACGGATTTGAAACTATGCAAGCCGCAGCTTGGTTGTCGCTTGTTATCACTCTTGTTGTTCGCCGAATAGTTGTTATTTTGCCTTTGGGCTTGATTGTTTCAGGCTTGGCGCTTATGGTGTCAATGATGGGCGAGAGCAACCCCGCAGTCTCTCAACTTGTGCCGGTGCTGTCTTCGCCTCTATTGTCGGTGCATGTAATGCTCGTTATGATATCTTATGCGTTGTTTGCAATGATGATGCTCAATTCATTCGCTTCTTTCATTCAGCCTTCGCGAGCCTCATATCTTGCAAATGTATCAACTCTGTTGCTCTATCCGGCGGTGATGACTTTGGCTGCCGGCATTTTTGTCGGTGCCATTTGGGCTAATCAGTCGTGGGGCAGATATTGGGGATGGGATCCGAAAGAAACTTGGGCTTTAGTGACTTTGCTGATATATGCTATACCGCTTCATGCTGCAAGTTTCAGCGCATTCAGACGTCCTAAAGTTATACATCTGTATAATGTATTCGCATTCCTTTCGGTGCTGATTACGTATTTTGGAGTGAATTTTCTCCTAAATGGTATGCACTCTTATGCAGCTCAATAATACTTACATTTTTCGTGGGGTGATTATGCGTTCGCCCAAGTAGCGCGCAAAGTCACCCTTCAAATTATTTAGGTCTATGAGCTCTTGTATTAAGCCGCTAAGCCGCTCTGTGTCGTTTGCTGCCGCAGCTTCTTGTATCTGTTGTTGTGTGTGCGATATATCGCAGGTGAGTATCGCATTTTTCAATTCAAAAACGGCGCGAGGCACGAGATCTTGAAGCTTATCTTCTTCGGTTTCTATGCGAGCATACTTTGTGTGCACCTTGCTCAGCGTGTATTTATCGCTAACAAGATCTGTTGTCAATCTGCGTATCGTGTCGTCGCTGTCCGAACACAATATTCGCTCTATGTAGTGCCGCGCATAAAAAGTCCGCGCTTTTACAACTCGCTCGTCAAGCGATTCATTTAGTTGTATTTCTCTAGCGTGTATGTCCGACAAGTCGCTTGCTTCTTCGCGTATTTTTTCTTGCCCTTCGCGCAATGCTTCTTCTCGCTTTTCTTTTATTACATCTTCGTACCTTAATCTATCGGCGGGCCATGTGCTGCGAGCTATTTCTACTGCCTTTTTCCATGTCGCTGTGTTTGCTGCAGAGGTGAAGCTTATACAATCTGAGCGCAACTCACTTTCTATGTAGTCTATCACTGTCATTGGCGTCTGATTGCCTGCTTCGTCAAAAGCATCGCAGAGAGTCAGCACACCGTAGCGGAGCGCATATCGCAACACTTCTCGTTCGTATGTCGACATATATGCCTGGCGGCGCTTGTCTTCGACTACGCTTTTCTGCTCTTGAGGCTGCTTTTCCCCGTCGTCTTTCCCTTCTTGTGTCTGAGCGGGAGGGGTAGGCACTATTTCTTCTGCCGGTGGCTGATTTACAATGTCGGCTATGCTTTCTTCTGCTTTTTGTCGCTCTTGGCGTTCTGCCTCTTTCTCTAGCCGTTCAGCCATAAATTTCTTTAACTGCTGAGCCAGCACAGTGTCAGATATGTTGAGCATACGCGAACATTCGTCAATATACACTTGACGCGTTATTCCGTCAGGTATCACTGATATCGTTCGCACTATCTCTGTAATCACTCCGGCACGTCGTATCGGGTCATTCTGAGCATCGCGCAACAATATATCGCTCTTGAAACGTATGAAGTCTGTTTCATGTTCCGCCAAATAATTTTCCAGCTCTTCGCTTGTGTGGTTTTGTGCATACGAGTCCGGGTCGTCGCCTTCGGGCAATTGCAATACCTTCACATTCAGCCCCTCTGCGAGCAGCATATCTATGCCGCGCAACGAGGCTTTTATGCCGGCTGCATCTGCATCATATATCACCGTTACATTGTTTGTAAATCGGTGTATTAACCGTATTTGCCCTTCGGTAAGCGAGGTGCCCGACGATGCTACTACATTTTCTACTCCCGACTGGTGCATCGAGATTACATCCATGTAGCCTTCTACGAGTATACACTTATCTTTCTTGGTTATGGCTTGTTTCGCTTGATACAAGCCATACAATTCGCGGCTTTTGCTATATATTATTGACTCCGGCGAGTTCACATATTTCGCCACATTCTTGTCTTTGCGTAGGGTGCGACCTCCAAAGGCCACAACACGCCCTGACACTGAATGTACCGGATATATCACGCGCCCGCGAAATCTGTCGTACATACCTCGCTCCGACTTCGCGCATAGTCCTGTCGATATCAAAAATTCTTCTTTATAGCCTTTCGATAGTGCTTCCTTATATAAGTCATCACTCTTCTCTAAGCTATAGCCCAGATGAAATCGTTTTACTGACCAATCGTTGATGCCTCGCTCTTTAAAATAGGCTAAACCTATGTTTTGCCCATCTTCTGTCTCTGCCATACGTTGCTCAAAATGCTTCATCGCAAAGTCATTTATCGCCAGCATTGACTCGCGCTCGTGCTCTTCGTTGCGCTCTTTGTCGCTCATCTCGCGCTCTTTTATCTCTATGCCATATTTCTTGGCTAGCCATTTGAGAGCTTCGTAGTACGACATTTGCTCCAATTCCATCAAAAAGTTTACCGGAGAGCCGCCCTTGCCACAGCTGAAGCATTTACAGATGCCTTTACTCTTTGACACTGAAAACGATGGGGTGCGCTCATTGTGAAATGGGCACAACCCTATGTAGTTCGCCCCTCGGCGCTTTAGGGTCACAAAGTCGCTCACCACCTCTACTATGTCGGCGGTGTCGAGTATTCGTTGCACTGTCTCGCGGTCTATCTTTTTCATATGTAGTGCAAATTTACAACTTATATACCAATTCTAAAAATAAAAGTTTCTCCGACACGCAAACTTTGGTGTCGGAGAAACTTGTTAACAAAAAATCATTTAGTCTTGTATCCGCCTATTTCTTTTTGTTTCGCAAGCGCTTTATCCAAATATAATATCCGGTTAATGGTAGCGATGCTCCAAACAACGCGGCTAAAAATGCTATGATTCGTGTTATTATGCCGCCCCACGCGCCGGTGTGTACTGCATAAATCCATCCACGCATCTTGTCTCCGGCTTCGCCGTCGGCATATTTCTGTGTCGTGGTTATTTTGCCTGTTGTTGTGTCAAAATTGTATGTATCTGAGGCGCGGGTATTTCCCCATGATCCTAGCGATACTTGCACTGTGCCTTCGCTAACGGTGATTGAAGGCGCATCTTGATTTTGAGCTTTTACTTCATTGTAGGCTGTTTGCCAATTAGCAAACGGAACGTATACTGCAACTTCGGCGCTATCTGTCGGCTCTTTAGTAGCCACGCTATCTATTGCTACTTCTTTCGCTTTATGATATTTTGCAGCATCTGCCGGTTTATCGTGCTTATGCCACTCGTGATGCGGACGCTCTTCTTGTGCTTTTGGCTCTGCCACAGCTTCCGATTGAGGTGATGTGCTATCGGTTGCGGCTGCAGCTTCATCCTTATGGTAGCGTCCGCCGCGACCTTCGCCGTGACCGTGCCATTCGCCGCCTTCGCCGTGGCCATGCCATTCGCCACCTTCGCCGTGCTCGTGGTGCTTATGTTCTGCCGGTTCTGCATCAGCTATTTCTGCTGATTTCTCTGCCACAACTTTTTCTGCATCATTTGCTTGAGGAGCTTCTTTAGCTTGATCTTTGGCAGGCTCTGAGTGTTGAGTTGCACCGGTGTTTCCGTCTGCATGCCAATCACCGTGACCACCGCGACCTTCACCGTGGCCGTGCCATTCGCCGCCTTCGCCACGACCGCCTTTATGCTCACCGTGTCCTTCGCCGTGACCACCGCGATTACCGCGTCCTTCACCACCGCCGTGATGCCATTCAGTTTGTTCTACACCAAATACTTTGTAAAATCCGGTGCGCCACCAGTCAAACGACCATGTCAATCCGGTTATAGCCATCGCTAATACGAACACTACAATGTACATACCACCGGCCACGTGCAAATTCTTGAAAAATATGGTCTTGCCAAATTTTGTGCTTATGCTAAGACTGCGTTTAAACGATTTCCGAGCGCGATAAATCCACACTATTATACCGGTAATTAGTATTATAACAAATACCAGTGTCGAGATGCCGACAATCAACTTGCCGTGAAATATGCCGCCTTCTTTCGGATTTCCTCCGTCTAGTAGCCAGCGGTGTATGTAGAACATCTGTTTGAAAAACGCTCCACGTTCATATTTGCCTGTAATTTGACCTGAGTATTGGTCTACGTACATTGAGGCACGGCGTGGCTTTGACAAGCTTACTTGATATGTGCGACTCGCATCATCGCTGATAGTAACGCCCGTAATTTCCACACTGTCGGGTAGGGTAGCCGATACTCCTTGCATCAAGGTCTCCAAGGGTATGGCTTCTTCTTTTACCTCTTTTACATAATATATGTCGTGGTTGCAGAGCTCGTGTATTTCGGGCTCAAAAACCAACATTGCGCCCGAAAAACACGTTAGAAAAATTATTATACCAAATGGCACTGATAGCCACAGGTGTATTTTCTGTATAACTTTTCGCATCTATATTTTATTTAAGCACGCCTATTGCTGTGCATGTGGTTGCTTGTATCTCTAATCCTTTTGTAGCTGTTGCAGTTTTGTGGTCGATGCAATATACAGCAGGATATCCATTTTCTACAACTACAACAACGTATGTTTTGCCGTTTTCGTTATATACGCCTTTGCTGAAGCCGCTGATAGTTGATGATTCGGGCAAACCGCTAATGTAGGTGAGTTTGCCTGTCTCGCCGTCAAACATCGCAAGTGTGTTTGCTGTGTAGCCTTTCTGTGAGAATGGACGGTCGTACATTACCAACAAGAATTTGCTGTCGCCCATAGGGTAGCAGCTCAAAAATCCTGCTCCGTTAGACTGCTCTTCTAGATTAACATAGTAGTTATCAAATTTGTTTTGTCCTGCGGGTATGCGCACAACGCCTGCCGGAAGGGTAGTTTGTTGACGTGCGTCTGTCATGGTTTTAGCATAGCTAGGTGAGAAGACATAAATATCACCGTTGTCAGCGGCCCAAATCATTTGGTAATATTGCGATTTGAAACGTCCGCAAGCATACGAGATTTTATCTGTGCTGATGATTGTCGGGTTGGCCATTGTCTCATCGTTGTAGATTGCTACCCAGCATTTATTAGGATATTGGGTGTATTGCAACTCTCCTTTTACGTATGCTGAGCTTGCTGAGCCACCGCTCTCGGTTTTCACCAAATCTTCATTTCCCGGCAATATATACTTACCATTATCTATAGATGCTCCGTATGCACTAAGTCCGTTGGGTACCACTGCTGAAAATAGTTGTGTGCCGCGTTGTTGTATTCCCGCCAATATCACGTATTCTCCGGTGCCTACATAGTTCTCTGCCAAATATTGAGCGCTTGATGCATTTGTAGTGTATGTTTCGTCTGTCACGTGCAAATACGATATCAACAACGATTTCGGCAAGTTGCCCGATGCATCTGCAAAGCTCGATGCTGCATCGCCAGTTGATGTTGTGATAATATAGTCTCCGTATGAGCCAAATGTGGTGAAACGTTTGATTTCATACTCTTTGCTGCGAGCTTTCAATTCACCATTGCTATTGCGATAGTATGAACGTGTTGTTCCGCCGTTTCCTTGGTTGTATGTCAATGCATATAGATATTTGTTACCAACAAATACCCATTGTGTTGCACCGTCGTTAGTCAAACCGTTACCTACTATTGAAAGTGATCCTTCATCCAAGCTTGCAGGCGATAGCAAAACGTTTTGTGATTGTCCTAAAACATCGCCGGTTGCTGCCAATACAAATCCAGGTGCTGTTGTTTCTGTTGTGTTTCCGTTATTATTTTCTTCCCCTTTGAGACCATTGTTGTCGTCGCTTGAGCATGATTGCATCATGGGGAGTGTCGCAGCTGCCACTGCAGCCATAAAAATCTTTTTGTTCATTGTCTTTTATTTTTTTGTTGTTCTTATTTTTTTTTCAATTCTATTATTTTCCGCCAAAGCATACACGAATCTTTCCGTAAAATGCTCGGCCCGGCTTTTGCAAGCTGAAGTTGTCATATAACTTTGCATCGGTCAAATTGCGACATTCAAACGATAAATTATATTTGCCGCGGCTTATGCTATAGGTTATCGAAAAGTTGTGCGACCACTGATTTGGCACCATATAGTCACTGTTGTCAGCTCCAATGCTCGATGCGTAGTAGCAAAAACTCTTAGTAAACTGGTTGTCGTATGTCATTTGCAGCATATTGTTCTTCGAACCAAAGCCGTGCCAGTATAAGTTTACATCTATATCCGAAAACAAATACGGTTGATTGGGGATACGATCTTTATACGTGATATTGGCATTGGTTGACCCTTTCATCGTCTTCATATTGTCGCGTACGCTCATTGAGGTCAAGTTGCCGCCTACTGATGCCCATTTGTCGAAGCTGTAGCGTGCCGACACTGTAAATCCTTTTGTGAGCACTTTGCCATAGTTGATGTATGTAGCAGCTTGTTTTCCGCCCGATAGGTTGGTGATATTGCGCTGTATATAGTCGCGAGTGTCTCTATATATCAAACCTCCTTCTACATACAATCCGTGTTGACCATATTTTCTATTCCAACACAAGTTGAAATTCACATTATGGCTCTTCTCGGGCTTTATGCTCATATCGCCCATTTCCAAGTCTTCGTCACCAAACATCTCTTCTATTGTAGGCAATCGAAGCGCGCGCTCATACGATAGCTTTGCCTGCAATTCCGGCACAATATAATAAGTTCCTGCCGCTCCAAAACCCCAATCTGATGTGCTTTGCGAAGTCTTCACATATTCTTCGCTGTTTGATGTTGTTGCTATTGGTCCCGACACGTACTGGCTATAATATTTTCCAAATGCTGTAACATTCCACACTCGGCTTGTCATGATTCTATAGCTTACTCCGGTTATGTTTTTTGTCGTAACCTTGGCTATGGGGTCGGTGAGCGGTTCGGCATACAACAAATTCGTGTTGCTGCGTCTGAATGTATTTACAACATGGTTCACTGTGATGCTGTGTCCGCGTGCTATGCGATAGTTCACTGTTGCCGTGGCATTCATATTGTTTGATATTGCTTTAAGCAACTGATAGCTTTGTTCTCCCGGTGAATTCAGCGCTTTTGTCTCTCCTCGCCAGTTATATTGCACCATCGCTGTGTCAACATTGTTTGTGATATTGTGATTATAGTTCGCTGTTGCTGTAACATCCAATCTGTCATTCAGCAAACCGCGTTTCACATATTCCACTGATGGCATCAACGAATATCCATGTTTGTGTTTTTGTCCATATACTATATCTTGACGCACACCGTTTTGTATTTCTTGATACATTCGGCTATATGTCATTCCAACCAAAAAGCGATCTGCCCATTTCACATCCAAAAATCCAACTTTGCCAACTACAGCTTCGTTGTGATAGTTGTTGTGAAAGCGTTTTATATGTTCTACGTTATCCCTGTCTATGGCTCCGGTTACAAAATCTTTCACCGAATTGTCTATCCAGTAATTGTTGTCACTATAATTCTGAAATGCATTGATTTGCCAATGAAATCCATTCTTCAAATTTTGAGATATATCTACATACGATTTGTGCGTATTAAACGATCCGTAGCTGTAGCTCGCATCTACATTCCATGTTTTTCTATTACGGTTCGTTACTATGTTTATTACACCGCCTATTGCGTCTGTTCCAAATCCAACCGGAACTACGCCTTTGTATATCTCTATACGGTTGGCCATATTTACCGGTATGTTGTTTACTCCAAATGATGAGCCTACTCCTTCTTGTGGCACGCCATCTATAAACACTTTAACGTGTTTCCCTGAAAATCCGTCCATCGACAACTGCATGTCCGAACCAACACCTCCGGTCTCGCGCAATTTCATGCCCGGGGCTTTACCTAATGCGTCTGCCAAATTCTTATTCGTATTGGCTAACTCTTTGGTGTCTATTGCGATGGCGTTGTACGACGAATTGCGCACCTTGCTAACTCCTGAACCTGTAACAACCAGTTCTTCCAATATTTCCGGCTTATCTTTTAGCACAAAGTTTACCACTACTTTGCCATGGTTGGGTACTGTCACACTCTTTTCTTGGCTTTCATAGCCTGATGCCCATGCGCTAAGTGTGTATGTCCCACTTGTTATTGCTATTCGGTAATTACCTTTTTCGTCGGTGTAGGCTTCTGCTCCACTTTGCTTAACTGTTACTGTTGCAAAGTCAACAGCTTCGCCTTTTTGGTCTAAAACTTGTCCTACTATTTGCACTACTCCATTGCGAGCCATTGCACTTATCGAAATGATTATTGCAAATAATAAACTTGTAAAGGTTCTCATATTCAGGATTATAACGCTTTTTATTTGGAATTATTATAAATTATTCTTACTTTTGCGGTTGCAAAGATACGACCTTTTATTGTATTTTTATAATAAGAAAAATTTTATACATCCATAAGTAAAATTATAATAACCCCTATATGCGTTGTGATTTAGAATGGTTTCGTACCTTCAAAATTGTTTATGAAGTTGGTACAATGAGCGACGCTGCTCGTGAGCTTAACCTCTCGCAACCCGGTGTCAGCTTGCAACTTAGCGCTCTCGAAAGTTATATCGGACAACCGCTCTTCGAACGTACGCGTCGCAAGCTAATCCCTAACGATCGCGCTAACATTTTATACAACCAAATTTCTGGCGCTGTTAATAAAATGGAGGACGTAGAAACTGCTTTTTTGCTCGGACACGGTGTTAAACGTAAAACTCTCAACATCGGACTTTTCCCAGGTTTGGCAGCGCAACTTCTAGAGCCACATCTCTCTAAGTTGAGTCTCAACATCATCCTTCACAATGGCAGCAACAAACAACTAGCTAATCTTCTCGAAAACGGCACTGTCGATATGGTTGTCTCTAACATGCAAACTCCTTTGCGAAACATTGAATATCACTTCGTCGGAAGCTCGCATTTCATACTTATTGCAGGTAAAGATACTGATATCTCCGGATTCAATTCCATCGACATTAATAACAAAAAAACGCTTCGCGCTTGGCTGAAAAAGCAAATATGGTATAGCACTCCTGAGGTTGAAGATCTAACTCACTTTTGGCGCATCAACTTTAAGTCTGACCTCGATATTATTGCCAATTTCATCCTACCTGATGTTAATAGCATTGTGCGCTGTCTCTCTTATGGCCCCGGGCTCGCTGTTGTCCCGTCGTCAACTTGTCGAAAGGCTTTGGCTGATAACTCTGTCATTAAGCTTTGGGAAGGATATACGCCTATGCTTAACAAACTCTACATCGGTCACCGCAAAAAAACTCTTCTTCACGACGAAATTACCAGCGTGCAAGAACTCATCATCACCGAGTTTCGCAACCAGCATCCCGAGTGGCAAGACGACATCTGATTTTTACTATCTCCTCAACGACCAATTATTTTATCTATGGCTTCTGCCATTGGCCATCGCTCTTGGTCGTGACGATTTTCTAACACTATTATCGTTGTGTTGTTTGCCGGATATTTTGCCACGTAGGCTTGAAATCCTCCGTTGTCTCCGGTGTGATACACTTTCTCGCGACATCCCGGTGTGGTGTCTATAAACCAACCCTGACCATACCATGTGTGCGGTCTCCTTTGATAGTCGCACCATTCGCTGTCGCTGACTCTTATGCGTGGCCGGTATGCCATATCGCGAAGCTTTGCATTCAGCAGTTTGTTGCTTTGTAAGGCAAGTTCCCAAAGCAACATATCGCGTGCTGTTGCATATATGCCTCCATCGGGGCGTGTGGCAAAAAATGTCTCTTCACCATAATCAAATTCGTCCCAACCGCCTTTGTCGTTGGGTTCATATCCGTGTGCCGTATGCGCCGGCATTGTGTCAGGATTAAAATATACGGCATTTTGCATCCCGGCAGGCTCAAATATGTGATGACGCTGATAGTCTACAAACTTCTCTCCGCTCTTTTGCTCAATGATTTTTGCCAATATCAAAAACGAGGGATTCAAATAATCGTATGCCGTTCCGGGTGAAAATTGCAATTTTTCTACATCTTTAAAATAAGATATTGATGTCTCATCTGTAGCATATATGCATCGCTCGCGGCTACTCCTGTCGCGCGAATCTGCTATGCCCGATGTGTGCCCCGCCAAGTCGGCTAAGGTTATATATTTCCAAAATTTCTGCGGATAATCCATATATTCCGACACCGCATCTTCCATCTTCACTTCACCTTTCTCTACTTGCTGCAGCAATCCTACAACAGTAAATTGCTTCGATACTGAGGCAATGTTAAACAGTGTCTCCGGCCCTATGCGCTCTCCACTGTTCATATCTGCCACGCCAAAATATCGCTCATATATCACGCTATCTCCGCGAGCTATTAGCACCGCTCCACCGGGTTTATTTGCCCCGTCTGAATAGCGTGCTTCAAACAATGAGTCAAGTTGTTCAACAACATAGGTCCTACTCATAGCGTTGAGTGTGCTTGCCAATGTGGCTATTAGCAATACAATCTTTTTCATGTCGTATGTCTTTTTGTTTCTCCGGTATATATAATCTCTACGTCTCGTTTTATTTGTGGAAGAATGCAGCAATCTGCTCTGTGTTGAGTATATAAACTATTGCATTTCCGTCAGGAGTGTAGTTGGGCGATGGTAATTTAAACAAGTCGCTCACCAGCCGTTGCATCTCTTCGTTGCTGAGCGGTTGGTTGTTGCGCACAGCTGCCGTGTCTGCCATTGACAACGCTATTCTACTGCGTTGCTCATCGCTCGGATCATTCCCTGTCTCGGCAACGTCCGAAAGCACTGACAGCAATGCTTGCGATGCGTTCACTTTGCTTAGTTCTGCGGGTACTCCGTTTATTGCCCATGTCAAGTCTCCGATATACGATAGCTCGTATCCCAACGTCGCCAACAATTCTGATGCCGACTCTATTATGGCATGTTGTGCCGCATCAACTTCTAAGGTCTCTCCAAATATCAAGTGTTGCGTAGCCATATGTCCGCTCTTTATCGTCGGCAAAAATCGCTCATACAGCACTCGTGTGTGCGCACGATGTTGGTCTATAAACATCAGCCCTGACTTAGTTGTCGTTACTATCCACCTATTTTTGAGCTGAAACATTGCCTGTATTTCTTGCGATTCTTCGCTTAGGGTGGGGAGTGCATTGTTTAGCGCACTTTGTCGCTCTACATTGTATGCTTCATACAGTTTATCCCAGTTCTTATTTAGTGCCGAGCTGCGTTCTCTGCGCCAAGTCTGTTCTCCTTGCGGTTGCGGTGTCTGTCTATTCATCGCAGAGGGCACTTCCACTTGGGGCACATTTATAAACATCGACTCGTCTCCGGCCATCATGCTGCTTTCGTCTATGGCAAACGGATTATAGTCAAGGTCTATATCGTCAACGGGCGTATTAACGTCGCCACCTCCGTTTTGCTGCATTGGGGGTATGTCAGGCACATCTATGGCATCAAAGTCTATTGACGGCCCCGCATTAAATTTGCCTAGCGACTCTTTTATTGCTGCCGTTAATATTTGCCATATCATCTGTTCATCCTCAAATTTTATCTCATGCTTTTGCGGATGTATATTCACATCTATGCGGTCCGGATCTACTTGAAAATTTATAAAGTAATTGGGTTGAGCGTCGCCCGATATTAAATCTTTATAGCAATTTAATACGGCTTTATGAAAATATGGGTGACGCATATTGCGACCATTCACAAAAAAATATTGCAAAGCATTGCGATGTCGTGCATTTTGAGGTAACCCGATAAATCCCGAAATCTTTACCAACGTCGTTTCGGTGTCTACCGGTATTAACCCTTTTTCTACGGTCTTGCCAAACAATGCTCCTATGCGCTGCTTTAACGCTGATTTCAATAGCTGATGAACAACGGTGCCATTGTGCGTGAGCGTAAATTCTACATTCGTGTTTACCAATGCCAGACGCTCAAACTCGTGCATGATGTGGCTTAACTCTACGGTGTCTTTTTTTAGAAAACGTCGGCGTGCAACAAAATTATAAAACAAATGTTTTACCATGATGTTTGTGCCCGCAACACACGCCTCCGGCTGCTGTGACTCTACTTCCGATGCTTTTATTATTATACGCGTTCCCATCACGTCGTCCGGACGCATCGTGCGCATATCTATCTCACTCACTGCTGCTATCGACGGCAGAGCTTCACCCCTAAATCCCATCGTGTGCAGCGTGAATAAATCGTCTGCCTTGCGTATCTTCGATGTCGCATGTCGCTCAAATGCCATTCGCGCATCTGTCGCTGACATTCCACAGCCGTTGTCTACCACCTGTATTAGTGTCTTTCCGGCATCTTTGAGTATTATTTGTATTGAAGTGGCTCCGGCATCTACAGCGTTTTCTACCAACTCTTTTATCACTGAAGCAGGTCGCTGTATTACTTCTCCGGCAGCAATTTGATTGGCCACCGAGTCGGGCAAAAGTTTTATTACATCGTTGTTCATACGCGCAAAGTTAAATATTTATTGCGACATTTCGCAGTTGTTAGGGTTAAATCTATTAACTTTGTCATAATTTTTTTCAACTCCGATTCTCTCATGGCTAAACTTCATTTCTTTTATCCCGAAAATGATCTCGCTCTCGCTCTAAACGATGCTAACTATACTGCGCCTGCTGCTGCAGTCGACCTTCGCAACTCCGGCGACTCTCTTCCGTTGTGGTTTGCTGATAGTGGCGACCGATTTTTCTCTCAAGGCGTAAATGCTAACTGGTACGATGCTATTGCCGACGCTTTTAATATTGACGTTGACATCTTTAATGGCGACATTGATAATCTCACTCCCGCTCCTTGGGGGTGGTCTTTGCCCGTGCGCAAATATTTCTCTCAACTCGGATTTGATGATAGCCAACTTCCCTCTCCTCAACAAATTATGCGTATGCGCGACCTTAGCCACCGTCGCACTGCTGCTATCGTTGCTAAACAGCTCGCCGACTCTCTGGGCAATTTCATCGGGTCTGCGGCTATCGAAACGTCGTCTACTGACGAGGCCCTCGATTACATCCATTCCCACGAACGTGCTATGCTAAAACTCCCATGGTCTAGTAGTGGCCGAGGTATCGTTGACACTCTTAATCTTTCTGACGACGAAATAGTGCGCCGCGCTCTGGGCACAATCCGTCGCCAAGGCTCGGTTATGCTCGAACCTTTTTACGACAGCCCTCAAAATTTTGCATATCTATACTATATTGATAATGGCATTGTCTCGTTTAAAGGCTATTCTCTATTTTCTGTAGACTCTCACTGTGCTTATTCAGGTAGCACGGTTGCCGCTAACGACACACTCGAACAAATGATCGCTCAACACACATCTCTCAATAATATTCGCAATGTGCGTCAGGCTCTAATACCAATCCTACAAAACGTTATAGGTACCGACTATTGCGGCCCGCTGGGCGTTGATATGATGATAGCCGGCAACACACTAGCCGTAGCCGAGATAAACCTCCGCAACACAATGGGGCACGTTGCGCTATCACTCGCCACTCGCTATATGGCTGATAACACTGTCGGAACATTCACCATCCAGCCGCGCACAGACAACATTGTGGCACTTCCGCGCGACTGCGATATAGACAACCATAAAATATACTCCGGAACACTTGACCTCGTTCCACCCGACCGCCGCCACCGTTTCCTCCTCACCATCAATTAACTCCGTTCAGCCCGGCATGCACTGAAATGCCTCGCCACGCCTCACACCAGGTTCGAAATGCCGCGTGGCGGTGCTAATAAAAACCGCGTCATCCCAGCTATTTCCACGTGCCGTCTAGTTGCGCATTCGTGAAGCGTTTAATACGTTGTGTTTCAGAGTTATCGTTTATTTTACAATAACTCCGGAATACTTATCGTATTTTTAATGATATCTATCTGCTTAAAAAAGAATGTTTTATAACATATAAAATTTTCTTTTTTTTTACTTGCTTTTTTGGAAAATCATTTCTAAATTTGCCACATCAATTCAATTGGTATATACATCCTATGGATATCGAAACACAATTAGCTGTAAATCATATCTCTGTCGACTGTGTTGTTGTTGGCTTCGATGGCGAACACATTTGCGTACTGTTGCTCGAACGCGACGGAGAAGAAAAAGGCCAGGAATTTCATGATATGAAACTCCCCGGCACGCTTATCTATATGGATGAAAACCTTGATGAAGCAGCAAAACGTGTACTTATCGATCTCACCGGCCTCAAAAACGTTAAACTTACTCAGTTTAAAACTTTTGGTTCGAAAGATCGCACTAAAGACCCTAAAGACATCCATTGGCTCGAAAGAGCTATGAAGTCTAAAGTCGAACGGATTGTTACTGTCGCTTACCTCGCTATGGTCAAAATTGATAGAAAACTTAATAATGACCTCAAAAACTTCCATGCTAAATGGGTGCCTATTGAGGATATTAAAACCCTCGCTTTTGACCATAATATTATTATCTCCGAGGCTCTCAATTTCATACGTCAGTATGCCGAATTTAATTCGTCTATAATCTTCGACCTCCTCCCTCGCAAATTTACTGCCGCTCAACTCCGCACTCTCTACGAAGTTATCTTCGGCACTAAAATCGACGTGCGCAATTTTCACAAAAAAATTGCGCAAATGAGCTATATTATCCCGCTCGAAGAAAAGGAACAAGGTGTCGCTCATCGTGCTGCTCGCTATTATTCATTCAATAAAAAAAATTATAACAAAAATAGATAGTCAACCTTAAATTACCGTTTTTATTATGTATTTATTAGGATATGACATAGGTAGCTCTTCTGTTAAGGCTAGTTTGGTAGATGCAATCTCTGGAAAATGCGTCGCTTCTGCCGGATTCCCTAAATCAGAAGCCCCAATCATCGCCCTCAAACAAGGTTGGGCGGAACAAAACCCTCAAAGCTGGTGGCAGTACATCAAAGCTGCTACGGCTGACATCCTCGCTCAATCTAAAGTTGATAGCGCCGACATCAAAGCCATTGGTATTTCTTACCAAATGCATGGCCTCGTTTGTCTCGATAAAGACAACAACGTGCTCCGTCCCGCTATTATCTGGTGCGACTCGCGTGGTGTACCTTACGGCCAAAAGGCTTTCAACGACCTCGGCAAAGATTTTTGCCTCTCTCACTTATTGAATTCTCCCGGCAACTTCACTGCTACTAAGCTAGCTTGGGTGAAAGAAAACGAGCCTGAACTGTTCGCTAAAATCAACAAAATCATGCTCCCCGGCGACTATATCGCTTTCCTCCTCTCCGGCGAAATTTGCACTACCATCTCTGGCCTCTCTGAATGTATGCTATGGGATTACAAGCAAAACCATATCGCCGATTCTCTCCTCGATTATTTCGGATTCGATAGCAGCATTATCCCGCAGCTAAAACCAACTTTCTCTGAACAGGGTAGGGTTAGCGCAGCAGCTGCTGCCGAACTAGGTCTCGCTCCGGGCACACCTATCACTTATCGCGCCGGCGACCAACCAAACAATGCTCTCTCTCTTAATGTCTTCAACCCCGGCGAAATTGCTTCTACTGCCGGTACCAGCGGTGTCGTTTACGGCATCAACGGTACCGTTAACTACGACCCCCAATCGCGCGTAAACACTTTCGCTCACGTTAACCACACCACTGAGCAAACTCGTCTCGGCGTTATGGCTTGCATTAGTGGCACCGGCATCCTAAACTCTTGGGTGAAACGTAACGTCGCTCCTGAAGGCATCTCTTATCCCGATATGAACGACCTCGCTGCCCAAATTCCTATCGGTAGCGAAGGCATTAGCATCATTCCTTTTGGTAACGGTGCTGAACGTGTGCTCGAAAACAAAGAAATTAATTGCTCTATTAATGGCATTAACTTCAACGTCCACGATAAACGTCACATCATCCGTGCTGCTCAAGAAGGCATTGTCTTCTCTTTCAAATATGGCATTGACATTATGCAGCAAATCGGCATGAACGTCAAAAAAATCCACGCCGGACACGCTAATATGTTCCTCAGCAAAATCTTCCGCGACACTCTCGCCTCGGTGACAGGTGCTACTATCGAACTTTACGATACCGACGGCAGCGTTGGCGCAGCTAAAGGTGCTGGCATTGGCGCAGGCATTTACAAAGACAACAACGAAGCATTTGCTTCGCTGACAAAAATCGACGTCATCTACCCCGACTTAGCTAATCAAGCTAAATACATCGAGGCTTACGAACGTTGGAAACATCTCGTAGACAAAAACATCTCCGATTAATTAACTCATTTAATAATATATTAACCTAACAATTTTTTTAATCATGGCAAACAAAGAATATTTTCCTGGTATAGGTAAAATCAAATTTGAAGGTAAAGACAGCAAAAACCCATTGGCTTTCCGCTACTACGATGCTGAAAAAGTTATCCTCGGCAAAAAAATGAAAGATTGGTTGAAATTCGCTATGGCTTGGTGGCACACACTTTGCGCTGAAGGCGGTGACCAATTCGGTGGCGGCACAAAACAATTCCCCTGGAATGGTGATGCTGACGTTATTCAAGCTGCTAAAAATAAAGCTGACGCTGGTTTCGAATTCATGCAAAAAATGGGCATCGAATACTACTGCTTCCACGATGTTGACCTCGTTAAAGAAGCTGCTACTATCGAAGAATACGAAGCTAACCTCAAACAAATCGTTGCTTACCTCAAACAAAAACAAGCTGAAACCGGCATCAAACTCCTTTGGGGTACTGCTAACGTATTCGGCCACGCTCGCTATATGAACGGCGCTGCTACAAACCCCGACTTCGACGTCGTTGCTCGTGCTGCTGTTCAAATCAAAAACGCTATCGACGCTACTATCGAACTCGGTGGTACTAACTACGTGTTCTGGGGCGGCCGCGAAGGTTATATGTCTCTCCTTAACACCGACCAAAAACGCGAAAAAGAACACCTCGCTCAAATGCTCACCCTCGCTCGCGACTATGCTCGCGCTCACGGCTTCAAAGGCACTTTCCTTATCGAACCGAAACCCATGGAGCCCTGCAAACACCAATACGATGTCGACACTGAAACTGTTGCCGGCTTCCTCCGCGCTCACGGCCTAGACAAAGACTTCAAAGTTAACATCGAAGTTAACCACGCTACTCTCGCTGGTCACACTTTCGAACACGAACTCGCTGTCGCTGTTGACAACAACATGCTCGGTTCTATCGACGCTAACCGCGGTGACTACCAAAACGGTTGGGATACTGACCAATTCCCCATCGACAACTTCGAACTCATCCAAGCTATGGTTCAAGTTATCCGCAACGGTGGCTTTGGTAACGGTGGTACTAACTTCGACGCTAAAACTCGTCGTAACTCTACAGACCTCGAAGACATCTTCATCGCTCACATCGCTGGTATGGATGCTATGGCTCGCGCTCTCGAAGGCGCTGCTAAACTCCTCGAAGAGTCTCCCTACAAAAAAATGTTCGCTGATCGCTATGCTTCTTTCGATGCCGGTAAAGGTAAAGACTTCGAAGATGGCAAACTCAGCCTCGAAGATGTTGTTGCTTACGCTAAAGCTAACGGTGAGCCCAAACAAACTAGCGGCAAACAAGAGCTTTACGAAGCTATCTTCAACATGTATTGCTAATTAATTTATTGTATAACACGAAAGAGGGCGTGTCTATTTTTAGTCGCACCCTCTTTCTGCTAATCTTATCTATATCATGAGCAATACAGATAAAGGCAGCAAAGCCTACCTATTCTCAATTGTTCTTGTCGCCGTAATTGGCGGCCTCCTCTTCGGTTATGACACTGCTGTTATCTCCGGCGCTGAAAAAGGCCTTCAAGCTTTCTTCATGGGCGCTAAAGATTTCGTCTATACCGACTCTTTGCATGGCATCACTTCCTCAAGCGCTCTCATTGGTTGCATCATTGGTAGTGCTCTATCTGGCATTCTCGCTACTCGTCTCGGACGTCGTAATTCTCTGTTCTTGGCAGGTGTACTTTTCTTCCTATCTGCTCTTGGCTCTTACGACCCCGAGTTCCTGTTCTTTGATCACGGCGTGCCTACTTATTCACTACTCATCACTTTCAACTTGTATCGCGTGCTTGGTGGTATTGGCGTCGGTCTCGCTTCTGCAATTTGTCCTATGTACATTGCCGAAGTCGCTCCCAGCAACATTCGTGGCACTCTTGTGTCGTGGAACCAGTTCGCTATCATCTTCGGTCAATTGGTTGTTTACTTCGTTAACTTCCTTATCCTCGGCAGTCACGCTAATCCCGTTGTCGAACTCGTTAACGGCGTAAACCAAATCGTTAACCCCGGCGATGCTGCTTGGACTATCGAAACCGGTTGGCGTTTAATGTTCGTCAGCGAAGCTGTTCCTGCAGGCTTGTTCGCACTCCTCGTGCTCCTCGTGCCCGAGACTCCTCGCTATCTCGCTATGTGTGGCAAAGATGACAAAGCTCTTAACGTCCTCGCAAAAATCAACGGATTGTCTAAGGCTAAAGCTATTCTCGCCGACATAAAAGCTACTGCTGAAGAAAAAACCGAAAAACTGTTCACCTACGGTGTTATGGTTATCTTCATCGGCATCATGCTTAGCGTTTTCCAACAAGCTGTTGGTATCAATGCTGTGCTTTACTTCGCCCCACGCATCTTCGAAAGCATGGGCATGGGCAATCCTATGGTGCAAACGGTAATGATGGGTGTCGTTAATATCCTATTCACCCTCCTTGCTATTTTCACCGTCGAAAAATGGGGCCGTAAACCTCTGTTGATTTCAGGCTCTATTGGCATGGCTATTGGCGCTTTCGGTGTAGCTCTTTGCAACATCGTCTCTGGCATGCCGGCTATAATCGCCGTTATCAGCATAATGGTTTACAGCGCTTCTTTCATGTTTAGCTGGGGCCCGATTTGTTGGGTGCTTATCGCTGAAATTTTCCCAAATACCATCCGTGGCGCTGCTGTCGCTATCGCTGTCGCTTTCCAATGGATTTTCAACTTCATCGTCTCTTCTACTTTCATCCCGATGTACAATATGCAACTCGGTGAAATGGGCGACAAGTTCGGTCACATGTTCGCTTACGGTTTGTATGGCATTATATGCGTTATCGCTGCTATCTTCGTTTGGAAACTCGTTCCCGAAACTAAAGGCAAATCTCTTGAAGATATGACGGCCCTTTGGCGCAAACGCAAATAATTTGCACTCTATTTACCATACCTTTTATTTTTTGCCATAGTTGTGTCGCTCACAGCTATGGCATTTTTATCATTACTTGATATAATCCTCAAAACCAGGTAACAAAGAGCGATTTTCTGGTGTTGAAAGCCAAAGCATTAAATAGCTTAATCTCAAAAAATTATCATTAATAGCCATATTATCAAAACCTTCAAATCCGATAGCGTTATTTGAATTAAAAATACAATTTAATTGCTGATCAAATACACTTAATGTGCGATAAAATCCCGACCATTGTTTGGGATATTTCCTAACCATTTCTTTTGTTGCATATGGCAAAGTGTCAATTCCCCAGCAAATCAAATTCTTGTATTGGTCCATTAGGTTAGCAGTGTCAATTTTGAGGGCCAAATTTGAAGGCTCTTTTCGTGTAGTGCCTATTTTTATGTTATAAGAATCCGCCTCCTCATATATCAGACACCACTTCGTGCCATTATGACCATATTCATATATTATGAATCGTTTATTACTGACAATCTCTTTAATAGAATCTGGCAAAAAATCCAACGAAATATGTGACTGATTATCAATGGCACTGTTTACACCATCAGCACCCATAATGAAATTTGTGAGAAAAAATATGGGAATAATTATCAATATTATTTCTAATCTTTTCATTTTTTCTAAATGACGGTAGAAGTGATGGTTCATGACAGACACGTTCATTGCCACTTAAAACGCAGAAATAATTGGCATATCTACCTTATCATATATGTGCTTTTCATAATCCAAGTCACTAATTACCAGAGTAAACATAGCGATAAATAGTAACGCTTCAATAATTATCAGCAATTTTGTTGATTTTATTATTCTTCTTATAAAAATGTGATTTATACAAACATAAGCTATGAAGTAGAACAGCGCTTTAAATAGCATAAAGGCCCATCCCTCGGGTTTGGCCAATATACGAATATTGAATGAGATATAAATTATTATATATGAATAGCCGATGATGAGGTATAAATATGAAAAAATATTAAGGAGATAGTTTAGATGTTTCTTTTTCATGTTGGGAAGATAATATTAAGTGACTATTTCTTATGCAATAATTGACCTGATGGATTGTATTTGATTATGGATTGAAATGCCGAACTTGGCATCATTTGGATATCACATTTCATCTGATATCCATTCTGCATATCAACAATACCAAATGGAGTGATTACTGGAATATAGGATGGCACCATAGTAGGTTCTGATACAGGAATGCCTGCTTCTA
>CAZJEA010000009.1:29524-31044 GCA_964544895.1 uncultured Bacteroides sp. | reverse complement strand
CGCTTTCTCCGCGGTTACCTACAAAATCGTGCCTAAACGGCACGGGGAATAGCGCTCTGCGGTGTGCTAGCCGCTACACGGCATTTCAATCTCTGCCGGCATTACCCGAGGCACATAGAGGGGGCGACATGTTCTATGGGGGGACACTAGTTAAACAAGGGGGAAGAGAGGGCGAAGTCGGAGGAGACGTTGGCTTGGATGACGAGGTTGACGTCGATGGCTTTGTGGCCGAAAAGATGACAAAGGATAGGTGAATGGATGGCTCCGGAGACAGACAGGAGAGAGATGTTTTGAGGCGTCGGTGCCAGTGAAGTGAGCCACGCACGTTTTACGGAGAGCGTGCCGACGAAATTAGAAGTCTTAATCATCCAGGAAAGAGACTTAGGGAGCGCACGTTTGCCGTTGTCAAGAGTGATTTGAGCGTTCCAGCGAATGAAAGTAGAAGCGTTAGTATTGCGTATAGAGAGGTCGGCGAGCCCATCATCAGTGACAGCAAAAGCACAGGCAGCATTAGCGAGCCAGGGTCCAAGCGCGACTAGCGAACTGTTGTAAGACAGCACGGGAGAAGAGATGATGAAGTGAGTTGCTTCGTTGTCGTCGGTATTAGCGACGATAATTTCGTTGTCGTCGGGAATCCAGGCGATACGGTCGCCGTTGACGTCGGAGGCGAAAATTTTAACGGTGGTTGCAGCGATTTTAAGTAGCTGTGACGCAGAGAGGACGAAGACAGCATTACCGGCATCGACGGCACAATATTTATTATTAATGACACGCGAGTCGAGGAGGTTTACGGCGCACTGAGAGATAGAGCTGTCAACGGTGAGGAGTTTGATGCCTTGGTTTGTGAAGGCGTAGAAACGAGAGCGTCGGAACTCCCAGGCAGAAGAGCCGGTACGCGCAGGGATGATGGAAATTATGGAGTCGGCGGCAGAAGCTACTGCAGAGGGGTTTGGGACAATGGTGTTTGCAGCGGCAGCAATGCATCCGGAGAGAGAGATGTCGCCGTCGATGGGCGTGGGAGTGCTGAGTGGAGCAGTGTGTTGCACGGGTATAGGAGCTAGCGACGGAGAGATGTAGATGGCGAAGCGGGCAGTAGCGTCGGGGGAAAGAGAGACGCTGAGCGTGCGCATATCGGTGTCGCCGTCGACGGAGATGGCAATAGTCATAGCCACGGCTTCGGGCGAAGGGTATGCAATGAGAGGCGACCAGGATGTGGGGGCACAGTTGCCGGAGATAGGAGTGACGAGCCGTTCGCCTGTTGAGAAATCGACTTGGATGAAACCGCTGAAGTGCTTAGATTCGAAAGCGGCAGCATAGGCACAGGCGCTGTAACCGCCGAAGCGCAAAGGGTTGATATTAGCCCAAACGAGGCAATCGCCATTGAGGGCGACAGCAGAGGCGGAGAAACGGTGAGGGAGTAAGAGACGAGATAAGTTAAGGGATATTTGGGCGGGGGTATTTTTTGCGAGAGCAGCGGCGAGGTTGTCGGCTTCGTCGGCTACGGAGATTGGATTTGCAAC
>CAZJEA010000009.1:0-29424 GCA_964544895.1 uncultured Bacteroides sp. | reverse complement strand
AATTGCGGGGTGATTTGTAGTTGCAGAGATTTGACGATGTCAAGCCAGGGGTCGGGAATTTCGTCGTCGATGGAGATGCGTATGCGGAAAGCCGGAGCAGAGAAAGTTTGCGTGCGAACGGTAGCGCCGCCGTCGTCGGAGCCGAAAGTCCAGGCAGCCGTTAGCGGAGCTCCATCGGGAAGAGAAAGGCATACGGGTTGCGAGTAGTGAATGATGTTTCCGGCGAAGTCGAGAAGAGCGCAGCGGGCGATGACAGGTTGGATGAATGCGCCGGCGAGGCGAGCGCTGTCGGCTATTTCGCGGTAAGCTGATTTTACTGCGGCAGAGAGGTTGTCGATGGAGCAAGCGGAGATTGTAGCTTGGAATGTGTCGACGTATTCGGCGACGATGGCAATAGAGCGGAAAGATGGCATTATGCCGAGGTCGGAGAATGTGTTGTTTTGGTGGATGATGTAGTAAATGCCGGCGTCAGTCATGATGGCGATGTATTTGCCATGAGCAGAGGCGGCACGCGGCGACGAGGGCAGAGTTGCGATTTTAATGGCTGTGCCGTCGGCGATGTAAGCGAGAGTGGTTTGGTTGTAGACGAGGAGAGTGTTGTCGATGGTGGTGAGTGGCGCCCATTGTTTGTCGGCGATGATGTTTGGGGTGCCGACGACGGTTAGGATGTCTCCGGAAGATTGGGGATAGGGTTTAAGGTTGAGACATTCGAGGGCTTGAGGTTTAAGTAGAATCATAGATAAAAGTTTTTTTGATGCAAAGATAGTATGGGCGGCAGGGGAAAAACACACTAAATTAGCGTGTGGTGCGAATTAACATAGTGTTTTTATAGTGGGAGAGGTAAAAAAAGAGGCTGCGACATATTTTGACACAGCCTCTTTGGGGTATGGGGTTGGTGTTAGTTATCGAACTACCACTTTTGTTGCTTTGTTGCCTTGACGGCGGATATACAAGCCGGGGGTTGTGCCAGAGACACGAACACCATTCAAGTTGAAGAATTCGACGGGAGCATTTTCGTTGTCAACGCTGATGTTTTCGACACCGGTAACAGTGCCGTTAACGTCGATAACGACGTAAGACAACGAGGGGTTAGCATAGTTGTAATAGAATTTGATAACAGCTTGGCTACCATTGGTAGTGCGCAAATAGAAAGGTAATCCATTTTCTGTTACAGTAGTTTTCTTTTCGTTGTTTACAGAGAAAGCAACCACGTCTTGAGCCACGGCAGTATCAGAGCCGGAACCTTCTTCGGCAAATTCGAGAGAGAGGACGCCGTCAGAGCTGTTAGCTTTGAAATCGACGTTGCTGGTGGTAGTAGTAGACTCGTCGTTGGTAGTAGTCACAGTGGTGAACAATTGGTCGATATAAAAAGCGTCGTCGAAGTCAGTGAGAGTAGTAGTGTAAAGCAACTCGCCATCAGAAGTAAGGCTATCAAACTCCATCAGAATTGTTTCATTATCCCAATTGTTATTAGAAGTATTGAGATAGAAATTGAAGTTAGATGAAGAAGATTGCGTATTATTTATAACATCGTCAACAGCTTGTTGAGTCATGTTATATTTGATTTTGAGTTGGCCGTTGTAAGATTTAGAGAAAATATCTTCAAGTTCTTCAGCAGACAATGTTTTAGTAATTTCCATAGTCTTCATTGAAGCAGTTTCCTCAAACAAGACCTTACCCTCAGGATTGTTAACGATATACTCGTCATCTTCGTTAAGGCGTTCAGGCAAAGTAGCAGTATCTTTGCGGTAGAGCATATCGTAGTAGAAAGTTAAATCGACATCGTACAAAGTAGTTTCGATATCAATGCTATAAGAAGCACCTACGCCATTTGTGCCTTGATAAAGATCCAAGTTCATTTCGCCGCCGATATCATTTTTTTCGAATTTGCCTTCGTAGTGATTTTCTTGCGAGTCACCGGATTTAAAAAGGACGAGTTGGTTTGCAGCCGTATCTTCATAAATTTTAGTATAAAGACGAGCGCCAAGGCTCAAGCAGTTGATATTGGAATCGGTAGTATCAGTAATACGGACCGAGCCGGTTAATTTATCGAAGTGAGCACTGTAGGCATAGGAACCTGTTTTCACCAACGGTGTATTTGATGGTTGAACGACGAGATAAGTTGGCAAACCGACGGGAATATTATAATCGGTAGGCTTTTTGAAATTCAACGAAACGACATTTCCGTCTTTATCGACTACTAATGTTAGCAGCATGTGTTTCACGGGTTCACCAACGTAACCTTCAAAGTAAGATTGGAAGTTATCAGAAGCATAGGTACCGGTGGTAAAACCGGTGAATGTTATGCCTTCGTAATCGAGATTTTCTAAGCCTTGGGAATCAGTACCTAAGCCTTCGATTTTACCGTTTACAAGATCGGCTTCAGAGACAGTTTTCAAACCATCTGACACATTATAATAGGTTTTGTTCTCTTTAGAATCTACACTCATCAAATAGTAATTTGCGCGATAGTCTACAGAATAGGCATTTAGGCGTCCTACCATAGCTTGATAAGTAGTATTGCCGTCGTTGTCGGTACTTATCTCTGTGAATTTGGTAGCGTTAGAAAGATCGCCCCAGTTCCAGGTGTTGTTAAGATAGAAATCGTCGGCAAACGCAGAGAATGAGGTGGCGCACATGCACGACGCCACTACTAAATGATTAAATAATTTCATAAGTGAAATAAGGTCGTTTTTAAATGTAAGTAATTAATCTTTTTAATTGGTTATAAAAAAACAGTTAGTAATGTTGTATACATCGTACGAAGCTAGCCAATCACGGATAAGGTATATCGTTTGTTAGAGAATTATAGGATTTACAAGCTTTACAATAATAAGATGATATACTTCATAGAGATTGCGCAATGGCTGCGCTGAAGAGGGGAAGCACACTTAAGGGAAGAGTGCCGTTGGGGCAACGTCGGCAAAAGCCGACATTTTTTCACTTGATGGTCATCTCGCCGCAAATAGGGCGAGCCATGTGCAAGAGGACTTCGTTATGGTTTAATCCACGGCCGAAAAGGCTCATCATTTTAGTGATGGCAGCCTCGAAGGTCATATCGTAACCGGAAATAACACCGGTGCCCGAAAGGAGGTCGCCGGCGACATATCGGTTAGCGCGAACCGAACCGTTAACGCATTGGGTGACATTAACAACAATTATGCCGTTGGCAATAGCTTGAGAGATGGCATTAATAAACCAGTCGGAAGTGGGGCCGTTTCCGGCGCCGTAGGTGCGGAGGACAATGCCCTTAACACCGGGGGTAGCAAGCATGTGCTTAAGCACGGGCTCGCTTAGGCCGGGGAAAAGGTCAATAACAATAACCGACTGTTCGAAGTTGTACTCGACATGTAGTTTGTTGTTGATTGACGGGCGCGCCAAAGCATCGTACTGGTATTCGATGCCCAAACCAATCTTTGCCAAAGGTGGATAGTTGTTGCTTTTAAAGGCGTTGAAATTGTCGGCGCTACGTTTAGTAGCACGGCAACCACGCCACAGATAATTTTCGAAGAGTATAGCCACCTCACGCACCATGGCGCCGCCGTCCGCGTCGCGGGCAGCGGCAATTTGTAGTGCAGTGATGAGGTTTTCTTCGCCATCGGTACGCACCTCGCCAATAGGGAGCTGCGAACCGGTAATGATCACCGGTTTGGTGAGGCCTCGCAACATAAAAGACAAAGCAGAGGCGGTATAAGCCATGGTGTCAGTACCGTGAAGCACCACGAAACCATCGTAATGGTCATAGTTTTCGGCGATATGACGAGCCATATCTTGCCAATGCGAGATATCCATGTCACTAGAGTCGATAGGCGACGTGAACTGGATATTGTCAATCTCATAGTCAAGCATCTTAATTTTAGGCACATTGTCGATTAAGTGAGCAAAATCGAAGGGCTTGAGGGCCCGAGTTTTCGGGTCTTCAATCATGCCGATAGTGCCTCCGGTGTAAATTATGAGAATGCGAGGCGTGTTCATATTACTTTATATATATTATATATGTGTACGTTATTATTTTACTTGAGCGCCGGGAGCAACGGGAGCAGTCGGGCCCATAACAACCAAGCGTCCGTCGCGGTCTTCGGCAGAGAGAATCATGCCTTGCGAAACAACGCCTTTAAGTTTGCGCGCGGGCAAGTTTGCGATGAAACATACTTGCTTGCCGACGAGGTCTTCGGGTTGATAGTATTTTGCAATGCCTGACACGATGGTACGTTTCTCCATGCCGTCGTCGATGAGGAACTTGAGGAGCTTGTCGGCTTTTGGCACACGTTCGCACTCAAGGACAGTGCCAACGCGCAAGTCGGCTTTCATGAACGACTCAAAGTCAACGTCGGGTTGCTGCTCGGCAGGTTTCCACGATTTGAGCGCATTAGCTTTTTTGTTGTCTTCGAGACGTTTAATTTGAGCATCAATAGCGGCATCTTCAATTTTTTCGAAGAGGAGTTGCGCCTCGCCGAGTTTAGTGCCGGCAGCGACTAAGTTGTCAGCGCCAAGCATATCCCAAGTGAGGTTTTCGAGTTGAAGCATTTTAGAAAGCTTGCCAACCATGAACGGGGTGAAAGGTTCAAAGGCAACAGCGATGTCGCCACAGATTTGCAAAGCGACGTTGAGGACAGTCTCAACACGCGCCATATCGGTTTTCGCCAATTTCCAGGGCTCGGTTTCTTGCAAGTATTTATTACCGGCACGAGCAATGTTCATAGCTTCTTTGAGGGCATCGCGGAAGTGGAAAGTCTCGATATTGTCAGAGAGAGCTTTTTTGATTTGCTTGATTTCGTCGAGCACTTGTTTGTCGATGTCGAGCAATTCGCCGGCAGCGGGCACAACGCCGTTGAAATATTTGTGAGTGAGGACAACGGCACGGTTAACGAAGTTGCCAAGGATGGCAACCAACTCGCTGTTGTTGCGGGTTTGGAAGTCGCGCCAAGTGAAGTCGTTGTCTTTGGTTTCGGGAGCGTTTGCGGTGAGGACGTAGCGGAGTACATCTTGCTTGCCGGGGAAATCTACCAAATATTCGTGCAACCAAACAGCCCAATTGCGCGAGGTAGAGATTTTATCGCCTTCGAGGTTGAGGAACTCGTTAGCGGGGACATTGTCAGGGAGCTGATAGTTGTCGCCGTAAGCCATCAACATAGCGGGGAAGACGATGCAGTGGAATACGATGTTGTCTTTACCGATGAAGTTTATGATGCGAGTTTCGGGGTCTTTCCACCAAGTTTGCCAAGAGTCGGGCAAAGCTTCTTTGGTGTTAGAGATGTAACCGATAGGCGCATCAAACCACACGTAAAGCACTTTACCTTCGGCACCTTCGACGGGCACGGGAACACCCCAATCGAGGTCGCGCGACACTGCACGTGGTTGCAAGCCAAGGTCTAACCACGATTTGCATTGGCCATATACGTTAGTTTTCCACTCTTTGTGACCTTCGAGGATCCACTCACGCAATTTTGGTTCCCATTTGTCGAGAGGCAAATACCAGTGTTTTGTTTCGCGCAACACGGGTTTGTTGCCGGTGATGGCGCTGGTGGGATTGATGAGGTCAGTTGCATTTAATGAAGTGCCGCAAGCTTCGCATTGGTCGCCATAGGCGCGCGGGTTGTGGCAATGAGGGCACTCACCGGTGACGTAGCGGTCGGCAAGGAATTGGTTAGCTTTTTCGTCGTAGAGCTGCATAGATGTGCGCTCTACAAATTCGCCTTTATCGTATAGACGTTTGAAAAATTCGGATGCAGTTTCAGAGTGGATATCGCTTGTAGTGCGCGAATACACATCGAACGAAATGCCCAATTCTTCAAACGAGTCTTTGATGATTTTGTGATAACGGTCAACGATGTCTTGAGGGGTAACACCTTCGGCTTTAGCCTTAATAGTGATGGGCACTCCATGCTCGTCGCTACCACCGACTAAAAAACATTCTTGTCCGTTCATACGCAAGTAACGGGCATAAATGTCGGCAGGAACGTAAACACCGGCTAAGTGACCGATGTGCACCGGTCCGTTTGCATAGGGCAAAGCGGTGGTGATGAGTGTACGTTTGAATTTGGTCATATCGTTGTATTTTGTAGTGTTAAATATTCGAGGTTAGTAATAGTTTTATTTAAAGATAAATGTGAGTGTTGCAGTAGCTTCTTCGGGGGCATCAGTGCCTGCCTTGCGGGTGAAACGCTTGCTTTTTGCTTCAGCGATGCAACGCTGTTGCACGGCGCTGTTACTGCCGGCGGGAGCTTTGCCGCCAACGACTTTGGCGCTGGTGACTCTACCTGTGCTGTCGATAGTAAGCGAGAGCACAACAGATCCGGTTACCGACGAAGAAATGTTTTTGCTATATTCGGGGAACATCCATCCACCGCCTACGGTGCCTTTTTGCACGCCCGAGGTGACAGAGTTGGAGTTAGAAGGACCGGCAGAATCGGTTTTGCCATCGGGGCGACCGCTTTTGCCATCGTCGTTTTTACCGTTATTGGCATTATTTTTAGCCGAGGCATTAGCGAAAGCATTGCTAACAGAGGCATTAGTTTTTTTAGCTGTAGCCTCTTGTTCTTGCTTTTTAGTGTCGACAGCGGGACCTTGCGTTTTTGGTTGTTCCTTCTTCTCTACTTTCACGGGCGACTCCTTCTTGGTGGTGACCTCTTTAGCGGGGGTAGCTTTTTTGCCGACGTTTTCGAGAGAAGTACCGGTTTCGGGGGCAAGTTTGCTATCGACGTGCGAAGGCTCTTCGAGTTTAGCCGGAGCAGCTAAGTCGCCGGGAGTTTTTTCGGGGAGAGGGATAGGCTCAGGTTCAACGAAAGTTTCCTCCTCTTGAGCGAGCTCAATGTAAGGCTCGGGCTCAGGCGGCCAGGGTTTAGAAGGATTCCAATGCAATTTGGCAGTAACGAGCCACATCGCTATGAGAGCAACGATGAAGGTTGTAATTAAAGCCGATATTTCCTTAGACCGTTTCATTGGGGGTTAGTTGAAGTAGAGTTTTCGGGAGTAGCAGAGGGCATTGGGCGAGGAGTAGTGGCCAAGACCATCTTTAAATCGTTTTCGGCACCAAGGTTGAGCACGTCGATGATGCGACCGTAAGAGGCAGCAGCATCACCGTAAACAGCGATGCCACTCTCGGGGTCTTGCTCTTGCACTTGTTTGAGGAATTCGACAAGGGCAGCGCTATTAGCGAGTTGAGTGGGCTCAGCATCGTCGTATGCGCCCCAAAGAGTACTATCAGCCATCACATAAACGCGTGTCATGGGCTTGAGCTGCGTTTGCTCGGTGCTTTGCGGCAAATTCACTTCGAGCGCTGTGGGGAAGATGAATGTTGACGTCACCATGAAGAAAACGAGCAGCAAGAAAACCACGTCGGTCATAGACGACATGGAAAAAGTGGAAAGCACGCTTTGTTGACGTTTTAAAGCCATTGACTTAAAATATTTAGAGTTAGCTAATAGGTTTTATTTACGAGCGGGCTCGTTGAGGAGGTCCATGAAGTCCATAGTGCGAGCCTCAAGACGGTTCATAACTTTATTTAAGCGGCCTACCAAGTAGTTGTAGGCAAACATAGCAACAATGCCGACAATAAGACCGGCAACAGTTGTTACAAGAGCAGTGTAAATGCCGCCGGCGAAGTCGCCGATTTGAGCAGAGCTACCGCTTTGAGAGATGGCATAGAAAGATTCGACCATACCGATTACAGTGCCCAAGAAACCAATCATGGGAGCTGCACCTGCTATAGTAGCCAACCAAGTGAAGCCTTTAGAGAGAGCGGCAACTTCGATGTTACCTGTATTTTCGATAGTCACGAGGACGTCGTTCATGGGACGTCCGATGCGCGAAATACCTTTAGCTATCAAGCGAGAGTAAGGGCTGTTTGTAGAGCGGCAAAGGTTTTCGGCGCTTTCAATTTCGCCTTCGTGGATGTAGTCTTTGATGCGTTGCATAAAAGTTTCGTCTTGGCGAGATGCAGTACCAATAACAATTGCGCGTTCGATGAACACGTATATGCAGACAACTAACAAAATAGCGAGAACGATCATAATCCAGCCGCCGTCCAAGCAGAGCTGCCAAAGAGAAAGTTCGGGACCGGTTGTGGTATCTAATAGTAGCATAGTTTTTGAAATGATTAAGTTTTTATATGATTGGCATTAAAATTATTTTTTTGCTAAACAAGCGCGATAGCGTTTAATTGTTTCTTCAAGACCTAAGTACAAAGCGTCGCAAATAAGGGCATGACCGATAGAGACTTCGTTGAGGTATGGCACGGAGTCGTGGAAGAACTCGAGGTTTTCGAGGCTTAAATCGTGACCGGCATTTACACCCAGACCGAGGTTGTGAGCAGCTTTAGAAGCTTCGACGTAAGGAGCGACAGCGGCATCACGGTTGTTAGCGTAATTATCGGCATAGGGTTTGGTGTAAAGCTCCACGCGGTCGGCACCGGTTTTTGCAGCCAAGCGGATAGTCTCAACATTTGGGTCGACAAAAATTGAGGTGCGGATGCCGGCATCGCGGAAACGCTCAACGACTTCGCAAAGGAAGTCGAAATTTTCGTCGACATTCCAACCGGCGCTAGAAGTAATAGCATCGGCAGAGTCGGGCACCAAAGTAACTTGCTCGGGGCGCACGCGCAACACTAGTTCAACGAATTCAGGAGTTGGATTACCTTCGATATTAAATTCGGTTTTGAGGATGCCGCGTAGGTCATATACATCGGCACGGCGGATGTGACGCTCATCAGGGCGCGGATGCACAGTAATGCCCTGTGCACCAAAAGCTTCACAATCAGTAGCGACTTTAAGCACATCGGGGTTGTTTTCACCACGAGCGTTGCGCAAAGTAGCTATTTTATTGACGTTTACACTTAAATAAGTCATTGTTTTATGTGAAACAACAGTGGTTATTCTGTTGTTTATATTTAATTTTGGATGATGTTTAAATAATTGTTTGTATATTTGTATTTGAATTTAGAGTACAAAAATAGTCAGAATAAATAAAACTGCGAAACAATTTGGCGTCAAAATACAATATTATGAGCGATTTAATGCGACTTTATCCTCAAAACCCCGATTCTTGCCGTTTTGAAGTGCTATGCAACCGGGCAGATTACAGTGCATCGCGAATATCACGCGCGGTGGAAGACTGTGACGCCCATGTGCTAAACCTAAACGTGACCTCAGACATAGTTGACGACAACAACATAGTTGTTGACTTGCGCGTGGAGCACCGTAACAAAGAGTCGGTGATACGCTCGCTTGAGCGTTACGGCTATGTAGTAATACCCGTAGGCGAAAGCTCTTCAGAGGGAACAGACGACGCCAAAGAAGACGAAGAGCGCACAATTTCAGCATTAGAACGTTTCTTACAAATCTAACAAACTCTAACACCGGCATCAGATGAAAATAGCCATATACGGCAGTAGACGCCAAGCGCCCTACGCCAACTCAGTAAAAGCATTGCTGCGTTGCTTGGCATTGAGCAACGTTGAGCTCGTGATGTGTCCGAAACTGTACAACCACCTCACCGCAGATTTGGGATTATCATTACCCGGAGTAACGGCTGAGGAAATTTTTCCTAACGATGCAAACCTGGTGTTGAGCATAGGCGGCGATGGCACGTTTTTGCGTACAGCGGCATGGGTAGGCAATGCAGAAGTGCCCATAGTTGGGATAAATACCGGCAACTTGGGCTATCTGTCGGCAGTGACTATAGACCAAGTTAGCGACTTTGTAGACGATATGTTGGCAGGAAATTACGCAATAGAGCGACGCACGCTGATTGAGGTTTGTAGCCCGAGTGTGCGAGGATGGCAATATGCGCTCAATGAGGTGGTAATGTCAAAAGACGACACAGCATCAATCATTTCGGCTCACGCATTTCTTAATGGCAAAGAGCTCACACTCTATAAAGCAGACGGACTTATTGTTGCAACGCCAACGGGCAGCACAGCATACAATCTGTCGGTAGGAGGGCCGATATTGCAGCCAACCGCCCCGGTATGGGTTGTCTCGCCAATAGCAGCGCACTCACTGGGAATGCGACCGTTGGTGATTAGCGACACCTCAGAGCTTAACATAAGGGTTAGCGGCCGCGGCCACACATTTCGCCTGACGTTAGACGGCAGATCGACCACAATTCCGTTTGATTCGGAGGTAACACTGCGCAAAGCCAATTTTAGCACATTGATAGTGCAACTTAATGGCTGTCAATTTCAAGATGTGTTACGCAACAAACTGATGTTCAACTGATGGGATACATAATTTCGCAAAGCTATAGAGACAAAGAACTGGGCGTAATACACATAGTAGTACGCTCAAATGCCAGAAGTTTCAGAGCGAGATGGAAAGGCTCGGCTTTGCAGGTAACCGTACCGAAAGGAGTTACAGTTGAGAGATACAACGAAGTGCTCAATGGATGGCGCGAATCGTTAAAACAGACAAAGCCGAAAACACGATACTACGATGGTCAGCACATAGACCTTGAGAGTTTGCACATAGTAATTGAAGCCTCACTAGAAAGGGCAGACCATATTTCGTGCCATTTTGATGAAACGCCGTGTGTGGTACGCATTTCGAAAGATATAGATTTTAGCTTGACAACTGTAGAGCAAAGCATCAGCAGAATTATATGCAAGATATCGCAATATCACGCGCCAAAGCTGGTGCTTGAAATAGCTGAAGATGAGAGCAAACGATTAGGAATATATCCGGCACATTACGTAATTTCAAACGGTGCACGCACACTGGGACGTTGTTCGACGCGCAAAATCATTTCGCTAAGCTCACGGTTGGCATTTTTGCCTGAAGAATTGCGTCGCTATGTGATATGCCACGAATTAGCGCACCTAAAAGAGATGAACCACTCACCGCGCTTTCACGCGCTGGTAAACGAATATACCAATGGCCGCGAAGAAGAACTCGAACAAAAGCTTCGCAAATTTGAATGGCCAATAATTAGATAACAACTAAAAAAAATCACTATAAGTCATGAAATTAGTGTCATGGAACGTCAATGGCTTGCGTGCCGTTGTAAAAAAAGGTTTTGAAGAAATCTTCACAAACTTCGATGCCGACATTTTTTGTTTACAAGAGACAAAGCTCAGCGAGGGTCAAATAGATTTATCATTTGACGGATACGACTCGTATTGGAACTATGCCGATAAAAAAGGATATAGCGGCACCGCAATATTCACACGCAAGAAACCTATATCTATCACAACAGGCATAGGCATAGATCAACATGACCACGAAGGCAGAGTTGTCACATTAGAGTTTGACGAATTTTATATGGTAGATGTCTACACTCCAAATGCTCAGAGCGAGCTGGCACGTCTTGACTATCGCTTGGCTTGGGAAGAGGACTTCATGAATTATCTGTGCGCACTCGATAAGAAAAAACCGGTGATAGTTTGTGGTGATATGAATGTTGCCCACAACGAAATAGACCTAAAAAATCCGGCAGCAAACCGCAAGAATCCGGGATTCAGCGATGAAGAGCGCGAAGCGTTCACTCGATTATTAAATGCCGGATTCACCGATACCTTTAGGCATTTACACCCCGAAGAGCAAGAATTCTCGTGGTGGAGCTACCGATTTAGTGCACGACAAAAGAATATCGGATGGCGTATTGACTACTTCCTTGTTTCAAACAGACTAATTGACCGCGTAACCGACGCATCTATACATACATCAATCATGGGCAGCGATCACTGCCCCGTTTCACTTACCATACAATAGCCATGAGTATTTTATTTCGCATAAAGCAAGCAATAAGCACAATCAAATATAAAGCCCAAAGACCCCTACACATAGAGTTTGTTGTAACAGATCATTGCAACTTGAACTGCAAAAGTTGCACCCACTATTCGTCGTTAGTACCGGCAGAATACGAACCACTTCAACAATTAGAGCATGATATGTCATTGATAGCAAAGGCTAAAAATTTTCAATTGCTTGAAGACGTATATTTGATTGGAGGCGAGACGTTGTTGTATCCGCAATTAATTGAAGCAATGCGATTGGTGAAAAAATATTTCCCCAAAAATCAATTGCAAATATATACGAACGGCATAAAACTGCCCAAAATGGAAGAAGCATTTTGGGAAACGTGTCGAGAAACAGACGCAATAATATCGCTCACTCGCTACCCTATAAAGTTTGATTATGATGCAGTGGAGACACTTTGCAAAGACAAAGGAGTGAAAGTGCAAATTTTCGGAGACCGCACAAAAGAGAATTCATTTTTCCGCTTCGGGTTAGATAGCACAAAGTCACAAAACAAATGGGTGTCGCACTTCAGGTGCGATAACTTTGGATGCGTATCAATAATTGACGGCAAGATATTTCCGTGCTCAATTAGTGGCTGCATAACCCATATCAACAAGACTTTCGGATGCGAGTTTAAATGGGAAAACGGAGACTACATAGAAGTAGACAAGTTGCGCGATTTTAAGGAGATAAAACGGCTGCGAATGCGTCCGGTGCCATTTTGTGCATACTGCAAAAAGGCAACTATAATATCGCACGGTCCATCGAAAAGAGAGCTCAGCGAATGGGTTGACTAACAAGAGGTAGTCATTCGAGCTACGAAAAGCCGTGTAGCAGTGCGTATAAAAGCTAAGCAGTCAACACTTAATAAGTGGATGTATATTCCTTCCAATTATTCGGATATTCTTTTTGCGCCCATTTTACTACCCAATCCGGAATAGGTGATTTTGAATAATCTAAACCTTTCGTTTTTAGAAACTTCACAACTTTCATCTTTTTGTGATACATCTCTGAATTCAGAGGGTAGTTTAGGTTTCTAAGCTCATCAAGAATGTCGCGTTCGTTTTCGATGGTATCCTCAGCCTGATCGACCTTTGGGTATTTCATTGTATAGTCTGCTCCATTTTCAAGCAGAAATAAAAGAATCTCCATCTGATTATGTGCAATTGCCGATATAATTGCTGAAGAGTTTGAATCATCTCCAATTTTATTAATATCCGCACCTGCCTTTAGTAGTATTTTCACTTTTTCTATGGAATATGCGGATGCAACTTGTAATGCAAAATCTCGCATAGGAATTAGTCTTCTGTCATTACTATATTTTACGCCTTTGGTCTGAGAATTAGGATCACCACCATAAGATAAAAGCAACCGAAGCATTTCCGGAGAGGGGGTCTTTCTTCTTGACGCAATAAGAACCGAGTTTTCACCCCACAATTTTGTTGTATCATTATATAGATTGGGATTTGCGCCCAATTCTAATAGACATTTAGCGGATTCGATATTGTTATGATAAGTTGCCATCATCAATAGTGTCGTGCCATATTCGGTATTTTTTATATCAATAGTAATATGCTTGCTCAATATTTCGTCCTTTATTAATAGAGTGTCTCCTTTTTTTACTGCTTCTGCCAATACTTCTGCATGTGTGCCATTGAATAGTTCATAATCCATACTATTCAATCCTGATTTATCTGAATTTTTTGAACAGGCAAAGAATAACAATGAAAGCATTATAATTAAATATCTCATATAGGTAGCTTTGAGCGGTAAGTATTGAAATCGCATGTTGGTCTTAGCCGTTGTTACATACTATTGTTTACTTAGTTCTGTTTCGATACTTCTCCATGGTATCATTTCTCCGTATCGATACATATTATTTTTATCGACTGCATATCCATCGCCAAGATATTTGAAAGTAGCGGGGTCTGCGCCCTCTATTACATATTCTTCGAAGTAGCAACCACTATATTCGTATGCATCTTCGCATGTTACCACTACTGGATAATACACTCTATTTTTGTCTTTAGCATATCCACCGCTTCCTTTACACACTTCGAAAGTTGTAATATCCACATCTGTTAGCGGATCAAAGTAGTGATAATCATTTTTATCAGGCAAATTCAATCCATATATGTTATTGTCTTTTCTTAAGTACCCATCGCAATCCTCGCCATTTTTTAGCTTAATCCAGACACCTTGATCTTCAAAAGAAGCTGATCTGTCAGAACAACTTATAAAGAAGATTGAGAATACTAAAGCCAACACAAATATGGTTCTTTTCATAATATCAGCGTATAAAAACTGAGTGAGGGAGTGATTACCAGCCACCGGAAGCGCCACCGCCGCCGGTCATGCCGCCGCCGAAGCCACCGCCTCCGAATCCGCCGCCTCCGGAGCTACGGAATCCGCCGCCTCCGGGAATAATTACTACCGGAGTATCAGAAACGGGGATTTTATATGGTCGTTTGGTGATTTTGCCACAATTTAGACATTCATATTGTCGCTCGCCATATCCAACGCTATGCGATGTTGGCTGGGCAATGATGCGATCGCTAATTAAGCGGCAAGCACGAGCGCCACAATTTTGGCATACGGTTAAAGAGCTTTCCGGATTCACATAAGGAAATACGTCGGTTTCGCCACAACTCGGGCAAAGCCACACGTCATAGTCAACAGAATTAAGTTGCTCCTCGCGATCTTGCACCGGGGTTAAATAGTTGTTGTCGGTTTCCTCGTCGAGTTTCTGCATTGTTGCGCCGCAGTTAGGGCAAGCATGATGGCCATTACGCCATTTATTGAGCATATATTTTAGAGGGAAATATAGCAGCAATGGCAGAGCCAAACAAGCGAAAGCAGCGTAACCTGAAAGAGGTTGGAACTTGCGCAACAATCTATATTTTTCATGTCTATCTTTGTCTTTATTTTGGAGCCAAACCAGAAGTACCCAACCAGCCGAAAATGCAGTGATTACTAAAGCGAAGACAAGATATAAATACATAAAATCGGCAAAAGTGAAATCATCATCTTCACCACTTAGTTGCGACATGAGTTCATCGCGCACTTCGGGGTCTGTCATTATTTGCTGAATGTTTTGGGTGGCTTTAATGAGACCGCCGTCATAGTCATTTTCGCGGAATGCCGGTGCCATAATGCGACGGCCAATGCGTCCGCAGACTACATCGGGGAGAACACCTTCAGCGCCATATCCGGTGCGAATAACATATTTGTGAGCGTCTTTAGCCACAACGATAAGCACACCATTGTCTTTGTCTTTTTTGCCTAAGCCCCATTTAGAGAAGAGGTCAGTGGCAAAATTATCGATATCCGTATCATCGGCCATATCGTCGATAACAACCATAGCAACCTCACAGGTTGTTTTGCGGCGTATATCGAGTAGCATTTTATTAATTTGAGCTTCGGCGTCAGCAGATAAAATGCCGTCAGGGTTTGAGACCAACTTCGTGGAATCAGACAATTGCAAATTTGGCACTTCGTCAACAGTGTACGACTTGGCAAAGGCTAAAGAGATAGCAAATACAGAGAATAAAAGAGATATCAATAATTTCTTCATCACAAATAAAAGACAAATTAAACAGCAGGGAGGCTCATACCATTAAGTTTGCGGTAAAGGTCAAGAGCATAAACATCGGTCATAGCCGACACATGATCGACCACGGCTTGCAAACGGCTATAAACATCTGGAGCAGTAACATCGTACTGTTGAGGTACTCTTGACAACAATAACCGCGAATAATTTAATTCGGGATGCATAACAGCATCGGTTAACTTTTCGAGGAGGAAAGTTATGATGCGATTACCGGCAAGTTCGATGTCAACAACATCGGGAGCGCAGTAAATTTTATGCCAAGAGAGCTCACACGACTTTTCGTAAGCCGAACGCTCCAAATCGTTAATATTGTTTAGCAGAGAGCCCTCGAAACGGCCTTGCAAAATTAGCTGTTCGTTAGCGATAAACGTTTCGGCGCATCTGTTGACCAACGTACCGACCACACAAGAGCGCAAGTAGCCGATTTTCTCGTTAGGATCTTCAACTCGCTCCATAACTTTTTGCACGTGAGCACGACGATCGTCATCGAAATAAGCCAACAGAGTGTCAATAACCTCTTTAGTTGTAAGAATTTTCAATTTATGAGCGTCCTCAAGGTCCATAACTTCATAGCAAATATCGTCAGCCGCTTCGACAATATAGACTAACGGATGGCGAGCATAAAGCAATGTTCCATCAGGAGACGACAAACGCAATAAGCCCAACTCATCGGCAATCTTAAGGAAAGTGTCGCGTTCGCTTTCAAAGAAGCCGAATTTGCCTTTTTTGCCAGCCAAAAGAGAGCTATGCGGATACTTAACGATAGAAGCCAGAGTGCTATAAGTCATGGCGAAGCCACCGGGGCGGCGTCCGCGAAATTGGTGAGTGAGAGCACGCAAGGCATTAGCATTGCCTTCGAAATGCGTTAAGTCAGCCCACTGTTGCACAGAGAGGAGCGATTGTAGATGATGTCCCCCACCCTCGCTAAAGAAAGTAGAGATAGCCTTTTCGCCGGAGTGTCCAAAAGGAGGGTTGCCTAAGTCGTGAGCTAAACATGCAGCAGCGACAATATCGCCAAGGTGCGAAAAGACTTCAACCCAATCACATTGGGCATATTTAGAGCGCAAAGTTGATGCAATTTCGTCAGCCATTGACTTACCTACGCAAGAGACCTCCATAGAGTGAGTTAGGCGGTTGTGCACGAAAATGCTACCCGGCAGAGGAAAAACCTGGGTTTTATTTTGCAAGCGACGAAAAGGCGACGAAAAGACCAGTCTATCATAGTCGCGGCGAAAATCGCTGCGCTGACTGCCCTTTCGCGGGTCGTGATAATGTTCCAAACCGAAACGTTTGTCATTGATAAGCAATGGCCACTGCATTTGTTCACTCATAGCAAGTAAATATTAATGCTGATACAAGAATCGCTTAATAGAGCGTTTAGGCGTTTTTTCAAATTCTTCTTCGAAGATACGCAAGCCTGATACTTTAGAATATGCGGGCAATTGAGTATTCAATTGCGTGATATTTTGGCGCATTTGATCAGCGATTTGTTCTGTAGTCAAGCCTTGTTTTTCGGCACTATCATAATCGGGATGTATGAGAGCTTCAAGTTTGCCTTCGCCAGAATCAATAACAATAGACTCACTAACAAAAGGTAAATTGTTTAGAATTTGCTCAATTTCTTCGGGATAGATATTTTGACCTGAAGGGCCGAGAATCATATTTTTATCACGACCACGGATGTAAATATAACCATCGGCATCAACATTAACAATATCACCTGTGTTCATCCAGCCATCGCGAATAACCGAATTAGTAGCTTCTTCGTTTTTGTAATAGCCTTGCATCACGTTATCGCCACGCACCCAGAGCACGCCGGGAGTAACAGCAGGGTTATCGCTATCGGTGCGCACTTGCATACGGTCAACGATACGGCCACACGATTGCTCGCGTTGTTTCGCCCATGGGCAATAAGAGATTAGCGGACCACACTCAGTCATGCCATATCCGACAGTAAATGGGAATTTGATGCGGCGGAGGAATAGCTCAACATCTTTATTGACAGCAGCGCCACCAAGAATAAGTTCAAGAAGATTGCCGCCAAAAGCATCAATAATTTTAGATTTGATTTTTCTGTAAATGATATTATTTACAATTGGCAGTTTTAGCAGGAACTTAAGCTTAGGTTGTTCAAGCATTGGGAAAATGCGACCCTTGATAATTTTTTCGATGATGAGAGGCACTGCAACAATAAGTTTAGGTTTTACCTCAGCAAAAGCATCGAGAATAATCTTTGGAGACGGCGTACGAGCCAAGAACGTGATGTGACAACCTTTAGCAAATGGATGTATCATTTCAACCATAAAGCCAAACATGTGAGCAAGAGGTAGCATGCTCACCATGCGGTCGCCGGGATATAGGAAATTTAAGCCGTCAATGCAATATTGCAAGTTTGACCATAGAGCTCTCTCACTGAGCATCACACCCTTAGAAAAGCCGGTAGAGCCGGAAGTATAATTTATGAGAGTTAAAGCATCAGGGTCAACATCAACAAAATTGAGGTTATCGGCATTAAACGCGCCATTGAATTGAGAATCGAAGAGTTTGTCAATAGATTCTCTGGTTTTTGCAGCATCGTCGTTACGGCAAACAAAAAGCGAATAGTCATTAATAAGCACGCCAAATTGTAAAGCCGGCATCTCGTCGGTATTGAGATTTTTCACAGTGTGAGAGTCGGCGAAAAGCACACGCGCATCGCTGTGGTTAACGAGATGGTGGATGGTGTCGGGTTTAAAATCGTGCAAGATAGGCACAGCAACGGCACCATAGGTTATGGTTGCAAGCGCGGCAATAGCCCAACGCGAAGAATTGCGAGCGCACAGAGCTACTTTATCTCCGGATTTAATACCCGACTTTTGAAACAATAAATGTATTTTGGCAATATGCGTAGCGACTTCGGCAAAGGAGAACGAATCGCCTTGAAAGTCGGAGAAAGCGGGGCTATTCCAATTTTCACGAATTGCCTGTAAAATATATTTATTAAGTTTAGTTTGAGGATTCATTGTAATAAAACTAATAATTAATAGCGGCTGAGATGCGTAGTCACTGAAGCGCTGTTATTGCGATAGTAACGAGCGCGGACCTTGCTTCCGGGAACGAAATCAAAAGGCTCTGTGTAGAGAGCAGATTGTTCATTGGGCTCTGAGCCATCTAGAGTATATCGAATTTGACCGCCGGAATAAGCAGCGTTCATATAAACTTTATTGTCAATAATTTTAATGCCGGGTTGACGCATGTGCACCGGAGTTTTAAGTGCTTCGGCATATAGAGGAAGTTCTTTTTCGCCAATGAGTTTATTGAATTGTTGACGGGTGTATGTAGGCTCGTTGTTCCAAGCACGTTCAACCAAACCAAGGGCTTTAGGCAACATATACTCGAAGAGCATTTGCGGAGAGCGCAAAGTTTCTGACCACACTTGACCTTGTATGCCTAAGACCTTAGCCGACACGCTATCGGGGTCGACAGGGCACAATTTAGAGGGATAGCCTTCGAGCGATTTAAATTCGTCGAGGACACCGCCCCAAACCAAACCCGGCTCAGCGGGGTGCCAAGAATAAGTCAGGTCTAAATAGAAGCGGTTGACATTGCTCAAAATGACGGGATAGCCGCCTTTGAGAGCAGCGATAGCAGCTTCGGGAGTAGAGTGCCAGCAGTTAACGCCACCAACAGTAGGAGCGACCTCAGCGTCAAAATCAGCGCCATGACCTACGGCGATTTCTTCCCAACCGAACATTGGGAGGTCGCGTTCTTTAAGTATTTTAGCCATTTGGCGCACAAAATAAGCATGGAGAGCACTCTCGCCGTTAAGGCCATGTTCTTTCATGAAATCTTGAGCAACTTGCGAGCCACCCCAAGCGCCGTTAGGCACTTCGTCGCCACCAATGTGTATGCCCATGAGGTGCACACCGGCTTCGGCATACATTTTCACAATTTCGTCGATGACTTTAGCCATAAACTTGTAGGGGCCGGGGAGCGCCGGATTCATAACACAATCGTGATAGTCTTGAGCAGAGCGATATTTAGAAGTATCGCCATCGTGGATTAGACGATAAGTATCGTCACCGTTAAGATGTCTGAGCTCCATAGCTTTTATGGCAGCGCGGGCGTGTCCGGGCGATTCAATTTCGGGGAGCACTTCAATGCCAAGTTCTTTAGCAACGCGCAAGAAATTAACAAAGTCGCCGCGGGTCCAATAACCGTTAGAGCAGTTGCCAAGAGTGTTAGGATTGCCATCGCCGGCATATATTTGATACAAGTGGTCAGTCTCACCATTTTCAGAATAGCCACGGCGAGCAGCCAAAGTCGTCAGCTCAGGGAGTCCTGGAATTTCAAGGCGCCAAGCCTCGTCGTCAGAGAAGTGGAAATGTAGACGATTAAGGCCATTGACAGCCATAAGCCCGAGCACATTTTTCATTGTCTCGGGAGTTTGATAATTGCGAGAGATGTCGATATGTATGCCGCGCCACTGCATATCGGGCCAGTCTTCAATGACAACGTTAGGCACCTTTTGACCTTTGTATTTATCGAAAACTTTACTGAATAGTCTAATAGCCGTAGCCAAAGCGCGATCTTTGCGACACTCGAGTACGAAACTACCATTGTTGATAGTAGCTTTGAAATAGTCGGGGTTTTCGGGGTTGATATTAACCACCTCAAGTTTGCCTAGCAGAGCTTCGCCACCCGTTAGAGTGACCTTTTTGAATGAAGGCACGATGTCAAACATGGTTGGAGTCCAGTCAGTTTGCAAAGACTCATTAAGTTCGTAAACTTGAGGGCCATAGGGCATGCCGTCAGACTTAGAAGTGCTCCACTGGTCAGGATTAGAGAATGGAAGGCGCACGAACTCAACGGGATCGGTAGTGCCGTTGAAGTTTACACGATGTACACCGTCGGGGGCGAAAGCAATTTTTTGTAAAGCGCCCCAAGAGCGGATGTCAATATTAATAGAATCGGCGCCCGAGTTTAAACGAGGAGAGCCGATATAATAATATCCGGGACAGATTTCGACAATAGTGTCAGCCGGATTGAGCGGTTTCATTGGACGCGCAACGATATTGAAAGCCAAGCGTTTAAAATCAAGATTGCCTTTAACAGTAAAACGTTGCACAAAATACTCGCCACTATCGTCAATAACATTGCCCAAATTAGTCCAAGTGACAGTAGTAGAAGGGACAGCTGCTGAAGCGGCGATAGCTGCAGCGCCAAACAATGCTAAAAAGGTTTTCTTTATCATGATACCTAAATAAGATTAGTTTGTTTTAGTTAATGTAACAAAGATAAGCAAAAAAGCTAAAAGCGGCAACAAATAGGTTGAAAATTGAGCTTTTAGCAGGGAGAGGATGTTAACGCTCGAAACGAGAAGAGAACGAGTTTAGCTTATCGAGATAATATTTTCGCACGTCAGACCACTTGTAGTAAGGGCCGTTATACGCTTTAACAGGCAGCGTAGTTTCTGCTTCATTGAGCAATATTTTAACCAAAACGTTATCGGGATTTGGATTACCTTTAGTCGGGCGATAAAAAATTATTTGGATGTTTGAGCCCATAGGGAATATTTTATAATTGCGCCAGATGTCAGAGAGTTCTTCCATATTTTGAGTATCGACAGCGCTATTGTTGAGCTCGAGGAGTATGGTCAGCGGAAGCACAATCGACTCGTGACCGAAGCGGAGGTTTGCGCTTTTTTTAGCTGAGACCATAGCCGTGTCGGCGCTCTCAATGATGTTGCTTAGGAGAGTGCGCTCCTTCCAGGGCACGCGATTATTTGTGAGCGAAGTGTTACCGGCTTGAATGTACCACTCGGCATTATCCTTTAGCCATTCGTTGTAAAGCTCTTGTTCGGTAAACAGGTCGTAGAGGTCATAGAGATTATCGTGACTTTGAGCATTAGAAGCGACTTGAAAGACTTGAGTGAAAAATCTATCGGCATTAATGCTGTCAGCTACATATTTTTGGTCGTTAAAGAGTTTGCTAAAGAAAGCAGAGTGGTCTTTATGATTTTTGGCAAACTCGTCGGCATAGCGATAATTTTCGCGAATGATGCGTTTAGCAACAGTGTCGGTAGAGTTAGGAGCCAAAATGTTTTGAGTGGTTCGCGAAGCATCGAAAGTGAAAGTCATGCGCGGGTTATAAAGTTTAAGCACATTTACTTCGTTAGCCATAGAGAGGATGCAACGAATGACAACGGTAGACTTAGCATCAACGTGAGTGCCATCGGTGAAAATTTGAGGGAAATTTTTAATCATTCGCTCAGCTATCTGTTGGTGCTGACGGTGTCCGAGAGGAGTTAACTCACCAAGGCGATTGGTTGATTGTTGCTTGATGAATTGCATTTGTGCTAATAGCTGTTTGCCGCGAGGAGTGAGCTTGTTAAGCGAATCGGCTTTAGCGAGTACCACTCCGGGCTCAGAGTATACTTTTTCATCGATGAGCCAACGGCTGCCATGACGTCCGTAGTGCTCAATGTGAAAAGGTTCATATCCTTTAGGAGCCGGAGTCAAGGTTGGTATGCCGTAAGCCGGCACAGGATAAGCGTGTAGTTCGCTTGCAGTTTGGTATTTATCTATATCGTTGAAGGCAGCAGCGTGGTTTGCAAAGAGCGATATTGCAGCTGCAAAAAGTAATGCAGAAATAGCTTTAAATTTCATAGTTACAAAAATTTATTGTGTTATAGTGTTAAAGTTTCAGATGTTTCCAAACCGCGTTTGGTATTAGTCGCCAGAGAGCAACGATTACAGCCCAGCGATTGTCAATAACCACACAACGTTTACGCTTTAAGATAGCCTTCACAATGCGTTGCGAGACCTTATCGGGATTAAGCAATAGCGGATAGTGGCGCGAGGCAGTGTCAAGCAAATCAGTATCGACAAAACCGGGACGTATATCAGTGATGCGCAAATCTACTTTTTGCTGATTTGCCAGTTGCTCGATTGACTGTAAAAAGATGTTTTGGTATCGTTTAGAAGCGCTATAAGTAGCAGAGATGCCAATGCCTTTTGTGCCTGCAATGGAAGTTATCGCGGCAATGTGTCCGGGGCACTTGCTATCGCGGAAATAGCGGTAGGCTGTAGAAATGATAGCGGTAAAAGCATCGACGTTAGTGCGCACCGTTCGCGAATCGAACTCCGGGTTGAGCTGCGGATTATTCCAGCCACAACCGGCAGAATATAGGAGAATATCCATGCCACCAAGACGGTCTACGAGGTCGAGGAATAGTTTGTCGGCATTTTCAGCCGTAACATCAATAGCCGCGGTTTCAATTTGGTTAGGATATTGGGCGGCTAAATCGAGTAGCGGTTGAATGCGGCGAGCGGCAACGCCAACACGGAAGTCCATATCGGCGAACAAACGAGCTACTCGCAATCCCATGCCCGAAGAGGCTCCGACTACGATGATGCGTTTCATGGTGAGCGAAAGAATTTATTTAAACGGGAGAGTGTAAACTAAGTAGAACGAGCCCATCAGCGAAGAGCTTGAAGTGCCGTAACCGGGAATGTACCACGCATCGCCGACGGCGGGATGCGACTGATGCAAGATAGAGTGATAACGGAACGCCCACCCGGCAGACAATTGTTTAAAGATTTTCACCTTCAAACCTAGAACTATTTCAAACCACCCGGCAGTTACCGAAGCTTGATCGAAATCTATGGCATCGGTTTCGCCCCAATAGTCGTTAGTGAGATGAATATCGCTAACAGTGTATTTGAATGGCGAGAAGCCGTAACGCACTCCGGCGAAGAACTGATAATCGGGATTAGAATTATAGAGGAAATTATAGTCTACACCGAGTTTGAAGTACGGGCTTAACGGGGTTTTGTATGTAAAATTATTGTCGGAGGGAGTATCGTTAGCGGTACCCATACCAAATTCGAAAGTAGGCAAATATCTGTTGTGCAAGCTAACATTAACGTAAGCATCAGCGCCGCCATAATTTTGTCCGAGCAAACGCATCACGGGGTCCCAGAAGTTAACGCCGACGTTGATAGCGTGAAGGAGTTTGTACTTCATGGGAGGCGCTTTGGGGAGCATAGTAGAGTCAACCCACTCAACACCGCTGACAGTATCAACCATGGTAACTTTGCCCTTTTCGTCGGTGTATTGAATAGAGCGAGCACGACGGCGTTCAAGAGCGCGAATAGAGTCACCGCGAGCGTCGTTTTGAGATTGAGTGCGAGTGGCAGGAGTGTTAATGGGAGTAGCGCGACGTTTATTATCTTGGCTCCACGCAGGAGTTAAAGCCGAGATAACGATAGCAAACAGGACAGATATTACATATAGACGTTTCATTCGTCAGAAGTACGGAAAAAAATGCGCAATTGAGATGCGTCAGTGTTTGTTATAAGAGAGTCGAGCACAGCAACAGAGTCGACAATGTGAGTAGTGTAATCGACGTTTTTAATTTTGAAACGATACATAGCGCCACACTCAGCAGAAGCGAACCATGGCAAAGCATCATAACTGAAAGTTATAGTGTCGTTTAGTTGAGGGTAGTCAAGATCTTGCCACTTGTAGCTGAAGCACCACGAGGTTTGGTTTTTAGTGGCTCGCAGCGGTAGGTAAATCTGGCTGGCCGATTGCCCTGGAGCGAGGAGTATAGAATCGCCGGGAGCGCCAATACCACAGATTTCTACAGAGTCGAGCGTGATAGATTGCCCCGTTGATGAGCTATAGAAGTCTGTAAGTGGAGTAGCCGAACGCATATCGGTGCATCCGTTAGTGTTACATCCGGAGAGTAGCACAGGCAGAGAGACTGCAGCGATGGCGGCTAAGCTTAAAAGTTTTCCCATTTCAAGATTTGGTCTAGTGTTTTGCGCACTTTAGCAGAAATAGACGAGTCGGGAGCAGCGAAACCTACGGGGATTAGAGCTATTGGCTCGACATCATCGGGGAGGTTTAACTCTTCGCGAACGGCATTGACATCAAAGCTGCAAACCCAGCAAGTAGCTAAGTCGAGCGAAGTGGCAGCTAAGCAGATGTGCTCAATGGCGATAGCGAGGTCAACATCGAGATGATTTTTTTTGTCGGCAGGACGCACCCACGCATCATTTTTAAATCCGCAAGCGACGAGTAAGACGGGAGCGTCGTTAAAAGCTGGGCGCGAGCTATGAAGCATACGCATGCGACGCTCGGAGTTGCGGACAGCGACAAATTGCCAAGGTTGACGATTGCAAGCGCTTGGCGCCATTTGCGCAGTTTCGACGATGGCGCGGATAAGCTCGTCAGAGACATCGCGAGAGGGGTCGAAAGCGCGGCAAGAGTAGCGTTTGCAGACGAGCTCGTAGAATTGAGGATATGAGTTCATAGCTGTGATTATTAATTAAATTTCGTTATCTATTTCGTAATCGTTGCGACGTGGAGAATTTCGCACTATAAGTTCGCCGACAAATCCGGCAAGGAATAGTTGCGAGCCTAGCAGCATCATTGTGAGTGAGATGTAGAAGTAAGGCGAATCAGTGACAAGGATGTAGTGATTGCCGTGGTACATGTTGTAAAGTTTGGCTGCACCAACAATGATGACTGCGAAAAATCCGATCAAGAACATTAGCGAGCCTAGCAAGCCGAAGAAGTGCATAGGCTTAGCGCCGAACTTTCCGGTGAACCAAAGAGTGGCGAGGTCAAGGTATCCATTAACGAAACGGTCGAGGCCGAATTTGGTTTTGCCATATTTGCGGGCTCGGTGTTGCACCACTTTTTCGCCTATTCGTTTGAATCCGGCAAGTTTAGCCATATAAGGGATGTATCGGTGCATGTCGCCATAAACTTCGATGTGTTTGACGACGGCACTGCGATAAGCCTTGAGTCCGCAGTTGAAATCGTGTAGATTATGTATTCCGCTAACTTTTCGAGCAGTAGCGTTGAAAAGTTTAGTGGGTATAGTTTTAGAGAGTGGGTCGTAACGTTTTTGTTTGTAACCAGAGACGAGGTCATAACCGTCTTCGACAATCATGCGATAAAGCTCTGGGATTTCGTCGGGGCTATCTTGGAGGTCAGCATCCATAGTGATGACCACATTGCCGCGAGTGCGAGCGAAACCGGTGTTTAGAGCGGGCGATTTGCCATAGTTACGACGGAAAGAGACACCACGCACATTAGGGTTTATTTTTTTAAGGTCTTGAATAACTTGCCAAGAATTGTCGGTAGAGCCGTCGTTTATGAAAAGAATTTCGTAAGTGAAGTTATGTTCTTCCATAACACGACGAATCCAGGCCTCGAGCTCTGGGAGCGACTCATCTTCGTTATAAAGAGGTACAACCACGCTTATTTGCAAGTTGGTTGAATCGGGTTGATCGGTGGTATCAATAGTGAAACTCATTTTTGTTTTTATTAAAAGTGCGCACAAGAAGGGCTAAAAGGAGTGAAAGCATAGAGCCAGAAAAGACTACTGTCCAAATAGAAGAGACTGCGAAGGTGCTAGCCGAGGGGACCATGTGCTTGTCGATAATCAATTGGAGAGAGTTGGCAACATCAGTAGCCTCAGCTACGCCCAACGAGCGATAGACGCCGATAGCAGTGTAGAGGTTGTTTATGATGAAGTCAGGCTCGATGAATCGGAGGAAAACGTAAATGGCAACGGCCAGTATCATGCTAGCAAAGATGAATATGCTGATGCCGTGCATCCAAAGTGCAGAAAAGAATTGCATATTTGGGTAGCGGAGATAGTCGCGACGTATCATACGATAAACGACAAACGGCACTGCAATAGACAAAGCTAAAGCAAAAAATCCGAGCAGTGGTAATTGCAATGAATAAACCACACAGACAAACAAGGCAATCATGAAGATGCCAAGACGGAGACCGTCGTCGGCGCCACGTTTAAAAACTGAAGGTGTATCTGCAATTTGGCTCATATTCTAATGACTCTGTTTTAATGCGCAAATTTAATGAATAATTTTGAAATTGTGCAATAAAAAAAGGATATACGATTTACTCTTCGTATATAGTGTTATCGACAATGCCGGCTTCGGCGAGAGCTTGTCTACGCTCGAGGCATGTGCCGCAACGACCACAGTGGTGAACGCCACCGCGGTAGCAAGAGTAAGTAGTTGAGTAGTCGATGCCGAGAGTTTTGCCACGTTCGGCAATTTGTGCTTTAGAGAGGAGCGTGTAGGGCGCGTAGAGCATAATATTTTCGTATGTTCCTTCGGCAATGGCTCTACTCATAGCTTTAATGAATGAGGCGCGGCAGTCGGGATAGAGAGCGTGGTCACCGGCGTGGTTGGCAATCATCACACGAGTGAGGCCACGGCTTTCAGCTAATCCGGCAGCAGCAGAGAGCATGATGCCATTACGGAAAGGGACGACAGTAGATTTCATGTTGTCGAAATCGTAATCGCCTTCGGGGACAGCGTCGGCGCCTTCGAGGAGTGAGCTATGGAAATAGTCGTGAATGAACGACATATTTATTTCTATAAGTTCGATGTTGAGTTGCTTGCAGTGGAGGCGAGCGCACTCAAGTTCGCGTGCGTTGTGATTTGAGCCGTAAATGAAGTTTACAGCCAACGCGATTGACGAAGCGTATTCGTGAAGCATGGTAACAGAATCCATGCCACCTGAGAGTACGATAAGCGAGTTTTTAGTCATGACAAAAAGATTTTACGTTAAATTGGAAAGATTATGAGAAGTATTAACCAATAACTTTGTTAAGTTGGGCTAGACGGCGCTGAGCAGCGAGCTCTTGGTGCTCGTCGTCGGCACGATTAGCGAAAGGATAAATAGAGATGCCACCACGTGGGGTGAAAATGCCTACAACCTCAATGTATTTTGGGTTCATAAGTTTCCAAAGGTCTTCCATAATGATGTTAACGCAGTCTTCGTGGAAGTCGCCATGATTGCGGAAGCTAAAGAGATAGAGTTTTAAGCTTTTGCTTTCAACCATCTCTATGCGAGGAATGTAGCTAATAATAATTTTAGCGAAATCGGGCTGGCCGGTTTTGGGGCAAAGCGATGTAAACTCGGGGCAATTGAAAGTTACGACATATTCGTTCTCGGGATGCTTGTTTTGGAAAGTTTCGAGAATTGAAGGGTCGTATTGAGTTGGATATTTTACTCCGGTATTGCCAAGAAGAGTAACTCCGGGCATTTCATCATTAGTGCGTGACATAATATTATGGTGTTATGATTATTAAAATTTTTGCATATCAACGAGTCGTTTGTAAAAACCGTTGAGAGCGATGAGTTGAGAATGTGTGCCACGCTCAACAATACGACCTTCGTGCATCACACAAATGAGGTCAGCACCGGCAATAGTAGAGAGGCGGTGAGCGATGACCAGAGTGGTGCGGTCTTTCATTAAGCGTTCTAGGGCTTCTTGCACGAGGTGCTCACTTTCGCTATCGAGAGCAGAAGTGGCTTCGTCAAGAATTAGAATTGGCGGGTTTTTGAGGATTGCGCGAGCAATAGACACACGCTGACGTTGACCACCAGAGAGACGGCATCCACGGTCGCCGATGACGGTGTTATAGCCGTCTTCGGATGCGGTGATAAAGTCGTGAGCATTGGCAATGCGAGCAGCTTCTTCTACTTGCTGTTGCGTTGCGTTTTGCACGCCAAAGGTAATGTTATTGTAGAATGTGTCGTTGAAAAGTATAGCCTCTTGGTTGACATTGCCCATTATGGCACGCAAGTCGTGCACACGAACGTCGCGAATGTCAATGCCATTGATGGTGATGCTACCGTTGTCTACATCGTAGAAACGTGGTAGGAGGTCGGCGAGAGTGGATTTACCTGAGCCTGATTGCCCGACGAGGGCGACAGTGGCTCCGGCGGGGATGTCAAGAGAAACGTCGTCGATAACTTTATTTTCTCCGTAGCTGAAACTAACATTTTTGTAGGAGATAGCTCCGCCTGAAACGGGCAATTGTTTTGGATTTGCAGGATCAGCAATGGGATTAACGGCACTTAGTATGCGGTCAACGCGCTCCATCGAAGCAAGACCTTTTTGCACCGAATAAGCAGCTTTGGAGAGATCTTTTGCCGGATTTATGATGCTATAAAAGATGACCATATAGTAGATAAATTCGGCAGCATTAAGAGGAGAATTTCCTCCAAGAATGAGCCAACCGCCAAACCAAAGCACGATAGATATAGCTATAGTGCCCAGAAATTCGCTCATGGGGTGAGCAAGCGATTGGCGACGTGCTACGGCTTTAGAGATGCTAAAAAAGAGGTTATTTTCGTTTTTGAAACGAGTGCGCATTTTATGTTCGGCATTGAATGCTTTAATAATGCGTAGTCCGCCAAGAGTTTCTTCAATAGTAGACATCAAAACGCCCCACTGGTTTTGACCTTCGAGAGACTGACGTTTCAGACGTTTGCCAACACGTCCCATAACAAGTCCGGCACAGGGCAAAAGAATAAGCACAAAAAGCGTGAGTTGCCAAGACACAGCAATCATCATAGCCAGACAAACGACGATCATAACCGGGTTTTTGAACATCATCTCAAGTGAGGCCATGATTGAGTTTTCGATTTCGGCAACGTCACCACTCATGCGAGCCATAACATCACCCTTACGTTCACCGGTGAAATATCCGATTGGAAGTGTTGTGATTTTATCGTACACAAAATTGCGGATGTCGCGAACGACACCTGCACGCAATGGAATGAGGTAGTATGAGCTAAGATAAGCAGTGCCGGTTTTCAGTCCCGTCATAACTACCAACACGGCAGCGAGAACGGCCAAAGTTGTCACCGGACCACAAGTCTCAATCATGTGTTGCACAGCGTAATATGCATTGTTGACGGCAACACGTTTTATTTCGCCCAGACTAGTATCGGCGAGATGTAGATAGACATAGTGAGTGGTATCTACTTTAAACAGCATCTGCAAAATAGGTATTATCAGTGCGAACGAGAACAGCGTAAGTATCGCAGTCAGGATGTTAAAGATAATACTAAGTATGAGGAAGCGTTTGTAGGGCGGCACAAAGCGCCGTAAAACTTTTATAAAATCGCGCATAAATATATAATTTACCGCAAAATTACTAAAATTCCAGCGCTCTACAAAATAAATACCCATTTAGCCTTTAATCGCAGCAAGAATGTCCTCAGTAGATTTTTAGTGGGGATAGCCTTGTTTGG
>CAZJEA010000008.1:17690-31899 GCA_964544895.1 uncultured Bacteroides sp. | reverse complement strand
ATTGCGGCAAATCCACCAAAGCACTATCGCCACAAATATCACCCACGGCGTTATGCGACTCTCAACTATGCGTTTCGCTAACGTGCCGTGCCGATATTGCCGCGAAAAGGAGAAAAACACGATTATCGGCACCGCAAAAAACAACGCCGGGTTATAATGCCACGCAGCACCCAAATTACCGCGAAATAACGCGTGTAGAGCGCGAAGCGTGCCACATCCGGGACAATCGTACCCCGTGAGCATTTTAAGCGGACAGCGAGGATATATCGCCACTTCTGTCGGATTATAAAAATATAAAATGGTCGCAGCAATAATTACTATTGCCACGACCATTATGACGATGACTTTACGTCTCATTTTATAATCTATCTAGCAGACCACTCTGGCTAAACGCCATAAAATAAATCGCAGTATAGACAATATAAAATAGCACGCCGGCGATAAGACCTATTAAGCACCATTTTTTTGCGTCTTGCGAAGCTCTTAATGCGCCGTCATAGTCGCCGCTGCGATATTTATCATTCACTGATGCAGCCTTTACTATTGCTACTATACCAAAGGGCACACAGCAGCAAATGGTCAACAAGATTGCCCACACTAGATAATTGTCCGGGCACGGCATCGGAGGCTCTTCATTTTTAGCTTCTGACTCCTGTGCAGCATTTGAAACGTACTGCGGAGGTACGTTTGCACTAAACAATGATGCCGTTTCCGGTGCCTCTGACGCCTTGGTCCAATTTGCTAGCCCTTTATACCATACTGGCGTGTCAGGACTTATATTGAGACTCTTGAGTTGCGATAATGTTAGCGGTCCTATTTGCTCTCCATTGAGATGCACGAAATATTCTTCCATCTTTGTAGTTTTTTTTAAAAGAATTTTACGGGCTCTCCTACCATATCACTCAACAAATTGTTGGCTAGGCGGCTGGCTCCAATGCGGAAATACTCATTGCTGAGCCACTCTTCGCCCAACACTTCTTTCACTATTGTGAAATATTGTACTGCCTCTTTTGTTGTCGATACGCCACCTGAGCATTTGAACCCTACCATTTTTCCGGTTTTCTCATAATACTCTTTTATGCATTGACACATCACGTATGCTGCCTCTAGGGTTGCTCCGGGATATTCTTTTCCGGTTGAGGTTTTCAAGAAGTCTGCTCCCGAATAAAGTGCCAATATTGATGCTGCACGTATGTGCTCGGCAGTCTTTAGAGCTCCGGTTTCGAGAATTACTTTCAAATGAGCGTCGCGGCATGCTCCTTTCTGCTCCGATATTTCATCGCATACTTCCTCGTAATCTTCATCGAAGAAGTTGCCAAGATTGAGCACTATGTCTATTTCATCTGCACCACCGTCAATAGCTAGCGATGTTTCAGCTATTTTTGCTTCTATAGGAGATTGTGAAGAGGGGAAGCATCCTGATACACATGCTATATTGACTGAGGTCACGTCGAGAACTGTGCGTACTACTTGTGCGAAATTCGGATATACGCAGATAGCTGCAACGTTCTTATACTGTGGATATTCTTCGTCAAAAGCATTTACGCGATCTACAAACGCTGCCACTGATCGTGGTGAGTCTGTCGATTTGAGCGTTGTTAAGTCAATGGTGTTAAACAAAAATTTATACACCTCTTGATTGTTGTTTTCTTCAAAGTGCTCGGCTATGATCTTTTCAACAGCAGATTGCACTTCGGCATCTGATGTCGTCACTTGCGATGCGGCAATTGTGTCTTGATATTTATCGCTCATAATGTAAATGTTTTTGAGTTGAAATAGTATTATTTTTTATTATTTTTCTTGCAGTTTAGAGTTGTTCTTATGGCGTTGAGAGTCGCGTTGTGTCTTCTTCTCAACATTTTTCATGAAGGCTTCGGTGAGGTCTATGCCGGTTTGATTAGCTATGGCTATTGTCACCCACAATAGGTCGGCAAGCTCATCGCCCAAATCGCTTTTCTCTCCCGCTTTAAACGACTGCTCCCCATATTGGCGAGCCATAATTCGCGCCACTTCTCCCGTCTCTTCAGCCAAAATTGCCATATTAGTTAGGGGCGAAAAATAGCGCACGCCGACGGTGGTAATCCACTCGTCGACGATAGCTTGAGCACGCTTTAGCGTTAGTATGTTTTGCTCGTTATCGTTCATATGCGAGCAAATTTACAAAATATTTTTGAGTTTTTATCCTTTTTAGCGAACAACTACTTTGGCTGACGCTCCATCTACTCTTACTATGTACATGCCCGAGGTTGGCAAATCTATTGTTGCCTGGCCGTCTGACACACGTTGTGAGATGATGTGTGTGCCGGTGGTGTTGTAAACATCCACTCTCTCTGACTTCGTATTCACTGATATAGTACGGAAGTTTACTGAGACATTCAGCATTGCGTCTCCATCGGCAACAATGTCGCTGACGCCGGCAGCCTGACTTAGATCAACAATTACTCTTTCTGAGGGCTCGGTGAAGGTCTCTCCGTCGCCGGTTGCAGCTACCAAGAAACAATATGTGCTTACACCGTCTTTGAGCTTGTCTACTCTAACTTGGGTGTTGGCATTTGTGAGCACGCCATCATAGTCGGGCAAAACGTTGTAGTTCTTACCTTCTTTGGTGGTAATAATTATATCATCAATTGCTAAGTTGCCTACAACCTTGGTGTACACAAATTTAACTTGTTTCACATGTTCGGGTATATCTGACATGGTGATTGTCTGTGCATTTGTGCTAAGCACCAACTTTTGCAATTCTTTCCACTCGCTACCTATCAATCCACTAACTGTTACATAGCTCGCATTTGTTGTTGACACTCCTTTGCACCAGAACGAAATGCTTACTACATCTTGTTCTCCATAGTTGCGTGTCATTATATATGCATCGCTGGATGCGAGTTTTGCCGACGGTGCTGCTTTTCCATAATTGCCGGAAGTTGTATATACTGCCGTCGTTGAACTAGTCCAATCTGTAGGCAAAGTAATTTTTATTGTGCTTGTGCCCATATCGGCGGTCTCTGATATGGTTTGCGCCGCTAAGCGTGAACGAACGGCTTTGCTGCTCGTTTCCGGTTCTATGGCATAAACCCAAAGCTTATAGTCTGTGGCTCCTTTACTCGGAGACCATGAGGCGATAAAGTAGTCTGTACCTTTCTGTATATCTGATGCTGCGTCAGGCACCGGTGTTTTAATGTTCATACCCACATTAAACGATATCTGACCGTCTGTCTCAGCTATATCGGTTATAATTTGATCAGTCTCTACCCCATTCCAGTCTTTAAACGCCGGAGTGGTGGTGGTTGTGAATTCTGTCTTTTTCGATGTGCCGGGCCAAGTCCATCCCGATGCGGATTTGTTACTTGCTATGTTATTTGGCTTCACAATTACTACACACTGGTGAGAACTTGAATTATTAGGCTTATCGTTATTAAACAGTGACTGATTGGTTGCATCAATATGCCATATCAACAACCCGTGATTGGGTATTCCTATATCCCATCCGCTTTGCTGGCGATTCTCAAATAGGAAAAACTCTTTTTCTTGTGAGGTGCCTACAACAAAGGCTTTATTCGTTTCTACTATATTGTCTAGAGTATACTCTCCGGGACCGGTAAATTCGTCCAGGTCTATCCAACCAAGGGCATTGCGCTCATACGCTCCGTATGCCGGCGGTGTTCGTCCATCATTATTATATGAACCGCCATCAAGTATGCTATATTCGCCCGGTGTATTACTGTGGCTATAGTTTGTATCATACAAGTCGGGCAAGCCGAGCACGTGCGAAAATTCGTGCACAAACGTGCCTATTCCTTGTGGCGTATTCTGCGCCCACTCACTCGAACATGCATAGCGGTCTACGATAACTCCGTCTTTTGAAACTGCAGTAACTCCGGGTTCGTATCTAGTACAGTTACTTAATTCATATTGATGAGGCCAAATAGTATTTGCAACACCATAGTCTGCTTCTCCTTTGCCGGCATAAAAGACATATACATTGTCTACATATCCGTCATTATCAAAATCGTAGTCTGCATAGTTGACATCATCATCAGCCAGCAACACTGCGTCTCTGATCATTTCGCCGGGATGCTGGTCATCGCCTTCCACATTGTTATTATTTGCACCATAGTATGCATAGCCATTTGGCAATGTGTATGGGCCATAGACATCAAATTCAGGGGTAAATGCGCCTAAAGACTGGTCCTCAAAATAGTCTTTTGCACTACCTGTTCCTTTATAGCTGCTATATCCCTTCTCGTTAAGCATATCTACAAAATGCTGCCTAACGCCGTTACTATACGAGGTATTAAATTTCGTATCTGAATATTCCACCAAGATTACCAAGCCTTTCACCTTGCCCTTAGTCGGAAATTTTGTCGAAAACTGTCCATAGCTATTATACGCTGTGGTGCGACGTTTGTCTGAACTTACAGCTGCCGTATTCGCCTTCTGTATTGACTCAAAATCTACATTCTCTATTGAGTATACAAAATTTGCGTGTGAAGCCGGGCGTACTGCCTTGTCATAGGCCTTAATGTACGTCGACACTACACGTCCTTGACTGTCTACACGTCCATAGCTGTACTGCCCATTCTCATCTTCCGCCAACACCATATCGTCGTCGGTTAAGGTGTAGTGATGAAACTCATCACCTATCTTGTGTATGGTGAGCGTTGTTCCATCGGGTTGGGTAACCACGATATTCCCCTTTCTCGCCGGGACAGCACTAACTGTGATTGTAGCACCCAACGCGATTGCCGCAACCACAGTCTGAAGAGATAGCTTCATAGTTCTCAATTATTCGATTTTAGAGTATTTTGATTTTTGTTATTTACGTTAATCCTTTGATTTATAGACTTAACTTTCGCAAATTTAGTGATTATTTACAAATATCGTACGTATTTTCCCAAAATATTTATAAGTAGACACACGATTAACACTGATTAACTTAAATTCGACCTCATTCGCTGGCAAAATGATAGTTTATCGTACTATTGTCTTGACAACATTGGCTGAATCGCGCACTATATAGAGTCCTGTCGACGGAACTATGACTTCTACATATCCGTTGCTGACGCCAACGGTGGTAACGATTTGTCCGGTGGTAGTGTAAATCGTCACTTCATCGGCAGGTGTGCTAACGCACAAGGTCCTTCCGTCTACTGCTACGCTTAGTCGGGTGGCAGCGCTCTCTACATCTGTTACGGCGCTGGCTCCACCCTTCACGCTAAACTCTATTCGACCACCTGTCTCTACAATATTGGTGATTGGCATATTGATACCATTTCCGTCCCAGTCTTTAAAGGCTACTCGCGACGAATATGCCGTATAACTTGTCTTATTGGCTGTGCCCGGCCATGTCCATCCGCGCAATATCACATCATTAAATCCTAGGTCATTGCCATTCGCTTTAACCAAATCTACATGCTGATGATAACGCTCGGAGTTGACTGTATTCGAATCCCACAACTCTTTGTCGTAGTCTATATGCCATATTATCATTCCGCTATTGGGTATATACTCATCCCATCCGGTCTTCTGTCGATTCTCAAATAGGAAGTATTCGTTCTCTTGATCGGTGCGTATCAAGCACGCCTGGTTGGTGTCGCTGAGGTTACCTAAGGTGATGTTTTCGGGGCTGTTGAGCTCTTTGAGTTCTATCCAGCCCAGGGCATTGCGCTCGTAAGCTGAATATGCCGGAGGCGTGCGACTATCGTTGTTATATGATCCGGTTGCCATAACTTCATAAACTCCCGGCGTATATATCGAATTTCCGGCACTGGTGTCATACAAATCCGGCAATCCCAGCACGTGCGAAAATTCGTGCACAAAGGTTCCAATGCCATCGGGCACTGTCTCTGTGAGCAACTCGCTTGAACATGCGTATGGGCTTATCTCTACGTTGTCCAAAGTTAACGTTGTGTTCGTAGCATCTGATATTGTCCATGAGTGTGGCCAAACAGCGTCAGCGTCTTCTGAGGCTGCTTCGCTCAAGCCTGCATATACAACATATATGGCATCGCAACAACCATCGCCATTATTGTCATATTTGCTGAAATCTACTCGCGAGTCTACGCTGCGGCAAGCTTCGACTATCATCTCTCCGGGATGCTTATCCAAGCCGCTATCATCGTTGGCGCCATAGTAGGCATACGGTTGGGAGAGGGTTACCGGTCCTACAACATCGAAATTGGGCTGCAACTTGTTGCCCGACATACATTCAAAGTAGTCGCGCACACTACCGGTGCCGCCAAAATCATTAAAACCGGACTTATTAAGCATATCGCTGAAATATTGATGAGCACCGAGAGTGTAAAATGTCTTAAACTGGCAATCGCTAAATTGCACAAGTATTACCAACACATTCACTTCTCCGGTGGTAGGAAATGTAGAGGCGCAGCGTCCTGCCCAGTCTCTATCTAATGTTTTCGATGCTGCCTTACGCACTGTCATTGCTCGTTGTGGTGTCAGTGCATCAAAGTCAACATCGTCTAATGCTGTAACATATTGCTTGTGTGCTAGTGGACGTATATTGCTATTTGCAGCAACTACGCCGGTTGATTGCATTTCGCCATTCTCATTTACATAAGCATAGCAATATGCATTGTTGTCGAGAGAGAGTAGTTTCTCATCGTCGGTCACGGTAAGGTGGCGGTGCTCGTCTCCAATCTTTTGTATTGTCAACACAGTCCCATCGGGCTGGGTGAATTGATATTTACCCGGCCTTGCTATTATCGCTGCTGAGCATAGAGCAACGTTAAGAGCACCTATTAACAGTAATTGTTTCAAACTAATATTCATAACAGTCTAAAATTCCCAAATTATCTTTTTAATATAGGTTTGAATAATTGTAGTATTCGTTAGTAGTATGTATTATTCTGTACCTTCTTTGCAAATATAACAATTTAAAAATCGCTGACATTTCCTCTTGAGACGAAGTGTCAACGATTTTAACAATTATTCGTAAAATTGAAACAGAATTTGTAACAATTGTCACTAGAATGTAACAATTTTTCCGCAATCTTCTGTGTATCAGACAATAAACTTTTTGAGAACTCTATTTTCTCACTCTTTTAGGTGCGAATCGATGATTATTGTTACAGGTCCATCGTTAATTAGTGCAACTTGCATATCAGCGCCGAAAACACCGCGCTTCACTTGTTTTCCCAGCGTTTGCGACAGTTTTTCGCAGTAGCGTTCATACATAGGCACAGCAAGTTCATGGCGCGCAGCTCGCAGATATGACGGTCTATTTCCTTTTCGTGTTGACGCCGTAAGTGTGAATTGGCTAACGGCTAACACTTCACCGTCTACATCTACTACGCTGCGATTCATCACCCCTTCGGCATCATTGAAAATGCGCAAAGCGGCTGTCTTGGCTACGAGCCAATCGCAATCTGCCTCGGTGTCGTCATTCTCTACTCCGACAAGCACCATCAAGCCATTGCCTATTTCGCTAACTAATTTGTTGGCTATGGTCACTGATGCTTGCGACACTCGTTGTATTACTATTCTCATTATTGTTCTATATTTTCAGGCTGAAGCCCCGTTTTCACTATCTGTGCTTTTGACATCCCGACAATTGAGGCTACTTCTTGCAGCGACGCCTCACGTATGCGCTTCACTGATTTGAAATGACGCAAAAGCGTTGAGGCTGTCCTCGGACCTATACCTTTTATGCTGTCAAGTTCGCTCTTAATTTGCGACTTGCTACGAAGGTCGCGGTGAAAGGTAATGCCAAATCGGTGTGCCTCGTCGCGCAAGTGTTGCACCACACGCAGACTCTCTGAGGTCTTTGATATGTATAGCGGATACGAATCACCGGGGAAATAAATTTCCTCCAATCGCTTAGCGATACCCACTACGGCAATAGTGCCTCGCAGACCTATTTCATCGAGCGCCTCAACGGCAGCACTCAACTGACCCTTACCTCCATCAACAACTATGAGCTGAGGCAAATCGTCGGGAGCTTCACTGAGCATTCTAGTGTAGCGGCGAGTGAGCACTTCTTTCATCGAAGCAAAATCATCGGGGCCTTCTACAGTTTTAATCTTAAAATGACGATAGTCTTTTTTCGCCGGCTTAGCATTACGGAAGACCACGCACGACGCCACCGGATTTGTTCCTTGTATGTTTGAGTTATCGAAACATTCAATATGGCGCGGCAACTCTGACAAGCGGAAGTCCGATTTCATCCTCTCCAACGTCTTATCAGCACGCGCATCGGGGTCGTGACGCTCTATATGCTTCAAATCATCTATTTTAGCTTGGCGAGCGTTACGTTTCGAAACGGCTAAAAGCTTTGCCTTATCACCACGCTGAGGCACTGTAAATGAGATGGTTGGCATATCAACGGCAGGCAATTCTTCCACCAAAACTTCGCCAAATGAGGCTCTGAGAGTTGAATGAATTTCATCTATCGCATAACTGAGCAGATCTGCGCGACTCTCATCGAGTCTACGTTTGTACTTTAACGTGAGCGATCGCACGACTGCTCCGCGACGCACATGCATATAGTTTATGTAAACGTCAGTCTCGTCTTCATCGTCAATGCCAAACACATCAAGCTCATTGATGGTTTGCGAAACGATAACACTTTTGGCTTGATAGCCGCTGATGATATCGTATTTTATTTTCAGCTCCTGCGCTTCCTCAAATCGAAGCTGCATGGCCAATGTCTGCATCTCGTCACGAAGGTAGTCAAGAAGCTCCCCGGTCTCTCCACGCAATATTTGTTTTATCCGGTCTATGTACACACGATACTCGTCAACGGAAATAAGTCCGGTGCAACAGCCTTTACATTTTTTTATATGGTAGTTGAGACACAAATGCCCCTTACCTTTTGCTATATAGTCAGGCGTTATTTGCAGTCTGCAAGTGCGAAGCGGATAAAGCTCGGATATGAGATTTAAGACGGTCTTCGCTACTGCCGTATTCGTATATGGCCCGTAATATTTTGATCCGTCCTTGATGTGCTGCCGAGTCATAAATACCCGGGGAAAGTGCTCGTTGGTGACCACTATCCACGGGTATGATTTATCGTCTTTTAAAAGTACATTGTAACGAGGTTGATGCTCCTTGATCATCGAATTCTCGAGATTCAAAGCATCTGCCTCGGTGGGAACAACGATATAGCTCATATCGGCAATGGCGCGCACCAGCATATTCGTTTTGACGCTATCGTGCGTGCGATTGAAGTACGATGACACTCGGCGCTTAAGGTTTTTTGCCTTTCCTATATATATGATTTTACCGGTATTATCGTAGTAAGTGTAAACACCCGGAGTCGATGGAAGTATTGATATTTTCTCCATCAATTCCGCTCCTTTTTCATGCATTGCCATATAAATATTTAGGAGCTAATTGCTATCGTCGTTGGGGTTCTTTTAATACTTAATGAGCGAAGTCACTTCAGCATCTTTAGGCAATATGTCGCGTCCGTTAAGTGCGCTCAATTCGATGATGAAGTTGATGTAGATTTTTTTCGGATTCATGCTTTTTACAAGATTGTAAGCCGCTGCCATGGTGCCTCCGGTAGCCAATACATCATCGTGTATTACGACTATATCATCCGGACCAATTGCATCACGGTGCATCTCAATTACATCTACACCATACTCTTTTTTGTACTCTTCGCGCACAGTGTCGGCGGGCAATTTCCCGGGCTTACGTGCCGGCACAAATCCTGCGCCCAACTCAAAAGCCAAGATTGAACCTCCGATGAATCCACGCGATTCAATGCCTACTACTTTTGTTACGCCTTTATCACGGTAAAGTTGAGAAAGATCCCATCCAATGATGTGCAGTGCTCGCGGATCTTTGAAAACTGTCGTGAGGTCTTTAAAAACGATACCCTTAGTCGGGAAATCGTAGACATCACGAATTTTTGATTTAATGTATTCCATTTTTATGTTGGGTTAAGTTATTGATTATTTGCGATTTGATAGCCTGATTGTTTCACGTGGAACATTAGAAATTATCGTCCGAGTAACAAAAGCAAAATGTTTACATCGGCTGGAGAAACTCCGGGTATGCGCGACGCTTGTGCTATTGTCGTCGGCTGTATTTTGGTTAGCTTTTGACGAGCCTCGGTTGACAACGCTGATATAGACGAATAGTCAAATTTACCGGTAATCTTGATATTCTCAAGTCGTTGCAATTTATCTGCTATTTGCTGCTCACGGTCTATATAGCCTTTATATGTAAGCAATACTTCAGCTGCCTCTATTATTTCGTCTTTGCGGTCAGCAGGAAGTTGATTTAGTAACTCTGCGAACTTGGGCAAAGCCTGTGTAAGCATAGTTATATTCAGCTGCGGACGCATAATTAAATCAACCAATTTCACTCCTTGTTTCAAGGGTGTGGTTCCGGCGTTTTCGAGCAATTCATCTACTTCCGCAGGCTTAACTGAGGTATTGGTGGCATAGTCAATTATGCGATTTACCCACTCGCGTTTTTCTTCAAGAAGTGTCATACGACGATCGTCTGCAAGGCCAATTTTATGCGCTAATGGAGTGAGACGCATATCTGCATCATCTTGTCGAAGGAGTATGCGATACTCCGCACGCGACGTAAACATACGATATGGTTCATCAACGCCTTTTGTTATTAAGTCGTCAATTAAAACCCCAATATATGCTTTGTCTCTGCCAAGGGTAAATTCTTCCCTACCCTGCACTTTTAAAGCGGCATTGATACCGGCAATGAGTCCTTGTCCGGCTGCTTCTTCATATCCTGTCGTACCATTGATCTGTCCGGCAAAATAGAGATGACTTACTCGACGTGTTTCTAATGTTGCATGGAGTTGCGTTGGATCAAAAAAGTCATACTCGATAGCATAACCAGGACGATATATTTGCACATTCTTAAGCGCAGGGATGGTCTTAAGCGCATTAATTTGAACATCTATAGGTAGCGAGCTACTGAACCCGTTTAGATAAAATTCATTAGTGGTTTCGCCTTCGGGTTCAAGAAAAAGATGATGCTCTGTCTTGTCAGCAAATGTTACTATCTTTGTCTCGATAGACGGGCAATAACGAGGACCGATAGACTTAATTTGTCCATTATAAAGAGGCGAATCGGGTAAGCCTGCACGCAATATCTCATGTGTTGCCTCATTTGTATAAATGGTGAAGCATTGTCGCTGCTTTAGTGTTCGCTTAACGTCAGGCAGATAAGAGAAACCATGAAAGTCTGTATCTCCGTCCTGTGGCTCGGTCAATGTCCAATCTACAGAACGTCCGTCGATACGCACCGGTGTTCCGGTTTTCATACGTCCAACGGTAAAACCGATAGACTTAAGTTGCTCGGATACGCCGTGAGACGCCGGCTCTGAAACACGTCCGCCTTCAATCTGTGTACGGCCAATATGCATCAAACCGTTCAAGAATGTGCCATTAGTCAACACAACTGCTTTCGCAGTAAATGTTGCTCCATTGGCAGTGTGAACACCTGTAACTTGCGTATTATCTTCATTGAAAATAAGACGGTCAACAGCATCCTGCCACATATCCAAGCCTTCTGTATTTTCTAATACTGAACGCCATAATTCTGAAAATTTCATACGGTCAGACTGCGCTCTGGGACTCCACATTGCAGGTCCTTTTGAGCGATTGAGCATACGAAATTGTATTGCGGTTTTATCTGTGATTACGCCCATCATGCCACCAAGAGCATCTATTTCGCGTACAATTTGTCCTTTTGCTATACCTCCGACAGCCGGATTGCAGCTCATTTGAGCAATTTTGTTCATATCCATCGTGATGAGCAGTGTAGACGAGCCGAGCTTAGCCGCAGCATGTGCAGCTTCGCAACCGGCATGTCCGGCGCCCACAACAATCACGTCGTAATCGAACTTCATTTAAACAGTAATAATAAGTTGAGATTAATAAATTGAAAGTGCCTGATTTTCAAAGCCTTCCATAATTTCACGTGCACCGGGTGCTTTGTCATCAATGCCACAAAGATGCAAAATGCCATGTATGATTACACGGAGCAACTCATCATCATAAGTAGCGCCGACAAGCTCGGCATTTGTACGCACGGTTTCTAGTGATATAACCATATCTCCGCGCAACATTTTACGGGTGCAATAATCAAACGTGATTACATCTGTAAAGTAGTCATGCTCAAGATATTGCTTGTTTACCTCGAGTATATAAGTGTCATCACAAAAAATATAAGTGAGATTACCGATAATACGGTCATGGCTGGCTGCCACACGAGCAATCCAATCTTCTAGATGCTCATAGTCAAGTTGCGGCAGCTCAACATTTTTAGTTTGCCAAATAATGCGTTGAGACATAGTAATCCATATTAAGACACAAAATTACAAAAAACTCACGGTTGCACAAAACAATCCGCGAGTTTCTCAATAAAAAACTTAATAATAAACTTACTATCTGAAGAAAATATAGGCGGCAATGATGCCTGAAATTGAGCCTGTTATGTCGGCAAGCAAAGCATAACTTACAGCATAACGCGTTTTACGCACACCAACACTGCCGAAGTAAACTGCCAACACATAAAACATCGTATCAGTAGAACCTTGTATCGCTGCTGAAACCTTCGATACAAATGCATCAGCACCGTGCGTGGCCATAAGATCTACCATTAAACCACGACTACCACTACCACTCAACGGCTTCATAAGAGCTGTAGGCAAAGCTTCAACCCATCCCGTGTCAATACCGAGCGCATCAAAAGGCACTAATATTGCATCTGTAAGCATTTGCATGCCTCCTGACGCTCTAAAAAGTCCAATTGCAACAAGTATTGCCACAAGATATGGAATAATTGTCACTGCGGTTTGAAACCCCTCTTTCGCTCCTTCTATAAATGCTTCATACATATTTATATGTTTCATGAGTCCGGCGAGTATAAACATTGTTATAACGCTGAGCAAAAAGAAGTTAGCAATAAAACCACTATACAATTGTATCAATTCGGGTTCAAGCTGTGAGAAGAACCAAACAATACATCCTACGACTGCAGCAATGCCTCCGAGCCACGATAAAAGTACAGGATCTTTTAGACTTATGCGTTGCTTAATACACAATGCTATTATACCAACAAGAGTTGCTATACATGTGGCAACAAGTATAGGCATAAAAACATCAGTAGGATTAGAAGCTCCGGCTTGAGCACGATACATCATTACACTAATCGGTATAAGACACAAGCCTGACGCATTTAAAACCAGAAACATTATCATGGCATCAGTTGCCGTATCCTTCTTGTCATTCAATGACTGCAACTCTTTCATAGCTTTCAAGCCCATAGGCGTCGCGGCGTTGTCAAGGCCAAGCATATTAGCACTGACATTCATAAAGATAGAACCCATAGCCGGATGGTTTTTGGGAACTCCCGGAAAGAGTCTACTGAAAAGCGGGCTCATCATTCTTCCGAAGAAAGCCACTACCCCACCCCGCTCTCCTATCTTCATTAATCCCAACCAGAGCGATAAAATTCCGGTAAGACCAATGGCAATTTCAAAAGCGGTAGCTGCCGACGAAAACGATGCCGACATTACGGTGTTCCAAATTTCGAAGTCTCCAAAGAAAAGTGTCTTTACAAGGCAAACAACGAAAGTAAGCAAGAAAAATGCGATCCAAATGTAATTTAGTACCATAACATAAAATATATAACTGCAAAATTAAAGAAATTTGCGAGAATAAGCTAAAAAGTTTCTGCCTTATACATAAATTAACAATTGAATTTTATTTGGAGCTTTTCCGTAATTAGGCAAAACACGCTTATCAACCTATAAATCTGCAAATTAGGAAATTTTAAGCGGCTTGAGAATTTAATTTTTAAAAGTTTTCGAATTGGTGGTAAGAAAAATTCAAAGCTAATTGACTAAAAATTTTATGCAAAATAAAAAATGCACAAAAGAGCACATTAAATAAACAATGTGTCGTTAGAGCAATATTTTGTTTGCATAAAAAATTTGAAGTTGTAAAAAAACGGATTATCTTTGCATTAGAAACGTTGTAACGCAAAAAACTATGCAAATCATCGATCTTCGCGAAAATGACATTTACGGCATTCTCGATATGAGCAGAAAAATGCTCAACGAAAAATATTTTTGCAACATAACCACCCTACACGCGTCAAGCTTCAGTTTCATTACTTCTACTCGCTTGGCGAACCAACTCAAAAAATCAAAAGCAGAAATTGTGATCGTTGACAGACTACGCGATGCAATAGCTGCTGTGTCTGCTCG
>CAZJEA010000008.1:0-17590 GCA_964544895.1 uncultured Bacteroides sp. | reverse complement strand
CAGAAATTGTGATCGTTGACAGACTACGCGATGCAATAGCTGCTGTGTCTGCTCGTAAACTCGTATCAAAACAATCGGCAGGATTTAAAATCATTTACAGCGTTAGCGCATTGGCAACAATGCCTCACGGTGTGCCTACCGAAGTTTGCCGCGGCATCGATTGTTGGGTGTTCGACAACAAATATGCAGAAAAAGCTTACAGCGAACACGAATTTATAGAAGTTCACCGCTCGGTCATCATACCGCCAACAACATCTATAACAATAGCTGCCGAAAAGAAAGAACACGACCGCAACTCACTCCATATCTCTGTTGTAGGAAATCTTGATGACGGCGATCGCATGCAACGCATTGTTCGAGCTGTTGCTTCTTGCTCACGCAACAATTTAGAGCTTCATGTTTATGGCACAGGCAAACCACGCACAATAATGCCAATAGTTAACGAAGCACGTCATCTCGACGGCCTTAAAGTTGTGTGGCACGGCAGCAATTACGACCTCGCTCAAATAGTTGCAGACAGCGATTTGGCGGTAGGCGCTTACCGCGTGCCAGGTAACGAAGACATATTTTTACGCTCGTTGGGCGTTGCTGTTGTTGAGCCTGAAAAAATTGCAGAAACAATAGCCTCAAGTGACACTATCAAAACTGCCGGCACAAACTCGTTAAACGAATATAACGAAAAATACTCGGCAGAACTACACGTACAACAATGGCACGAGCTCTTCAATAATATTATTTAGCAAATTTATGCGCACAATAATAAATATAAGCCCCAAATATAAAGTGCTCAACGACTTCATAAAAGAAATAGCAGAAAAGGGCATTCCATCTGATGCGAAAATTATATATGAAGGTCGTAATCGCGTGTACACCATAAATCGCAAAGGCTATAATCTTAATATTAAAGCCTTTCGCATACCTCGATTCCCAAATAGCTTTGTTTATGGGCACTTTCGACAAAGCAAAGCGCGCAGATCTATGCTCAACGCACAGCATTTATTAGAATTGGGTATCAACACTCCCGACCCTGTGGCTTATATAGAGTGTCGCACAGCGACAAAAATGCTGCAAACATATTATATATGTCTGCAAATTGAAGCTGAAAATATGCGCAATTGGGCAGCGAAACCTGACTATATTGAGCTACTCGAAGCGTTCGCTGAAGAAATAGTAAAAATACACAGCGTCGGTGTGTACCACAAAGATTTTTCTCCGGGAAATATTCTGTACACACATAAAAACGGAGAATATAAATTCTATTTAATTGACTTAAACAGAATGAGATTTGACGTTTGGTCGCACAAAACGCAGATGTCAAACTTCAGCAGCATAAACATTGAAAGCTTTGAAGAGACCGAGCGTTTGGCTCGAATGTATGCTAAAGTTGCAAATCTAAATGCTGACAAAACCGCAGCAGAAGCACACGCACAACTCCAAAAATACTTAGACAAGAAAAAATTCTTACGTAAAATCAAAAACTTATTCAAATGATACGCGTTTATTGTGTCAACCTTCAACGCTACGTCGAAGTTGAAGGTGGAACTACTCTTTTGCAAATAGTACGATCGCTGGGCACAGACCTTGGTTTTGAGCCGATTTGCGCACGTGTGAACAATAAAACGGAAGACCTTCAATATCCGGTTTTCGGGCCTAAAGACGTTGAATTTCTCACAGCTGACAGCGACTCCGGATATAGGGTATACGTACGCTCTCTATGTATGATGCTCTACAAAGCTATATACCATCTATATCCCGGAGCAAGACTACGTTTGGAACACTCTATTTCGCAAGGCTATTACTGCCAAATATTAGATGCCGAAAATGTGAAAGCTACTGATATACTCGATGAAATGCATAAAATTAGCGAGGCAGACATCCAATTTATCAGACACGAAGGTCGCACCGAAGAGGTTATCAAACTATTTGAAAATCAAGGGTTGACTGACAAAGTTCAATTACTGAAAACTACAAACGATTTGTACTCTGTCTACTACACTCTAGGCGATTTGGCTGACAGCTACTACGGCAGCCTCGCACCTTCTACTTCACACATAAAAGTATTTGATCTGACTCAATATCACGACGGTTTTTTACTTCGCGCATTCGACCGCAAAAACCAAGCTAATGTACCTGAAGCTATCAAGCAAGAAAAAATGTTTGGTGCCTTCACTGACTACGTTGCTTTCAATAAAATTGTAGGCATAAAAAATGTAGGTGAACTAAACCGTGCTGTTGATGCCGAACACACATCTGACCTCATAAACGTGGCAGAGGCTCTGCACACAAAAAAAATAGCACGTATTAGCGACATCATTGCCGAACGATATGAAAAAGGTGGCGCACGCATAGTGCTTATTGCAGGGCCATCATCTTCAGGCAAAACCACCACAACAAAAAGGTTAGCTACACAGCTTATGACTAACCTGCTCAAACCGGTGATGATTTCTCTCGACAACTACTTTGTTAACCGCGATCAAACGCCTCGAGACGCTGACGGAGATTACGACTATGAGTCTCTGTACGCTCTTGATTTAAAGCAATTTAATGACGACTTAAATGCTATACTCCGTGGCAAAGAAGTTGAATTGCCAACCTACTCTTTCGAACTAGGTAAACGTTTGTATAAAGGCAACACTGTGAGACTCGATGATAATTCAATTATCCTAATTGAAGGCATACATGGACTAAATCCTGAACTAACTTCGGCAATAGCTGAAGACCAAAAATTTCGCATATACGTATCAGCACTCACAACACTCTCTATCGACGACCACAACTGGGTGCCGACAACTGACAACCGTTTGTTGCGACGCATAATTCGCGACTTCAAATATCGTGGCACTTCGGCAGTAGAGACAATACGCAGATGGCCGAGCGTGCGACGCGGTGAAGAAAAATGGATATTCCCTTATCAAGAGAATGCTGACGCAACTTTCAACTCTAGCTTATTATTCGAACTTGGAGTAATGAAAGAATATGGCGAAGACATATTGCGCCGCGTGCCTTCTAATTGTCCGGAATACGCTACTGCTTACCGTCTACGCAAATTCCTAAGCTATTTCCGCCCAATACCATCAAAAGCAGTGCCCCCGACATCACTGCTACGCGAATTTCTTGGCGGGTCATCTTTCCACTACTAATCAACAAATAATAAACAGAGTAAAGAGACTAAATGTGGGAGTTTGGCAAAGTTTTTGTAACTTTGCATCCTGAATAATAATAACATAAACAATAAACAGCTTATGTCAATAGACCAAATTATATCGTCTGCCGTTAGCAACGCCGTAAAAGAATTATATAGCGTTGACACTCCGGCTGAAAAGATTACACTCCAAGCCACACGTAAAGAGTTTGAAGGTAATGTAACAGTTGTGGTTTTCCCTTGGGTGAAAGCTGCTCGCAAAGCCCCTGAAGCTGTTGCTACAGAAATTGGCGAATGGTTGGTGAAAAATGAACCCGCAGTTAAAGACACAAACGCCGTAAAAGGATTCTTGAATATCGTAATTGAGCCAACCTTCTGGGATGGTGTACTAAAAAATATCGCTGAAACAGAAAACTACGGCATCACCGTGGCAACTGACAAATCACCGTTAGTGATGGTTGAATACTCTTCACCCAACACAAACAAGCCTTTACACTTGGGCCATGTTCGCAACAATTTGCTAGGATTCAGCCTGTCTGAAATTCTTAAAGCTTGTGGCAATCGCGTAGTTAAAACTAACATTGTAAACGACCGCGGCATCCACATCTGCAAATCTATGCTCGCTTGGCAAAAATGGGGTAATGGCGCAACTCCCGAATCTTCGGGCAAAAAAGGCGACCACCTCATCGGCGATATGTACGTTGCATTCGACAAGCACTACAAAGCAGAAGTGAAAGAGCTTATGGAAAAAGAAAACCTAAGCCAAGAAGATGCAGAAAAAGCATCTCCACTTATGCAAGAAGCTCGCGAAATGCTACGCAAATGGGAACAAAAAGACCCTGAAATACGCCAGCTATGGAGCATGATGAACAATTGGGTATACGCCGGATTTGACGAAACATACAAACGTATGGGCGTGAACTTCGACAAAATATACTACGAGAGCGACACCTATCTTGAAGGAAAAGAAAAAGTGTTGGAAGGTCTTGAAAAAGGCATTATGTACCGCAAAGAAGATGGCTCTGTATGGGCTGATCTCACCGGCGACGGCCTTGATCATAAACTTTTGCTCCGTTCTGACGGCACTTCTGTTTATATGACTCAAGATATTGGTACTGCAAAACTTCGCTACCAAGACTTCCCCATCGACAAGATGATTTATGTTGTTGGTAACGAACAAAACTACCACTTCCAAGTTCTATCACTCCTTCTTGACAAGCTCGGATTTGAATGGGGTAAAAGCCTCGTACACTTCAGCTATGGCATGGTTGAGCTTCCCGAAGGCAAAATGAAAAGCCGCGAAGGTACTGTTGTTGATGCTGACGACCTTATGGAAGAAATGGTATCAACAGCTCGCGAAGTGTCGGCTGAACTTGGCAAACTAGACGGTGTGAGCGAAGACGAAGCTGCACAAATAGCCGAAACAGTGGGATTAGGTGCACTAAAATACTTCCTCCTCAAGGTTGACCCGCGCAAAAATATGACTTTCAATCCGAAAGAGTCTATCGACTTCAACGGAAACACAGGTCCCTTCATTCAATACACCTACGCGCGTATCCGCTCAGTGCTACGTAAAGCAGAAGAAGCAGGATTCACTTCTGTTGACTACTCAGCTGTAGTGCCTTGCGACAAAGAAATTGAGCTCATACAAATGCTATCTGATCTTCCCTCTACCGTTGCAGAGGCAGGTCGAGCATACTCACCGGCACTCATCGCCAACTACGCATACGATTTGGTAAAATGCTACAACACATTCTACCACGATTGCCCCATACTCCGCGAAGAAGACGCTGCTGTTCGCTCTATGCGACTAGAACTTAGCCGTCAAACAGCACGTTGCGTGAAAACAGCGATGAGCCTTCTCGGCATAAATGTTCCGGAACGAATGTAATAAAATGAACATTACACGTTGCGTGTAAGTTATACTAATCCGATAAAAAACTCAAAAACAATGAACAATTATCCTCCTCAATTTGATATGGAAGAGTTTGATTCAAACACAATCCATAACTCTAACAATGAAAGATTCGTTATGACTGTGAGCAGTGTCATGAAACGTGTATTCACTAAAATGACTGCTGCATTAGTAATTACTGGCTTAGTAGCATTGTTTTGCTCAAATAGCTACGAATTTCTATCATTCATAAGCGAACACTCTTGGGCTTTCTTAGTGCTTTGCATTGCAGAAATAGCAATAGTATTTGGTTTATCTGCCGGCATCAACAAGCTGTCAAGCGGCCAAGCAACAGCACTATTCTTTGTTTACTCCATACTTAACGGCATGGTGATGTCTCCAATATTCTTAGCTTACACAGGCGCATCAATAGCAAAGACATTCTTTATCACCGCCGGCACATTTGGAGCTATGGCAATATACGGATACTCTACAAACCGCGATCTAACTAAATTCGGCAACATCATGATTATGGGTCTATTTGGTTTGATTATCGCTTCAGTGGTGAATATATTCCTCAAATCATCGGGACTTGAATTCATCATTTCTCTTGTAGGAGTAGCCCTATTCATCGGTCTCACCGCATGGGATACACAGAAAATTAAAGAAATGGCAATGCAAATGCCGGAGTCATCAATAGGACGCCTCGCCACACTAGGCGCTCTTAGCCTCTATCTTGACTTCATCAACATTTTTTTGTATCTACTTCGTTTCTTCGGAAACTCTCGCGACTAAAAACAGACATTCTATTAATATCACAAAGGCACAGCCTCGGCTAGTGCCTTTGTGCGTTTTGCATAATGCGTGAAAAAGGAATACGTCATAATTCTTAAGTTAGGGTTGCCCATACTCATTGGGCAACTGGGAGCTATTGCAACCGGATTTGCCGACAACATAATGATAGGTAGATACTCAACAGAAGCGTTAGCATCTGCATCATTCTGTAACAATCTGTTCAACATGGCGATTTTTGCTTGCTTAGGATTTACATACGGAGTTACGCCAATGGTAGGAGCTCTTTTTGGCAAGGGCGAAACAAGGCGTATAGGTCAAATCATGAGAGCGGCAACGTTCATAAACATCATCTTTTCGCTGATAGTAATGGCGATAATGACTGCTGTCTATCTCAATCTCGAGAAGATGGGGCAACCCGAAACATTATTACCTCTGATACGACCTTACTACCTACTATGCATAATAGGGATGTTGCCAATATCTCTGTTCAACGTATTTTCTCAATGGAGTTATGCCATCAACAACACACGCTTACCAATGTGGATTGTGCTTTGCTGTAATGCCTTCAACATTGTGGGAAATTACACACTGATATACGGGCATTGGGGTTTACCGGAAATGGGGTTACTCGGTGCCGGCATAAGCACTCTTCTATCGCGCATATTAGGTCCGCTGCTAATAATGGCAGTATTTTTCACGGCAAAAAAATATCGAACATATACCGATGGTTTTAAAAGCGGTAAGACCACAGCAGCGTTATCCGCAGAAACATGGCGCACATCTCTACCAATAGCCCTTCAAATGACATTTGAGACGGCAGCATTCTCTATTGCAGCCGTGATGTGCGGAGTGCTAGGCGAGATACAACTAGCCGCTTATCAAATAATCATTATCACGGGCACACTCGGATTTTGCATATACTACTCAATAGGAGCGGCAGTATCGGTTCGCGTTGCCTTTGCCAAAGGGCGAGAAGACAACTCAGCTATGCGCAGGTCTGCATGGGCAGGGTACCATATATTGTTAATCATCATGTGCCTATCATCTCTGACATTCGTCATATTTGGTGAAGACATAATGAGCGCATTTACAGAAGATAGAGCCGTGCTTTTATGCGCAACGTCGCTAATACCACCACTAGTGCTATATCAACTTGGCGATGCGACACAAATAAACTTTGCCAGCGCGCTAAGGGGCACAGCCAACGTCAAACCAATGCTGTGGATAGCATTCTTCAGCTACATACTTATCGGCATACCGTCAACCTATGCGCTATGTTTTCCACTAAAATTTGGATTGTACGGCATAGTTCTTAGTTTTTCAGTATCACTATTTACTGCAGCAGCACTATTTTTATACAACTTCTTACGTTCTACACGCTAGCATACAAATAAAATCATACAATTTATGTGACTTATTGTCAAAATTTTGAGTAAATTTGTACGTTAATAAACAATCTAAACCCAACACTATGGATTTTGCAGATAAATGCTATAAGATATTTGAGCAATCAACAGCAAACTATCACGTCACAGACAACGTAGATACTCCATGCGCAAGCATATACGATGCAGATTCGATTGAGCAAACACTTTATGCAAAAAACTGGATTGATGCCGTACAATGGCATTTGGAAGATATAATCCGCAATCCGGAGATAGACCCAGTCGAAGCATTGGCATTGAAGCGTCGCATCGACCACTCCAACCAAGATCGCACAGATATGGTGGAGGAACTCGACACATATTTTCGCAACAAATATGCCGACGTCAAAGTCAAACCCGAAGCCACAATCAACACCGAAAGCCCGGCATGGGCTTTAGACAGATTGTCTATCCTAGCATTAAAAATTTATCACATGGAGCAAGAAGTGAAGCGCACAGATGCCGACGCTTCGCACATTGCTCGCTGCCAAGCAAAACTCGATGTTTTACTCGAACAGCGCACCGACCTTATCTCCGCCATCAACCAATTGTTGGCTGATATAGAAGACGGAAAAAAGTACATGAAAGTTTATCGCCAAATGAAGATGTACAACGACCCCGCAACAAATCCGGTGCTTTATGGAGCAAAAAACAAATAAGAAAAAAGAAGTCGTAATAGTCCGATTTTCGGCCTTAGGCGATGTTGCTATGTGCGTAGCAGTGCTATACTCTGTTTGCCGTAGCCACCCCGAAATACAGTTCACGTTTGTAACAAAACAAACGATAATCGGCATTTTGGTAAATCGCCCGGCAAACCTTACCGTAATCGGTGTAGACCTGAAAGACACGTACAAAGGCATAGGCGGCATGTACCGTTTGAGCAAAGAGCTTGGCAAGCCGGCTATGTTTATTGACCTGCATAGCGTGCTACGCACACACATACTTTGCGCTTTGATGCGTTTAAAAGGAGTAAGAGTGCTTAAAATCGACAAAGGCCGTAAATATCGCAGATATATGGTGAAAAATGGTGCCAACACCATTTCACCACTGAAAAACATGTTTACGCGCTATGCCGAAGTGTTTGCCAAAGTACCCTTTACTCTCGACAACAGATTTGAAGGACTGTATGCCGAATCGCCTGCCGAAGTAAGCTTATTTAGCAGTGTAACGGCGCCTAAAGGCAACGGTGAATGTTGGATTGGCGTAGCTCCTTTTGCTGCACACGAAAGCAAAATTTACCCGCTAGACAAGATGCAGCAAGTAGTTAATAAGCTGGCAGAAAATGCGAACACTAAAATATTTCTTTTCGGCGGTGGTGCCGTAGAAACACAAACACTAACAGAGTGGGCATACAATCACGATAATGTGATTTGCGTAGCCGGCAAAAAACTCGGATTTAAAGGCGAATTAGCGCTAATGAACTACCTCGACTTGATGGTATGTATGGATTCGGGAAATATGCATTTGGCAGCTATCGCCGGAGCAAAAACGCTAAGCATTTGGGGAGCTACACACCCTGCAGCCGGATACACTGCTTGGAAATCTACGGCAGAAGAACGTCTAGACTTAATACTTGAGTGCCGACCATGCTCTATCTTTGGCGATAAGAAGTGCAAATATGGCACCCATGCATGCATGACAGCAATAAAACCACGTGATATTGTTGAAAGAGTAAACTTCCTACTCAAAAAGAACGCGAATGAGTAACGAATTTGACATACGCTCGACAGCTGAAGGCAACGACAAAGATTTTGAACGCGCACTGCGTCCAAGTCAGTTTGATGCGTTCAACGGTCAAGAAAAAATTGTTGCAAATCTAAAAGTCTTCGTCGAAGCAGCAAAAATGCGCGGCGAAGCACTAGACCATATACTACTTTTCGGACCTCCGGGATTGGGTAAAACCACACTATCAGGCATCATTGCCAACGAACTTGGTGTGGGCATGAAAATTACTTCAGGGCCGGTACTTGACAAGCCCGGAGACCTTGCGGGAATACTCACATCACTCGAAGAGAATGATGTGTTGTTTATAGACGAGATACATCGTTTAAGCCCCGTTGTTGAGGAGTATCTATACTCAGCGATGGAAGACTATCGCATAGATATAATGATCGACAAAGGTCCGGGAGCACGCTCCGTGCAGTTAGCACTTAATCCGTTTACTTTGGTTGGAGCGACAACACGCTCCGGATTGCTGACATCACCATTAAGAGCTCGTTTTGGTATAAACTGCCACTTAGAGTATTACGACCACGAAGTGTTGGAACGTATAATAAAGCGTTCGGCAGCGCTACTAAAAGTGAAGATCAACGCCGAAGCGGCACACGAAATAGCAATGCGTTCACGCGGTACGCCACGTATAGCCAACGCACTATTGCGACGCGTGCGCGACTTTGCTATGGTGAAAGGAGATGGGACAATCACTCCGGAGATAGCACGCTTTGCCCTCGAAGCGCTCAATATAGACCGCTATGGACTCGACGAAATAGACAACAAACTACTAGCAACTATAATTCACAAATTTAAAGGCGGCCCTGTAGGGCTATCAACAATAGCGACAGCATTAGGCGAAGATGCCGGAACCATAGAAGAAGTTTATGAGCCATATCTTATCAAAGAAGGCTTCATAAAACGCACACCTCGCGGACGCGAAGTCACCGACTTGGCATTCCAACATCTGGGAGTAAACAAAGCTGATGCTCTAGGCCTTTTTTCATAACAGGACCATATACACATTATGTCTGCAATAAAAAGCTTGATGAAAGATACTGCCATTTATGGCATGAGTTCCATAATTGGGCGCTTTCTAAACTGGTGCTTGGTGCCACTATACACAAAGATGTTTCCTGCCGAAGAATATGGCGTAGTAACATTTGTGTACGCAGTAGTAGCCCTCGCTCTGATAGTATTAACCTATGGAATGGAAACCGGATTTTTCCGTTTTGCAAATCACGAACGGTGGCAAGATCCGAAATTGGTGTACTCAACATCGTTAATTTCATTAGCGACAACGTCAATAGCGTTTGTTGTTGCCGTACTGTTATTTCTCAATCCGGCGACAGAGGCAATGCAATGTCAAGGGCATCCAAGTTACGTGATAGTAATGGCTGTGTGCGTTGCAATAGACGCGTTCACAGCTATCCCATTTTCGTATTTACGCTATCAAAAACGCCCGATAAGGTTTGCCTACGTGAAACTCGTAAACATAGGGTTGAACATAGGGTTGAACATATTTTTCATCTTGTGCTGCCCCGCGATAATGCGTGTTGCGCCACAAACAATCAGCTGGTTTTACAATCCGGCTTATGGAGTTGGCTATATATTCATGGCAAACTTGCTTTCATCAGCAGTGACACTGGTAATGCTAGCGCCAGAGCTACGTGGCTTGACATGGCGTTTTAACGGCAAACTGTGGCGCGAGATGATAAACTATTCGGCACCACTGTTAGTATTAGGCATAGCAGGCATTATGAACCAAACCCTCGACAAAGTGCTATATCCGTCGCTAGCCGACCCTGCAACAGCAATGGAAGGATTGGGCATATATGGAGCGAACTATAAAATTGCCATAGTAATGGTGATGTTCATACAAGCATTCCGCTTTGCGTATGAGCCATTTATTTTCGCACAAAGCAAAGACAAAAATAGCTATCAGGCATACAGAGATGCAATGAAATATTTTTGCATATTCTCACTAATGATTTTCATGGGAGTTATGTTCTATCTAGACATACTCAAATATTTCATAGCCCCAAACTACTTTGTAGGATTGAAAGTAGTGCCAATTGTTATGATGGCAGAACTATTTTTCGGCATATTCTTCAACTTATCGCTATGGTATAAACTTACAGACAAAACCGTTTGGGGAATGTATTTCTCACTCTTTGGTTTGGCAATAACAGTAATACTAAACATAGTGCTAGTGCCACGATTTGGCTACATGGGGTGTGCGTGGGCAGCATTTTTCTGCTACGGCTCAATGATGGTTGCCAGCTACTTTGTAGGTAAAGCGAAACACCCGATAGGGTATCCGATGAAACGCATCGGTGCATATTTCCTACTTGCTGCAGTCTTCTATGTGCTGGGGTTATACGTATTAGTAACACCTTTTGCAGTGGCAAATTATGCAATACGTGCCGTACTACTAGTGGCTTATGCAGCGATAGTAATTAAAAGGGAACACATAATAATACCCAAATTCAATAAACGATGAAAAAAGTTGTGCTCATAAATCATAGCGACACTCGCGGCGGGGCATCGGTAGTGACATTTCGACTGATGAATGCCCTATGCGCTGCAGGCATTGACGCGCGTATGATTGTGATGCACAAAGACACAGACAACCTTCGCATAGATGGCATAGGCGACAATCTTCGTGCTAAAGCAGCATTTCTTGTCGAACACGCCGAAATTTTTGCTCGCAATGGATTTAACCGTAGCAATGTATTTAAGATTTCTACTGCCAAATACGGCATGGCGTTGCACAAAAATGCTTGGATAAAAGAGGCAGATGCGATTTGTCTAAACTGGGTTAACCAGGGCATGATTTCATTGAAAGAAATTAGGCGGCTTCACAATATGGGCAAGAAAATTATTTGGACCATGCACGATATGTGGCCGCTTACCGGAATATGCCATCATGCCGGGACCTGCAACAACTACACCGAGTCATGCGGCAATTGCCTTCTCATAAAGAACGGAGCAAACAACAACGACCTTTCGAAATCGGTATTTAAGCGCAAAAAGCGGCTTTACGAGAGCACAGACATACATTTTGTTGCCGTCAGCAACTGGCTTGCACAAAAGTGCCGAGAAAGCGCTCTATTGGCAAATGCAAAAGTATCGGTGATACCTAATGCCTTCCCGATAGAAGAATTCGCCGTTTCCCCCACCCTCACACGCAAAGAGCTTGGGCTCCCCGAGGGGAAAAAACTAATAGTGATGGGCGCTGCACGCCTAGACGATCCGATTAAAAATCTACCGCTTGCCATACAATCGCTAAACGAGGTTACCAATGCAGGTGCCGTAGCCGTATTTTACGGTGATATACGCAATGCCGAAGCCCTTAATGAACTAAAGATGCCATACGTGCACCTGGGCACTATCAGCAAACACGAGCAGCTGGCATCGCTTTATGCGCACGCATCAGTAGTACTATCAACCTCGCACTACGAAACACTGCCTGGCACAATCATCGAAGGGATGGCAGCCGGAGCGACACCTGTATGCACAGGACAAGGAGGACAACCGGACATTGTGGACCACGAAAAAAACGGATATATAGCTAACGAACCAAAAGCCGCAACGATAGCGAGCTATATAGACCGGGCATTGGCGTCACCATTCAGCCGCGCCGAACAGCACCACACTGTTGCTAACAAATTTAGCGCAGACAGGATAGCCGCAGCCTACAGAGCACTATTCTAACCCACTCGCATAAACTTCTCACCTCAAAACAGAAAACATGAACAAATACTTTATCATCGAAAAACAGAAAGCGACTTTCGAAAAAATTTTAAATAGGAAATTAGAATTAGAACGAGAGACGTCGATTGGTTATAAAGCCACAGAAATAGATAGTGAACGAATTTCGTTGACTCTCAAACCCGGAGACACAACAGAAGGCTACACTTTCAGTGTCGACGACGAAGAATTGTGGAAGATAGACACATTCTATAGCTTCCCTTTTTTTGCTCGTCGCGCTATTGCATCAAAAGATAATCAACAACCAATATTTGCGCACGAATTTATTGGCGAGAGCGGAGCATACCAAGCAGCTACAGCCGAAAACATAATCACAGCGGGCAAAGAGAGCACGATGCCATTTTGCGACGTACACTTGATGATACCGTGCAGTGGATTAGTAAAAGGCATAGACCACGAGAACGAATATGCACAATCGTTCACCGATTGTCTCAAACAATGCAACAACGTAGAGTTTTCAAACAACTACGTTAAAATGCTCGAACGCCACTGTTTGGGTGAATTTTATGTGAAGTTTAGCGATACAGACAAGCTACAGCCATGTTTAGTGACCAGTTCACAACATACACAAACAGAGCTGACAATTGTTGATATTGTGATAATGAATGTTGCTATAAATCCGCACAAATTGCTTGAATATTTTCGTGGCAACTTTTTGCAAATCGTAGACAAAGGGAATACACTCTCCTTAAACGAATTGATAGAACAATTTCAGCTTAAGATCTGCGGCGAAACACGCAACATAGTGTTCTCATCGAAAGACGTGGATAAGTACGATGTAGTGAAAGTGCTGGCATCAGAGTATGCTCCAATGGGAACACTCATGGGCAAGCAAATGCTGGAATATGCCGAAGAAAACATAGCACAGTATGACACGGCAGTGTGTCACGTATCACCATCAACACTTTTTGAAATAAACAGAAAGTTTAACAGCAATATAACCGAGAGACTCGCGAGCCAAGCCATTGAAATATTTTTTATAGAGCTGATACTGTTGCAGGATGCAGCAATACATAAAGTAACCAATAAGGTGCGCGAAGAATTTGAGCAACTGAAACAGGAAAAAAACGACTCACTACTGTCTCTCGAAGCCTTGTCAATAGATGTGCTAAACTCCATACAATTTTTCAATCCTAATAACTTTATGTTTCCAACGGTACGACAATCATTTCAAACCATAGGCAACAGGTTTGGATTAGACAAATCGTGGATGTTATATCAAGACAGCAAAAACAGCTTAGAGCAACTCATCAGCATAAAACGAATACGTCGCGAAGAATTTGAGAACAAAGTGCTAAACATCGTATTGCTAATACTGACACTAGTACAAATAATACCGACACTGGCAGATTGCTTCATGGCAATATTCTTCAAAAGCATTGAATTTAAAGTACTTATATCCGAATTTAGTGCTTCACTCATGGGAGTCCTACTATGCTTCTTCATATACGTGATAAATCGTCGTCGGAAAATCGCCAAAAAAATGAATGTTTGAAATTTGCAAAGGTATGCTGAATTTTTAGTAACTTTGCATGATATTCAAACGCAATATGCCAACAGAAGCAAACAAACCAAAACTATATCTTATACCGGTGCCACTAAGTGATGGTCCGGCAGAGAAAGTATTGCCGCAATACAACATACAATTGCTACACACCATCACGCACTTTGTAGTTGAAAATCTGCGCAGTGCGCGACGATTTTTGAAACTTTGCGACAAGAGCATAAATATAGACGAATTAGAGTTTGTTGAGCTAAACGAACACACACCCATAGCCGAAGTAGCAGCGATGCTAAAGCCAATGCACGAAGGGCACTCAATCGGGGTTATAAGCGAAGCCGGATGTCCGGCAGTAGCCGACCCGGGAGCAGACCTTGTTGCAGTAGCGCAGAGCCATGGGTATGAGGTAGTGCCACTTGTAGGCCCCTCAAGTATTTTGCTGGCGCTGATGGGATCAGGGTTTAACGGTCAAAGCTTTGCCTTTGGCGGATACTTGCCCATAGAAAGCGGGAAACGCACGAGTCGACTGAAAGAAATGGAACGACGCATACGCAACGAGCAGCAAACACAAATATTTATCGAGACCCCCTATCGCAACAATAAGCTAATAGCAGAGTTGGCACGAGTGCTACCGGGCGATCTTAAACTCTGCGTTGCCTCAGACATAACCGGAGAGCAACAAAAGATCATCACCCTACCCTTACGCGATTGGAAAAATCGTAAATACGACTTCAATAAAATTCCAACAATATTTCTACTAAACCGTTAAGTATGTCTAAAATTCCGACAGCTAGAAAACGTCGAGCAAACCGCGAACTCGAAGAGCTCCCGAGCCTCTTTGATGCGGTTGATATTGATATAACACGAGAAGACATAGCCGGCAACATCATCGCGAAGCAACGCCGACATGTCAGCGAAGCTGCGGCAAATCAGTCAGTAGACATAAACCCGAAACAGCACCAACGCCCCGACACTTTGCGCTACATATCGTTTGGTAGCGGAAGTAGCGGTAACTGCGCGTACATAGGCAATGACAAATACGGATTACTTATAGATGCCGGAGTTGACAACAAGCACGTTGAAGAAGCGCTGCTACACAACGCCATAGATATGTCAACGATAGCCGGGATACTTCTAACACACGACCACAACGACCACGTTCGCTACGCATATGCACTCCTCCGTAAAAATCAGCATATGCAGTTGTTTTGCACGCCACGTTGTTTGAACGGCTTACTGCGCAGACACAACATCTCGCGCCGCATAAAAGACTATCACAAAGCCATATACAAAGAGATACCGTTTGAAGCCGCGGGCTTTACCATCACAGCATTCGAGACGAGCCACGACGGCACAGACAATGTTGGATTTGCCATAGACCGTGGTGAACATCACTTTGTGGTTGCAACAGATATGGGCAAAATCACAGAGCGAGCAGATCACTATATGCGTTTGGCAAACTATCTTGTGATAGAAAGCAACTATGACTTACACATGTTGCGCACCGGACGCTATCCGGAGCACTTGCAGGCACGCATCATAGCCGACCAAGGACACCTCGACAATGTAGAGGCAGCGCAATACGTTAAGAAGATAGTTTCGCCGACATTGCGACATCTATTTTTGTGCCACTTGAGCAACGACAACAACACGCCGGAAATAGCGCTGACAACAATGCGCACAGCCCTCGAACAAGCGGGGAAAATAGTTGGCGATGCATCGGGCTCAGCCGAGGCGTTAGATGCCGACATACAGCTCACAGCTCTGCCTCGCTATGAAAGCTCGCCATTATATATGCTGCGAGCAGTGAACAAATAGGCAGATATTGTCGTTTAACTTTTTGATTACAAGTTAATAACATTAATAATGTCGTCTTAAGATTTTTTAATACGGAAATTTTTCTTTAATAGTAACAAAAATTATTAACAATCAAAAAAGTTTCGTATCTTTGTGGCTGCAAATAAAATAAGCAAAACGAAAGGAATTATCCAAAAGACTAACGACACAAAAATACTCAAGTTTTAATTATAAAATATACGTTCAACTCTTTCACAATTTGACTATGAGCAAGATTGAAGAAGTTAAGCAAGCCCGTTTGGCAGGCGTAAAAGCAGACCTCGCTAAGTACGGCATCTCAGGTACAACAGAAGTTGTATACAACCCCACTTACGAACAACTCTTCGAAGAAGAAACCCTACCCAGCCTCGAAGGATACGAAAAAGGCGTAAACACCGAACTTGGTGCAGCAAACGTAATGACCGGCGTATACACCGGCCGTTCGCCTAAAGACAAATTCATCGTAATGGATGAAAACTCAGAGAACACAGTATGGTGGACTTCTGACGAATATAAAAACGATAACAAACCCGCTTCAAAAGAAGCATGGGCAGCATGCAAAGAACTTGCAGTAAACGAACTTTCAAACAAACGCCTCTATGTAGTAGACGGATTCTGCGGAGCAAACAAAGACACACGCATGGCAGTACGTTTCATCGTAGAAGTAGCATGGCAAGCACACTTTGTAACCAACATGTTCATCCGCCCCACAGCAGAAGAACTAGCAGACTTCACACCCGACTTCCTCGTATACAACGCATCAAAAGCAAAACTTACAAACTACAAAGAACTCGGTCTTAACAGCGAAACAGCAGTAGTATTCAACATCACATCACGTGAACAAGTAATCATCAACACATGGTACGGTGGTGAAATGAAGAAAGGTATGTTCTCAATGATGAACTACTACCTTCCCCTCAAAGGCATCGCATCAATGCACTGCTCAGCAAACACAGACATGAACGGTGAAAACACTGCAATTTTCTTCGGTCTTTCAGGCACAGGTAAAACAACACTTTCAACAGACCCGAAACGTCTTCTCATTGGTGATGACGAACACGGTTGGGATGACAACGGTGTATTCAACTTCGAAGGTGGTTGCTATGCAAAAGTTATCAACCTCGACAAAGAAAGCGAACCCGATATCTACGCAGCAATCCGTCGTAACGCACTTCTCGAAAACGTTACCGTTGACGCAAACGGCAAAATCGACTTCGCTGATAAGAGCGTAACAGAAAACACACGTGTATCATATCCTATCGAACACATCGAAAAGATCGTTAAAAACGTACGCCCGACCTGCTCAGGTCCTGCTGCAAAGAACGTAATCTTCCTTTCAGCAGACGCATTCGGAGTACTTCCTCCTGTATCAATCCTTACTCCGGAACAAACAAAATACTACTTCCTCAGTGGTTTCACTGCTAAACTTGCCGGTACAGAACGTGGTATCACTGAACCGACTCCCACATTCTCAGCTTGCTTCGGTCAAGCATTCCTCGAGCTTCACCCCACAA
>CAZJEA010000007.1:0-34956 GCA_964544895.1 uncultured Bacteroides sp. | reverse complement strand
TTGAGGTACACATTCGCGATTGCTACTCCCAAAAATGTAGTGGGTCATACCTCTCCGCATCAAATTGCGATACATTTTCATCGCTGGTCATACTGGCGATGTCTGTTAATAGCACCCCGAGACCAACTAGCGTTAATTGCCCGACTCCAGTCCAATCGATATTTTCACCAAACGAATATATCTTTTCAGAGTCGATGTAAAACAATGCTAAATCATGAGCCTCCTTATAGCGGTGAAGTTTTATTAAACTCATCACCTCCGCTACAGTGATCATATAACATGATCGCATTGTGATGCTGATATTCTCTTGTATGGTGTTATATGTTTTCGACCATTGTTTTGTCGCAAAATATAATAACGCCTGCGTCACGCGCATCTTATCTGAGAAACTTGAACGCTCTTTGTCGTTAAGCGAAAAATAAAATTCAAGTATGGCTATCGCTCCCGAATATTCGTGCTTGGCAACAAGTTCGTTTACCCATTCATTCCATTGCGTTGCAGCCTCGTCGGCTGTCGCGTATGAGCGTAGTCCGTTCCATATCAGCTCAAGCACCGGTGCGGTCTTTTCCGGCGCTATTATTAGCAGCCAATCTATAAATGTGTCTGACTGTGGAAATTGCTCCGCATATTGCAATAGCAAATTGGTTATTTCACTGCCTTTTTCTATAATGTTTTCCTTATGCTTTAATAATATAGCATTTACATATAGCTCGGCAATTGTTTGCTCTTCGGGGTATTGCTGTAATATTTTTTCTATTTCTTTATATTCCCCTTGCGATGCCAGCCAATGGGCTTTCATTTGCAATGCCGGTAAATATTCCGGGTCTATAGCCAAGGTCATTTCCATCGCTTCATAGCCCTCGTCATTTCGCTCGGCTGCAAAATATGCCTTGGTTAGCATATCCCAATAATCAATATTATAGGGCGCTTCTCCTACCAGCTCTTCCAACAATGGTATTGCGTGTTCGTAATCGCAATTATCAAGCGATAGGGCTGCTATCTCAAATAGTAATGAGGGAAGAAAGCTTGTATGCTTGCGGAGTCCCTCAAGATTGTCGTACAGCCATCCGGCATTCGATGTCTCAAAAGCAAAGTTTACTATTTGTATTATTTCTTCGTCTTCAAAACTCTTCGTGTCTTGTAGCAAGGATGATAGCACACTCTCTGCTTGCTCGCGATCTATGCCGTATGCTTTATATGATAGCAAATTTGTAATAAGTGTACTCTTCTCTTCTGTGAGATCCTGTGTATACGATATTACATCTTCTTCATCTAAAACATCGTTATAGAATATTGCCCTCCGTTCTCGCAATAGTTTGCTCTCCGGAAAATATCTTGCTCCCCACATCAAGACTTCTGATCGCAGATAGTCATTCCCTATGTCTCCTGCATAGTCAAATATCTGTATCAACTCGTCTTCGTCAAACCACGATCCCGCGTCGCCACTCCTTAGGGCGGCGCGAAATCGGTTTAACAGCTCTTGATGTTGTTCGCGATAATTATCCATCAAGTTTATTTCTTTTGCGCTTTTTCCCAGCTATCTTTCAACGCTATTGTGCGGTTGAATATTAGATGTTCTGGGGTCGAATCATAGTCAGGTGTGAAATATCCTATACGTTGGAATTGGAACTTTGTTCCGCGCACGGCATTCTCTGCTACGTACGGCTCTACCTTCGCATTTGTGATTACTTTCAATGAGTCCGGATTGAGCAATTCACGGAAGTCATGTTCTGTGTCTGCTCCCGGATTCTCTACATTGAATAGTCTGTCATACAAACGCACTTCTGCATTTATTGCGTGTGCTGCCGATACCCAATGTAGTGTCCCTTTTACTTTGCGCGCTGCTCCGGCTGATCCACTATGTGTCTCAGGGTCGTATGTGCAATGTATCTCGGTGATTTCGCCGTTGGCATCTTTTACAACGTCGGTGCATTTTACTATGTAAGCTCCTTTCAACCTTACTTCATTGCCCGGCGCTAGACGGAAGAATTTCTTCGGCGGATTTTCCATAAAGTCTTCACGCTCAATGTATATCTCGCGGCTGAATGGCATCTCATGTGTGCCGCTGCCTTCAATTTCCGGATTGTTTTCCATCGACACCATCTCTGTCTTGCCTTCCGGATAGTTTGTGATCACAACTTTTACCGGATTGATAACGGCCATGACACGTGTTGCTATGTGGTTCAAGTGCTCACGCACGGCGTGCTCAAGCAAACTTACTGAGTTGAGCGCTTCATATTTTGTATAACCAATGGTGTCTATGAAGTTACGCACTGATTCTGGTGTGAATCCTCTACGACGCAATCCACAGATGGTCGGCATTCGTGGATCATCCCATCCGGCTACAAGTCCTTCTTTTACTAGGGCCAAGAGTTTGCGCTTGCTCATTACTGTATACGTAATGTTGAGTCGGTTAAACTCTATCTGTCTCGGACGATATGTCTCATCTGCAAGCTCGTTTACAAAGTAATCGTATAGCGGACGGTGAGGCACAAATTCTAGCGTGCAAATTGAGTGGGTCACTCCTTCAAAATAGTCACTTTGTCCGTGCGCAAAGTCGTACATCGGATATACTTTCCATTTTGTTCCCGTGCGGTGATGGGGAGTCTTGATTATGCGATACATAATCGGATCACGGAAGTGCATATTGTCTGACGACATATCAATCTTAGCTCGCAACACTCGCGAACCTTCGTCAAATTCTCCAGCATTCATTCGCTCGAATAAATCGAGGTTCTCCTCTACGCTACGATTGCGATAGGGGCTCTCTTGACCGGGTACTGTAGGACTTCCTTTTTGAGCTGCTATTTGCTCTGATGTCTGGTCGTCTACATAGGCTTTACCTTCTTTGATTAAGCGTATTGCTAGATCATAGAGTTGAGGAAAATAATCTGATGCATGATACTCGCGATTTCCCCAATCGAAACCTAACCAGTGTATATCTTCGCGTATTGCGTCTACGTATTCTGTATCTTCTTTTGTCGGATTGGTGTCGTCAAAACGCAAATTGCATGTGCCTCCAAATTTCTCGGCTACGCCAAAGTCCATGCATATAGCTTTTGCGTGTCCAATGTGCAGATATCCATTGGGCTCCGGTGGAAAACGTGTGTTTAGCCTTCCTCCGTTTTTCCCTGACTGTAGATCATCATATACAATCTGTTCTACAAAGTTCAAACCTTTTTTCTCGGTGTTCTCTGCTTCGTTTACTTCTGCCATATCGTTTGTGTTTTAATGTTTAATCTACTTTGCTTAATTCGTGTCCCATACGCTCTTTTTTCGTATGCATATAGAACCGATTGTACTTATTGGGGTCTATTTCTATTGGCACATTCTCAACCACTTCCAAACCATATCCTTCAAGCCCTATGCGCTTTATCGGATTGTTTGTAAGTAATCGCATCTTCTTTATGCCTAATAGATTGAGTATTTGCGCTCCTACTCCATAATCGCGCTCGTCGGCACGGTGCCCAAGGTGTAAGTTCGCTTCTACTGTGTCAAAACCTTGTTCTTGCAATTTATATGCACGAATTTTGTCCATAAGTCCTATGCCGCGACCTTCTTGGTTGAGATATAGCACACAGCCGCGACCTTCTTCTTCGATCATTCGCATAGCACTGTGCAACTGCTCTCCGCAATCGCATCGTTTTGATGCAAATATATCTCCTGTTGCGCACGATGAATGTACGCGCACCAATACCGGTTCATCGCTACTACTTAAGTCTCCCTTAATTATAGCAATGTGCTCTAGCCCGTTATTCTTTTGGCGGAATGGTATCAAGTGAAAATGTCCATATATTGTGGGCATATCTACTTCTTCTCCTTCTTCTACCAAATGCTCATGGTCTAGCCGATATTTTATCATATCGCGTATTGATATGAGTTTTAATCCCCATTCGTCTGCTCGCTCGCGCAATTCAGGAAGTCGTGCCATTGTGCCATCGTCACTCATGATCTCCATCAATACACCTACGGGCTGTAAATTTGCCATACGGCATAAGTCTACAGCTGCTTCAGTATGACCAGAGCGTTGCAACACGCCTTGATCTTGCGCATAGAGCGGGTTTATATGTCCGGGGCGTCCGAAGGTCTCAGGCGTTGAGGCCGGATCTGCTAATGCTCGCAATGTAGCACAACGGTCTGCTATCGAGACTCCGGTCGAACATCCCTCTAGTTTATCTACTGTAATAGTAAAAGGTGTCCCTAGTACTGATGTGTTATGATCTACTTGTCTCGCTAAGTCGAGCTCTTTGCATCGACTTATTGGCATGGGCGCACAGAGCACGCCTCGAGCATTCTTGAGCATAAAGTTCACTTGCTCGGGTGTTATCTTTTCCGCAGCAACGATTAAGTCGCCTTCATTTTCGCGGTCTTCATCATCTACTACTATCACCATTTTGCCTGCTGCAAAATCAGCGATTGCTTCTTCAATAGAGTCGAGTTTAATTTTCGGTTCCATAATCTGAATCAGTTGTATCTTCTTTAGAGGTCGCAACAGTTTCGTCTGCAACTTCTGTTTGTTCTTGCTTGATGTCGGCATCCGGTACTAATAGCTTACTTATTGCTTTGCCTGTCGCTACTATATCTGATGCATTATGCCCGGTACAATTTACCGGATATTCATTCAATAGGTTTATCACATGCTGGTCGCGAGAGTATGACAGTGCTACTACCACATCTTCAAATTCTTCGCGCAACGCCGCATTAAACGTTGTGATAAATGGCAACTTGTAGAACGGTGTCCGTTTGCGGCGCTCTATGCGTGCCTCTACCTTACTATTAAAAACACACAATTGCTTGTTAAGTTCGTTATTATCCGGCACTTCCATAACCACCTCTTTCATCGCTATGCTGCGCTTCTCCGGTATATGGAATACGCGCCTGAATATTCGTCGGTACGTGTCAAAATCAAACACTGCCGAATCGCCAATCGCTTTGTATGTGAAAAATATTCCCATTGGCAACATCACCATCGAACTCAACCAAATGCCAAACCACACTTCGGTCTTGCCGTCTTTGGCCATCTTAATCCCTATTTCATCAAATATGAAATATACGACAAATAACATCACCGATATCACTAGTGGTGTTCCTAAGCCGCCTTTCTTGATGATCGCTCCGAGGGGCGCTCCTATGAAAAAGAAAATTAAGCACGCCAACGACAAGGTGAATTTGCGTTGCATCTCCATATCATGGCGACGCATCAACTTCGCTTGGTCTGACAACATCGCTGTCTTAAACTCAAACTCCATTTCTTGTCGCTTGGCTTTTGCCATTGCCTGGGTTATGTAGGTACGTGCCATTGATGGATTGGGCGCGTTAAACACTGAGTCAATATCTATTTTCTTGCTGAGTTTTAACGGCGCTTGTTTGGCTCGCTCTATTTTGCCATCGTTCACATTAGTCGAGTAGTATGAAATACCCATATAAGGCGTCTCCTTGAGCTCGGTTCCGTATATGTGGCCTATACTGTCTACTTGCTCTTGCAATGAATCTTTCGCTACCATTAGCTGACTTATATTCATGCCGATATATTGTGATCGCATACCACTCTCATCTATACGATTGAAATTGGCATCAAAGGCAATATAAACTTGTTTGTCGTCAAAGCTCTCGCGCCTAAACGGAAGATAACTTCCGGAGTTAAAGCCCATCGAACCATTTTGCACGTTCTCAAATAGCTCTCCTTTGTATAGATGCAAAAACAAATGACTTTTGTCTTCGGTGAAACTCATTTTTCCCGAATCGGCCAAGATGATGCGAGCGTTATCTATTCCGCGTGTCACGTCATAGATTATCATATCTGAAAGCATTCCTGTTTGTAGGTTCTTATGCTCTACATACAGATTCATCCCTGGTATTTGATCATAAAACGACCGCTCCGGTATCTCTAACTCCGGGCTCTTTTGCTTCATACTGAAGAGTAGAGTGTACATCTTCGTTTGCGCTATGGGCAAAACATTATTCTGAAAAAAGAACGCCCCTATAGCTATGCATACCATCAATATAATTAATGGTCGCATTATTCGAAACAGTGAGATGCCGGCTGCTTTCATCGCTGTTAACTCAAAACTCTCACCGAGATTGCCGAATGTCATCAAGCTTGCCAAAAGCACTGCCAATGGTAATGCTCGTGGCACCATAGTTAATGCTGCATATCCAAAAAGCTCGGCAACTACATCAAAGCCTAATCCTTTTCCTACAAGATCATCAATGTAGTGCCACAAAAATTGCATCATCACTATGAATAGGCAGATGAAAAACGTCATCGTCAATAACGGCAAATACCGTTGGAGCATGAAGATATGTAGTCGTTTTACAATTACCATGTTTAGTGTTTTGTTGCTTTTAACGTGCAAAGATAATAATAATTTTCTTATCAGCTACTATATTTTTATATCGCAAAATATTTGTTGTCGCTTACTGCTTGATGCTCTAACAAAGCAAATAGCTAATTTGTAGCACAAATGTATTTATATTGCCACATCGGTGTTTATATGATATTTTTAAATATTTCGAAAAAATTTTGTCGATTTATTAATAGTTTTTATATTTGCACTATCTTCTCAGTTCTAATTTTAAAGTAATAACTAGCATTATATGGCTTTCATTAAACGTTCTGATGCCAAAGATTACGCATTTATAGTTCTTGGTATGATGGTATATGCCATCGGCTTCACGGTATTCATCCTCCCGCACAACATAGTTATTGGTGGCATGGCTGGTTTTAGTACTCTTATTTATTATGCAAGTTCTAAAGCCATCCCGGTTTCTGTAGCAATGTATGGCACTAATATTATATTGCTGCTTCTAGGCTTTAAATTCCTTGGCCGCTCTTTTGTCGTGCGCACTGTCTTTGGCGCAACTCTACTTTCTTTATTAATCGGATGTATTGAGCCATATTTTACTAGCCATCCTCCAATTATTACAGATATGACAATGAGTGTTGTTATGGGTTCCATGTTGTGTGGCATAGGTATTGGCTTCTATTATAGTCACCATGGCACTGCCGGAGGTACCGATATTGTTGCGGCTATTATGTCTAAGATTAGTAGCATGAGCGTCGGTCGTGTAATGATGATTGTCGACATGTCAATTGTAGCTTGCTCTTTCTTGTTGCCGTATGATGGAGATATGGAAACTCGCATACAAGTTCGCACTCAAATTATTTTGTATGGCTGGTTGGCGATTTTTATTTATTCTTATATCACCGACAAGTTCCTAAATGCCGGACGTCAAACTGTGCAATTCTTTATACTCTCTGACAAGTGGGAGGAAATTGCCGATCGCATTACTAAAGAAACAGGTCGTGGCGTTACCACTTGGAATGCTACCGGATTTTGGACCGGTGCTGATAGAACTATGCTACTCGTATGGGCGCGTAAATATGATTCTCTCGCTATTTTCGAAATAGTTAATGAGGTAGACGACCACGCATATATAACAAATTCTTATGTCCGAAGCGTTTATGGTAATGGTTTTGATATTCTAAAAACACATAAACGTGAAGACAAAGATAAACAATAATCTTTTGAGTTAAATTTTGTTGATTATATCTCAAAGAGAAAATAAAATAGTAATTTTATGAAAAATTACAAGAAATACAGAAATCTCACCATAAGAATAAACCAATGAAACTCACCCTTAACGTAGGCTATCGCACCAATTGGGGCGAAGCTCTTTTCATAATCGGCAATATTGCTAATCTAGGCTCAAACAACATTAATGCCGCTCAACCAATGCGCCTCGAAGGTGCTGAAAACTGGGTAATTGATGTTGAAGTGCCAAATGACATCACTTCGTTTGAGTATTCTTATTTAGTGAAAAAATCAGACGGTTCTGTTAAAAGAGAGTGGGGCGCACCTCACAAATTTACTCGTGGTAACGGTGTCGACCACATCATGGAGATCGACCGTTGGCAGGATATGCCTAATAATAAGCCTTTTTTCTCTTCTGCTTTCGTCGATTGTATAAACAATCGTGAACAACGTGATGCTGCTCCGGTGATGGGTAGAGATACTGTAACCTTACGCGTTACTGCTCCTATGGTTACTCCTAAAGAGGTTGTTGCTATCTTGGGTGAGTCGCCTTTGCTGGGTGAGTGGAAACCTGAACGTGCTATTGTCCTTAGTGATCACAATTATCCAGAATGGTCTATTACGATCGATCGCCGTGCTTTACCGATAAACACACAATTTAAATTTGTTGTAATGAACAAAGCTACCGGCAAAATTGTAGCTTGGGAAAGCGGCGAAAATCGCCGTATGCCCATCGCTCCACAAGCTGGCGTCGCCACCTGTGTAGCCGGTTTGCGTTTCGAAAATCCGTTAGCACCTTGGCGTGGCGCCGGTGTAGCGATACCCGTTTTTGCTATCCGTAGCGAGGACGATTTTGGCGTTGGAGATTTTTACGATCTCAAAAAAATGATCGATTGGGCTGCTCAAACAGGTCAAACTTTTCTGCAGATATTGCCAATCAACGACACTACAATGACTCATACATGGACCGATTCTTATCCGTATAATGCAAATTCAACATTCGCATTACACCCCATGTATTTGAGATTAAGCGAACTTGGTACTCTAAAAGACAAGAAACGTCAAAAATATTTCGATGATTTGGCACAAGAACTTAATCTCCTCGAACAAATTGACTATGAGCGCGTAAATCAAGGCAAAATCCAATTCTTCAAAGAAATTTTTGCGCAAGAAGGCTCAAAGGTTGTCGATTCTGCAGATTTTAAAGATTTTGTACAACGCAACGAGCATTGGTTAAAACCATATGCTGCCTTTTGTGTGCTTCGCGATAAATTCTCTACTCCTGATTTCTCTCAGTGGGGCGAGTTCGCAATTTACAATAAAGTTCTTGTTGAAAAATTCGCAGCTGAAAATCGTGATGATATTAATTACGTGTACTACCTGCAATATAATCTTGATAAGCAAATGCGAAACGTTCGCGAATATGCACATGCCAATGGTGTTGCCATCAAAGGCGATATTCCAATTGGCATCTCGAGAACTAGCGTAGACGCATGGACTGACACACGACTATTCTATATGGATTGTCAAGCAGGAGCTCCCCCTGATGATTTCTCTGTCTTAGGTCAAAACTGGGGATTCCCAACATATAATTGGGAAGAAATGAACAAGGATGGTTTCGCTTGGTGGAAGTCTCGCTTCCGCAAAATGAGCGAATATTTCGACGCTTATCGCATTGACCATGTGCTTGGTTTCTTCCGTATTTGGCAAATCCCGATGTCTGCCGTGCATGGCTTACTCGGATACTTTAATCCCGCTTTGCCTTATTCTCCTGACGAGTTGCGCAATAGTTACGACTTCTGGATAAATCAAGCCGTTCATACAAAGCCATACATTATGGATTACTTCCTTAATGACTTTTTTGGCGAGTATACTGATGAGGCGCGTGAAACTTTCTTGCACCCGATTGGCTATGGCCGTTATGAGGTGCGTGAAGATTTAAACACTCAACGTAAGGTCGTAAATTATTTTGCAACACTCGAAAAATCAGATAAAAACAAGCAGCTTTGCGATGCTTTGTTAGGCTTGCTTGATGAGGTCTTATTTATTGAAGATCCTGAGCAACCAGGCAAATATCATCCACGCATTTCTGCTCAATTCACATATATCTACCGCTCATTAAACGACTATGAACGTTGGTGCTTTGATAGATTATATAACGATTTCTTCTATCGTCGTCACAATGACTTCTGGTATGGTAAGGCAATGTGGAAATTACCACCACTAATTGATGCAACAAATATGCTAGTTTGTGCTGAAGACTTAGGCATGATTCCTGATTGTGTCCCTGCTGTGATGAATGCGCAAAAAATTATTGCTCTTGAAATACAGCGCATGCCTAAAGACCCGCAATGCGAATTTGGTAACACCTGGACCTATCCCTATTTGTCGGTATGTACTACTTCAACTCATGATATGGGCGGCATACGCAAATGGTGGGAAGAAGACCATAATGTGACTCAACGATACTTCAATAATATGCTCCATGAAGGTGGCGAAGCTCCTTATTTCTGCGAACCATGGATTTGTAGTCGTATTATTGATCTGCATCTTAAGTCTCCATCTATGTTGTGCATTATCCCTTTGCAAGACTACTTGGCTATGGACGGGAATTTACGCCGAACAGATCCACGTGAAGAGCAAATAAATGTTCCGGCAAATTCTCGCCATTATTGGCGTTATCGTATGCATTTAACTGTTGAACAGTTATTGAATGCTCAGCGTTTTAATGAGCATCTGCATAAAATGATAGTGGATTCTGGCCGTTAAACTTTTTGGCGCGACTCTCAATACCTAACGAGAGTCGCTCCTTTAAATTCTAAATTTATGGATGAGATTTTGAATGTTGTTAGCGCTGACGAATTAATTGCGGCGGAGCGTGCTGAGAGATATAAACGCCAATTAGAGCGTCCTGACGTATTCCCGGCTGCTGCTAATTGGCAATACATTATTGATAATCGCATGGCAATTATTGGCCGTGAGCTCTATCGTAAGTATCTGGTGTCATGGCTGACTCCTCCTGCAGAGCGTTGTGATTATCACGAATTGGCTTTGCAACGCTTTAGTGAGTTCTTGTGTGCTATTGATCGCGCCGATGCTGTTGATATTGTTTATTCTGATGTCTCGTCTGCTCCCGAAGCAACTAAAGGATTGATTGCCGATTGCCGTTTGTTTGATGCCTTGAAATTATATGAAATCTTACACGATGGCGATACAGCTTTCGCTGTCGAGTGCTTAGCTACTTTTCAACCTGAATATACTGAATCCGATTTGCAAAATATGCAGCGTCTATCTATGGCGATAGATAATCTAGAGCCACTTGGAGAAGTGCGTGAAGCTAGATCTATATTCGGCAGAGAAACTAAATATATTTGTCCTGAAGGACATACAAATAGCGCACAACAAGAGTTCTGCGCTACGTGTGGGTTGAATATCTTTGGCTTTACCGGTGAGCAAGCGGCTAGTATTCGCGATTTTAAAGCCCGAGTATCTACTTTGTCGCGATTGCTATTTAAGTCTAAACCAGTATCCTAATGATACTTGTAAATTCATGCCTCGAGAGGCACTAAATGTGTCTGCTTTTGCTGCTGAAAATATATTGCCTAGACCATAGTAAAATCTAGCCTCAATGTCAATAGAGTGTCTTGGCTTAATGAAATATTCGCCTCCGAGTCCTAGCGCAATTCCGTAGTCCAACTTATTCTTTACTGGCATCACCATTTGCTCAACTTGTCGTGTTGTCGGTATTCCGGCGGCGTAAGGTGCTGTGTAATCAAAATTCGCAGTTGTCGATTCTGATAACATCACAGAAAACTCCGGTCCCAAGTTGACAAAGAATTTTGCCCTGTTCGAACCGAAATATATGTGAGTCATAATTGGCAATTCCAAATATGTAAGTTTTCGCGAATAGCTCAACTCCGGATTATCTTCAAAACTTTCTTTCCATCCTCGTTGGTCAATGTTGAGTTCTGCAATAATTCCAACTAATTTTTCTTCAGCATAGCGAGCTTGTATGCCAAATAGCGGACCGTTGAGCAACCCTTGATCTACAGATGGCGAAAAAGACATTTTTGACATAGACATGCCACCATGCGCACCTATTGAAATATGTGGCTTATAGTGGGTCTCTGCTTGTGATTGGCTCGCCGTTGCAAGAGCAACTATGCATAATGCTGTTTTGAGAAATGTATTAATCTTCATAAAACTTCAGTATCTACGACATTTCCTGGTTGAAATCTGATAATGTATACCGATTCATTTACTTGACCGTTATCTCCGCTTTCGTGAGTGAATCTAAATGTAGATTGGGCTCCGCGCCAAGTGCTATTCGTATTGTTTGAGAAATCTCCAAAGTTGTTTGCTAGTGCACTAAATATGTAGCATCCTGTGTCAAATCCCAACACGGCTTGCGATGGGACTCCCTCTGCCGGGGCTTTGCCATACCAGCGCTTAAAGGCGGTCTCTATCCCTTTTATATCACGTGAATTGCTGTCTGCATAAAAACGAGAATATATCGTTGTGTCAATCTTATGCATTAACTCTAAGGCGTCACTCCTAAATGTAGTCCATTCCGGATATCCAAACAAACACAAATTGCTGCCTATATTGAGTAAGTTATCTTTATACTTTTGTAGACCGGGAGCATATTTATTAAAGTCTGCTAGTGATCCTGATGTCGAGATAAATGCATAGCGTTGACCGGGTAATGCTTCTCCAAGTTGATCGGAAATTGTTGATGCATGAAGATTGCCTGAATATTCGACACTCATTGCTGTGATGCCGGCTTCTGCTAAACGACTTTTGAGTATGTTTATAAATTGCTGCTTATCTTGTTTACCTGTTGTATTATTTAAAATTACAGGTATTGTAGCGACATCTTCTTTTATTGAGTTGACAAATGCTTCAGCTGCCAATTCATACATACGCTCTGTCGTGACGTTCGATTGTAATACATATGCATTTGTATGGTAGCTAGTGTCTTTTACTACAAAGTTATTAAGCACGTAGATATCGTGCTTCGCTCCAAATTCAGCGATAGCTTGTAACTGATCTGACGCCCCAGGTGCTATTATGATAGAAGCATTGCCGATTTTAGTTTGAGCGTTGAGGTGTGCTTTTACTTGTTCTAGGCTACCTTTTGTGTCGTATGCTAAAACCTCATATTTGTTTTGTGAATTTGATAGAGAATCGGCTGCGATTAAAAATCCTTTGTAAAAATCGGTAACTTGATTAGCTGATTTCGAAACCTTTTCCTCATCGAGCATAAAGGGGAGCATAACTGCGACGGTATAGGTGCGTGGCTCGACTGTGTCAGAAGTCTCAACTGCCACGGCGTCTGTAGTGTCAACAAATTCGACATTTGTAGTGGGCTCTGTTAAACGAGATTCCGGCTGATATTCGGGCGCTAATGGTAGTTCTTCAGCAGCTGTTTCTGTCGGTTGTATGTATGATGTGTTTGGAATGTTGATTGTGGTTCCGGCTTTAACCCCATTCTTAACTGAAGGATTAAGCGAAACAATTTCATCAACAGCTACTCCATACTGGTGACTTATGCCATATAGAGTCTCTCCTTTTTTTACTTCGTGCTTTATGATTGATTCATCGCAAGATGTTACCGCATCGGTGTTTGAAGCTTTAAAATCTTCAACTGGGAAGTAGAGCAGTTGTCCTGCTTTTATTCCATCTGCGGCCGACGGATTATATTTAATGATATCATCGCGACTAATGCCATATTTGGCGGCGATGCCATAAACAGTTTCGCTGCTGCCGACTTTATAGTAGTAGCATGTTTTGCCATTAACCTTTTTGGTCGGTAAGTCAAGCGCAAATGCACTTATAAAAGCAGTCATAGCAATGGCTGCCGGTGCAAGTATTCTCATACGTTTCAACAAATCCATAGTTTTTTCGTATTATTTTGAACCTACAAATTTAAGCACATTCGCGCACATTTTATCAATATTTCAAATTTTTTTTACACTTATCGTCGCTTTTATTGTCTGTTTCCAAAAGTTTATGTACTTTTGTGTCATAAAATTTGCCTCAGGGGTGCTAAGTTTGTGCTTGGCTGAGATGATACCCTTTGAACCTATGGCGGGTAATGCCGTCCGGGGAGAGAATAAATATCTATATCCTTATTTATTGGGCGCTACCCAATTCTGATATACCTATAATAATATCATCTTCATACCCTTCGGCATAAACTTTATTTATTATGCACGAATTTGAAGATAAAAAATCCTCAAAAACTTATCACACTGTTTTGTCTATAGCCGGTTCTGATAGTATCGGCGGCGCCGGTGTGCAAGCTGACATTAAAACCTGTACAGCTTATGGCGTTTATGCGATGACAGCGATAACGGCAATTACGGCACAAAATACATTAGGCGTTGAGTGTTACAATCCTGTTGACGAAACTTTGCTCAAGGCTCAATTAGATGCTATTATTGCAGATGTGACTCCTAATGCCGTGAAAATTGGTATGCTACCAACTGCACAGTCTGTTAATGTAGTCGCTGATTTTATAAGTGAACACAAAATTGAGAATGTAGTGCTAGATCCGGTCTGTGTATCTACTTCAGGCCATTCATTGTCTACGAAAGAAGTGCCGTTGGCAATGGCAAATCGCCTTTTTCCTTTAGTAACGCTCTTGACTCCAAATGTACCTGAAGCGGAGCTGTTTTGGGGAGAAACTATTAATGAGGCTGATGCTGAGACATGTGGACTCGAGTTGATTGAAAAATTTAATCTAAATGCGCTACTTCTAAAAGGAGGACATTTTTCCGGTGATACATGCACCGATCGCTTGTTTTGTAAAAATGATAAAACTGTAACCGATTTTGTACATGAACGTATTTGTTCTTCTAATACGCATGGCACCGGTTGTACTCTGTCATCTGCTATCGCTAGTAATTTGGCTTTAGGCTTAAATTTGGCTGATGCTATTGATAATGCTACAAATTGGATTTGTTTGGCTATAAGAAGTGGGTCGTCGTATAAATTCGGACATGGCAATGGCCCGATTAATCATCTGTTTAATATTAAATAATAATTATATGAATGTAAAAATAAATGGTGAGCTAACGAAAATAGCTGAACATACTACCGTAGCTGATATTGCTACAGCAAATGATGTCGGTCAGTCAGGGGCTGCTATTGCAGTTAATGATAAATTAGTGCGACGTGCCGATTGGCAAACTAAAGAACTTGTTGATGGTGACGATGTAATTATTATTAAAGCTGCTTATGGAGGTTGATTTTAAAATAATAGTAATTACTCCTGAAAATGTGCTTGAAGATGAAGTTGAACGTATTGTGGCTCTGTTAGAAAGCAACGCCGTTTGGCGTGTGCATATACGCCATCCGCAGATGTCATCAGAGAACGTGGCTAATGTGCTGAAAAAAATACCTACTCGTTTTTATAGTCAGATTTCTTTGCATGATAATTACAATTTAGTGAAGAATTTTCGCGGCTTAGGCATCCATTTAAATCAGCGTAATCAAGATCTTATTCAGTCTGCATCAACATTATCTCGAAGTTGTCATTCTATTCTCGAGCTGGAACGTGAAACGCGTAATCTTGACTATGTTACGCTATCTCCAATTTTTGATTCTATTTCAAAAACGGGGTATCATGCTGCTTTCAATCTGAATGATCAGAACTTCAGGTCAATAGTAAAGTCTCATAATGTTTTTGCCTTAGGAGGCATTACACCAAGCAAATTTAGTCTATTGCGTGACATCGGCTTTTCCGGAGCAGTGATGTTAGGTTATGTTTGGCGTCATGACTATTCTGATTTTTTGCAATCAATAAATGAAATAAAGAAACATAAGCAATTATTATGCTACAATTCATAACGAATTCAACAAGTGTCGAAGGAACAATAGAACAAGCTAGGTTAGCTTTAATGGGTGGCTGCCGATGGATACAGGTACGCATGAAAGAGGCAGATGACAAAATGATAATATTGGCTGCTTCTACCGTATTACAAATGTGCAATAAGGTCGGTGCAAAGTTGATAATTGATGATAAGGTTGAATTGGTGACCAAAATTGGCGCTCATGGCGTTCATTTAGGACAAAATGATATGTCTCCGTCTCTAGCTCGAAAATTACTAGGATCTGAAAAAATTATTGGCTTTACTGTAAACAATATGGACCATGCAAAACAGGCTCTTAATGAACCAATATCATATATTGGTATTGGCCCATGGCGATTTACTACTACCAAGCAAAAATTGGCTCCGGTGTTGGGCGCTGAAGGAATAAAAAATATTATTTCATATTTACGGCTACATCATTTGAATGTGCCGATTGTCGCTATTGGTGGAATTACTCTCGCTGACGTGCCACAAGCCTTGGCCTCGGGTGCTACCGGAGTTGCTGTTAGCAGCGAAATCGCCAAGGCAAAAGATCCCATCTTGCAAACGAAACTATTTAATGAATCTCTTAATTTAAATTTATAATAATGCAAAACGATTTTTTAACTATTGGTAATCGTACATTCTCTTCTCGTCTTTTTGTAGGAACAGGCAAGTTCGCATCTGCTGATCTGATGTTGCAGTCTATACTTGCTTCTGAGTCACAAATGATCACTGTGGCAATGAAACGAATAAATATGATGAATGAAGCAACTGATGATATGCTTACTCATATTAATCGCGATAATGTCCAATTGTTGCCTAATACTTCCGGAGTTAGAGACGCGCGTGAGGCTGTCCTTGCAGCACAAATGAGCCGCGAAATCTTCAATACTCCGTTCATAAAGCTAGAAATTCATCCCGACCCAAAGTATCTTATGCCTGATCCGGTTGAAACACTTAAGGCCACTGAAATTTTGGCAAAAGATGGATTTGTCGTTTTACCATATATTCAAGCTGATCCGGTGTTGTGCAAACGCTTAGAGGAAGTGGGCGCTTCTGCTGTTATGCCTTTGGGCGCACCAATTGGCACGAATAAAGGTTTGCTTACTAGAGATTTCTTGGAAATTATTATTGAGCAAAGCCAAGTCCCAGTAATAGTTGATGCCGGTCTTGGTGTGCCTTCGCATGCCGCTGCTGCTATGGAGATGGGTGCTGATGCTGTACTTGTTAATACTGCAATAGCTGTTGCTAAAAATCCAGTAGAAATGGCTAAGGCATTTAAAATTGCAGTAGAAGCCGGCCGTATGGCTCGTATTGCCGGTCCCGGCGCAACATACAAGCGCGCTCAAGCAACAAGTCCTTTAACTGCATTTTTAAATTCTTAATAAAAACGGAGTTTTATGAATATTGAAAATATTGATGTTTCATCATATCCAAATTCTGAAAAGATATATGTGGATGGCAAATTGCATAATATTCGTGTTGCGATGCGCCGCATTAACTTATATCCGACGATAAAAATACAAAACGGCACGAAATTAAAAACTGAAAATGCTCCGGTTACCGTTTATGATACTAGTGGAGTGTATACCGATCCTACATATGTGCCCGATGTTAATAAAGGCTTGCCACGTTTGCGTGAACAATGGGTGATTGATCGTAATGATACGATTGAACTACCAGAAATATCAAGCGAATACGGACGTCGTCGTTTGGCTGACAAATCTCTCGATAAGATTCGTTTCTCGAGTGTTAAAAATCCACGTGTCGCAGCAGAAGGTAAGCGCGTAACTCAGATGCATTATGCGAGAAAAGGAATAATAACTCCCGAAATGGAATATGTGGCCATTCGTGAAAATCTCGATAATGAATCGCGAGGCATAAAAAGCTATGTGACTGCTGAGTTCGTTCGTGATGAAATAGCTGCAGGAAGGGCAATTATTCCGGCAAATATTAACCACCCAGAGGCTGAGCCAATGATTATTGGTCGTAATTTTTCGGTGAAGATAAATACAAATATTGGTAATTCTGCTTTGTCATCAGGTATTGAAGAAGAAGTTTCTAAAGCGGTGTGGAGCTGCTATTGGGGCGGTGATACATTGATGGACTTGTCTACCGGTGATAATATTCATGAAACTCGCGAGTGGATTGTTAGAAATTGTCCGGTGCCCGTAGGTACTGTGCCTATTTATCAAGCCTTGGAAAAAGTGAATGGAAGAGTAGAAAATCTTACATGGGAAATTTATAGAGATACTCTAATAGAACAAGCTGAGCAAGGAGTTGACTACTTTACTATTCATGCAGGAGCACTATTGGCTCATGCACCATTGATAGCTAAACGATTGACCGGTTGCGTATCGCGCGGCGGCTCAATAATGGTGGAGTGGGCTGTTACTCACAAGTGTGAAAGCTTCTTATATACGCATTTCGATGAAATATGTGAGATTCTTAATAAGTATGATGTCGGTATCTCTTTAGGTGATGGTATGCGCCCCGGCTCTACTTTTGATGCCAATGATGAGGCCCAATTTTTAGAGCTTGATGTCTTAGGTGAATTAACTGTTCGAGCTTGGGAGCATGATGTGCAAGTTATGATTGAAGGCCCCGGGCATGTGCCTATGCATAAAATTCAAGAAAATATGGATCGTGAATTTGACAAGTGTAAAGAAGCTCCATTCTATACTCTTGGCCCGCTCACAACTGATATCGCTCCGGGATACGACCATATAACTTCTGCTATTGGTGGCGCAACCATCGCTTCTCTTGGCGCTGCAATGCTTTGTTATGTTACTCCCAAAGAACATCTATCTTTGCCTGATCTCAACGATGTGCGTGAAGGTGTGATAACCTATAAAATTGCCGCTCACGCTGCCGACTTAGCAAAACAATATCCTGGCGCTAATGTGCGCGATAATGCTTTGTCTAAGGCTCGATTCGAATTCAGATGGAAAGATCAGTTTAATTTGTCGTTGGATCCCTCTCGTGCTCGCGAGTATTATTTAGCTTCTCGACGTAATGCTCCTGATTCTGATGACCGTTTTTGTACAATGTGTGGCCCGAATTTTTGTGCCATGCGTATTTCTCAAGATGTTAACGAAAAATGCAAGCAAATTTAAATTTACATATAGATCCTGCTGATCGCACCGGCTTCGCTGATGTTATTGGCCAATATGATTGGGATGCTACCACATCTCAGATAATGTCAACCACTCCGCAGCATGTTGAATCGGTTTTAGCTGTAGCTTCGCGCAATGAGCGTCAACTAACTCCAGAAGAGTTTATGGTGTTGATATCACCAGCTGCCGCTGATTATATTGAAGATATGGCAGTTTTAAGTCAGCGTTTTACTCAAGAAAAGTTTGGCAAAACTATATCGATGTACATACCAATGTATGTCTCAAATGCATGTGCCAACACCTGCGTTTATTGCGGATTTAATCATTTCAATGATCAATCTCGCAAAATCTTGAATATGGACGAGATTAAAGCTGAATGTGAGGCGATAAAGAAGCTTGGCCCATTCGAAAATCTTTTGTTGGTGAGTGGTGAGTTCCCTTCTCTTTGTGGCACTGATTACTTTGTTGATGTTTTGCGTACCTGCCGTCCGTATTTCCATAATCTAACTATTGAAGTACAACCTATGCGTACTGCACAATATAAGAGACTTGTTCAAGAAGGTCTTAATGGCGTGGTGTGCTTCCAAGAAACATATCACAAAGAGCGGTATAAAGAATATCATCCCCGCGGTATGAAGTCAATATTTGAATGGAGACTTAATGGGTTCGACCGTATGGGGCGTGCCGGAGTTCATAAAATTGGTATGGGCGTCCTTATTGGATTGGAAGATTGGCGCACTGACCTTACAATGTTGGCCCGTCACTTACGCTATTTACAAAAAACGTATTGGCGTACTAGGTATAGCGTGAATTTTCCGCGTATGTGTCCCTCTGAAAGTGGTTTTCAGCCCAAGGTCGTTATGAGCGATCGAGAACTGGCTCAATTGACATTCGCATTTCGTATCTTCGACCATGAAATTGATATTTCATATTCTACACGCGAAAAGATGTCTTTTAGAGACAATATGATGTCGTTAGGCGTAACATCTATGAGTGCGGGGAGTAAAACTGAACCAGGCGGTTATGTTAGCTCTCCTGATGCGCTCGAACAATTCACAATTACTGATGATCGTACACCTTGCGATGTTGTTAATAGTATTAGTGCTAATGGATACGAACCGGTTTGGAAAGACTGGGATGCCGTATTTGATAAAGTTTAATCATAATGACAAGATTAAGCGAAGAACAATTAAGACGTTATAGCCGAACTATTGCACTCCCGGATATTGGCGAATTAGGCCAATATAGAATTTGTAATGGCTCTGTTTTAATAATCGGTGCCGGTGCCCTCGGCTCGGTGGTAGCAATGTATCTTGCTGCTGCTGGGGTGGGGCGCATCGGTGTTGCAGATTTCGATACAATAGACTTATCTAATTTGCAGAGGCAAGTAGCTTATAGTGAGGTCTTGGCAGGTAAACCTAAAGTTGTTGAATTAGCAAAACGGATGGCGGAAGTGAATTCATCAATTAAGATTGATACTTATAATTTTTTTGTTACGCAAAAGAATGCAGCGAAAATAATTGGTGAATATGATATAATTGTTGAAGGTTCTGATAATCCGGCGACTAAACATTTAGTCGCACACGTTTGCAGCGAGCTACATAAACCTTGTGTTGTTGGAGGTGTTAGTGGCTGGACCGGTCAGGTTATGACTGTGTCGCCCGGCGATTCGGCATATAATGATATATTTGGTGATTCGCCATCGTGTTCACCATTTACCCCTTGCGGTGCTGGTGGTGTAGTTGGATCGTTGCCGGGTATCATTGGTTCAGTGCAGGCTACTGAAGTAATTAAGTTGTTAACAAACGTTGGAGAGACTCTGCGTAATAAATTGTTCGTGATTGATGCAAAAACATTTATCACGCACTTGTTCTTGTTATGAGGTGTTGCATCAATGACAAATTGTAGGTAAGGATTAAAGGCGCTTTTTTAATGCTTTTAACTATTTATAAGTGTTTTAGTGAAAAGCAAATCGTGCTATTTTTTGGTTAATAATAGATTTATTACTAATTTTGCAAACTGAAAAATACAAAACTATACTACGGTTTTAACTTTGAATTTTTCATATACAAGAATTTATCCAAAATATTAACATAGAAATTAACTTTCAATTATGAACGTTACACTCAACAAAACTACCGACGTGCTTGGTAAAATCACTGTTAATGTGGTTGAAGGCGACTATGCTGACAAAGTGAAAGCAGAACTTAAAAAAATTGGTCAAACCCACCGTATCCCCGGTTTCCGTCAAGGCCATGTTCCTGCAGAGCAACTTCGTCGTCGTTTTGGCAAACAAGTGAAAAGCGATGTTCTAAACCATGAAGTTTATAACGCAGTTATAGACTACATCCGCGAAAACAAAGTTAACGTACTTGGTGAGCCCCTCCCCGTTGACGTTAAAGAAGTAAACTTAGATGATGCTGATTATACATTCGAATACGAAATCGGTATCGCTCCCAATATTGAAGTAGCTCTCAATAAAGAAGTAACACTTCCTTACTATGAGATTGAAGTATCTAAGGATATGCTCAACGAACAAGACGCTAGCTTGCGTGAGCGTTTCGGTGCACAAGTTCCCGGTGAAGAAGTAGATGAAAAAGCACTTGTGAAAGGTACAATTATGCAACTTAACGAAGATGGCACTGTAAATGAAAATGAAGGTGCTATTCAAGTACTTAATGGTATAGTTGCTCCAATGTACTTCAAATCAAAAGATGAAGCTGCTAAATTTATTGGCAAAAAAGTTAACGATAAAGTCGTGTTCAACCCTTATAACACTTGCGAAGGTAATGCAGCAGAAATTGCTTCGATGCTCAATATCGATAAAAATATCGCTGCAGATGTTAAAGGCGATTTCGAGTTCGCTATCTCTGAAATTATCGTAGTAAAACCTGCAGAACACGATCAAGAGTTCTTTGATAATGTATTTGGTAAGGATAAAGCTCACAATGAAGAAGAATATGAGAAAGAACTCACCAACATGATTTATGCTTCTCTCGCTTCTAACAGCGATATCTTCTTCAATAATAGCGTTCAAAAACACCTTATGGATAAATATGGTGAGATGGAGCTTCCTGTTGAATTCCTGAAAAAATGGTTGGTAGCTAGAAATGAAGAGCTAAATGCTGACAATATTGATAAAGAATTTGAAGAAATGCTTCCTTCTCTCAAATGGCAACTCATCAAAGAACGTGTAGCTCAACTTCTCGAAGTTAAATTCGGTGAAGAAGATGTTCTCAATCATGCTAAAGCAATAGCACATCGTCAATTTGCCCAATATGGCATCACCAATATGGATGAAGAAACTATTACTGATACAGCAAAACGTATTCTTGGCGACAAAAACTATCGCGCACAAATCGTTGAACAAGTTGGTGATCTAAAATTGTTTAGCGCTATCCGTGAAGCTGTAACTGTTGAGAATAAAAAAGTTTCACTTGACGAATTTAAAGCTTTGGTTCAAGCATAAGACAAATCTCAAAATAATTCTACTTTTGCAAAAGCGCATCTTTGTTAAACCATTGATGCGCTTTTGCCATTGCGAGCTTTTTTATGAATTTTTATGCCTAAAATTTAAAATATCAATAGCTCGTTAAAGATTTATTACTATCTTTGTAGTTAGATACGTATAATAGTGTCTTGAAAAGATAAATACATAATATAAAAATAATAACATTCATGAAATTACTCGAAGGAAAAACCGCTCTTATCACTGGCGCAGCTCGTGGAATCGGTAAAGCTCTTGCTCTAAAATTTGCTGCCGAAGGCGCAAATATAGCATTTACAGATCTTGTTATTGACGAAAACGGTAAACAAACAGAACAAGAGATTGCAGCGTTAGGCGTGAAAGTTAAGGGCTATGCTTCAAATGCAGCAGATTTTAATCAGACAAAAGATGTTGTAGCTGCCGTAGTTAATGATTTTGGAAGAATAGATATTCTTGTTAATAATGCAGGAATCACAAAAGATGGCCTTATGCTCCGAATGACTGAGCAACAATGGGATGCTGTTATCGCAGTAAACCTAAAGAGTGCCTTTAACTTTATAAACTCTGTTTTGCCTACAATGATGCGTCAACGTTCAGGCTCTATCATCAATATGGCTTCAGTTGTCGGTGTGCATGGTAATGCCGGTCAAGCTAACTATGCTGCTTCAAAAGCTGGTCTTATAGCACTTGCTAAATCAATAGCTCAAGAAGTTGGTTCTCGCAATATCCGTGCAAATGCTATCGCTCCCGGTTTCATAGAAACAGCAATGACTGCAGCACTTCCTGATGATGTACGTGCCGAATGGTGCAAAAAAATACCCTTGCGTCGTGGTGGCAAAGTTGAAGATATCGCTAATGTTGCTACATTCCTCGCTTCTGATATGTCAAGCTATGTTTCAGGTCAAGTCATCCAAGTTGACGGTGGCATGAACATGTAATAACATAATAACGTTATTTATTTGTGGTGATTGTTGGTGTGTATACGCACCAACATCATCGCAAATTTCATATTAATTATGCTTACCTATAACACACAACAAAAAGATCTTGCTTTGCCTGAATATGGACGAAATATTCAGCGTATGGTTGACCATTGTCTGACTATAGAAGATCGTGAACAACGTACACTTTGTGCGCATACGATAGTGAAGACGATGTCTATACTTTTCCCTAATTCTAAAAACGACGAAGATGCTGAACGTAAGTTCTGGGACCATCTAGCCATTATGAGCGATTTTAAACTTGATATTGATTGGCCCTTTGAAGTTATTCAACAAGATTCGATAGAGAAAACACCAGAGCCTGTATATTATCAGGGTGGAGATATCTCACGTCGTCAATATGGAAAAATCATTGAAAGTATGATTGGCGTTGCAGCTGAGATGGAAGAAGGTCCGGAGCGTGATGCCCTTTTGAGTCTAGTAGCAAATCAAATGAAAAAAAACTTGCTTGCTATAGACAACGATGATGCACCCGATGAACGCATCTATCAAGATTTATATGCATTGTCAGATGGTAAAATCAATGTCAACAATACTAGCCTAACATTGCATGAGTTTAATGTGATTGCCCCTCCATCAGGCAAGAAGAAAAAGAAAAAATAAATATCAAACACGATATTTAAAACAAATATATGATTTTAGATAACCAGTTGACATCAATCGGCAAAGTAAATAAAACTCATGGCATTCGCGGTGAGTTGTCAGTGTTTCTGTATGCAGATATTGATATGCTTGAGCTGAAGTGTGTAGTTTTTAATATTGATGGCATTTTTGTGCCATTCTTTATAAACGCTTCACGTCCTCGCAGTTTAGAGTCTGTTTTAATTACATTAGAAGGAGTGGAAAATGATGCCGACGCCTCTCAATTTGTTGGGAAGGAAGTATATGCACTTTCTGATGATATAGATGAAGAAGACTCTGACGGTTACTATCTAGATGATTTCATCGGTTATTCTATACAAGAAACAAATGGTTCTATTGTTGGAGTTATTACTGATTATGATGATTCGACAGCGAACGTTTTGTTTTTAGTGTCTACGTCCAATAATAAGCAATTGTATGTGCCTGTAGCTCCTGAATTCTTTATTGATATTGATCATGATAATAAAATTATCACTATGGATTTGCCCGCAGGTTTAGTTGATATGTAAAAAGTATTGAAATTATGGAATTTGACGAAATTAAAGCAATAGAATATATTCGCGCAAACGCAGCAGGTGTTGATACAAGTAAGTATGATGATGATCAGTTGCTTAATGTGATTGACATTATTTGGGATTATTATGAGGATAACGGATTTCTGGACATCAATCTAGATGATGATGACGAGGTTGATGCAGTACAGTTGATTAAGCACGTTTCTAAAATGTTGGCTAAGGATAAAGGAGCTACGATAGAGCGTGATGATATCGAACCTATCGTATATGCAGAGCTCGATTATGAAAATTCATTGTAACTAATCCTTGATACTTTAAAATCTATATCCGGTTATGAAGATACTTAAATATATAGCTTGCATAATGGCATTTAACTCTGTTGCGGCATCAGCACAAGATGTGGCTCCGGTGGATATGACAATTGAGGAAAATATAGCCACCCCTGTTGTGCCAAATAAAGCATCAAATGCAATAATTAGACACATGGATCGCATTGGCAAAACCTTTACAAAGCATGGACTAGAAGTTAAAATGGCGCGTAAAGGTGAGGTTGTTGATGTAATTATACCTTGTGAAGAATTATTCAACCCAAATGAAACGGAATTGAAGGGTGATGCTCATAAGTTGCTTTCTGCATTTAATGCCTTGGTGAAATTGCCAACTCTGTATAAGATTTTGGTCGTTGTGCATTCGGATGATACCGGCGATGAAGCATATTCAGAAACGCTTACAGAAGCGAGATCTAATGCAATTGATGATTATTTTGAAAATGCATTTGGTGAAGGCATAAACCTAATCCCTTATGGCGTTGGCTTTGATGAACCTCGTGATTCTAATAATTCTATTGCCGGGAGAAATGCAAACAGAAGAGTTGAAATATATATAATTCCTGAAAAACAAACAGTTGAGATGGCAAAATCGGGCAAACTATAAAATAATTTACCCGATTAAATCTTGTAGATTCTCTTTATTAAGGCAACTCGCTTAGATGTTTATCTTCGCATAGTAACACCCTGCCGGGAAATCTGTCGATAAGAGCGTGATTATGAGTGGCAAGTAGCACTGAAGTCCCGTTCTTAGCAATATTATTAAGTAAATTAAATATTTGTTCACCTGTCTCCGGATCAAGGTTTCCCGTCGGTTCATCGGCGATGATTAGGTCGGGATTGTTAAGCAAAGCGCGAGCTATAACTACACGTTGTTGCTCTCCGCCTGACAATTCGTGAGGCATTTTGTAACTTTTGTTGGTGAGGCCGACTTCTTGAAGCACATGCTCAATGCGACTGTCGCGTTCAGCAGAAGAGCTCATGCCTGTAGATTTTAGTACAAACTCCAAATTTGAATACACTGAGCGGTCAGTGAGTAATTGAAAATCCTGGAAAACAATGCCTAGTCTGCGTCGTAGATATGGGACTTCTCGACGTTTTATTGAATTCATATCATATTCAAGCACTCGCGCTGTTCCGGCTTTTATAGGTACATCTGCGTACATAGTCTTGAGGAGTGAACTTTTGCCACTGCCCACTTTGCCAACTAAGTAAACCATTTCACCGGCAGAGACTTTAAATGTTACGTCTTTTAGAACAATATGCTCTTTGCGGTGTATTTCGACATTTTTATAATCTATTAGTGTCATATATGTAATTTTACTGCAAACTTAAGCATAATTTGTCAAAATACCTCACTTATTGATACATCTTTTCTCTTTTCCAAAAAAATTTGTATCTTTGTGCTTATGAGCAGAAAATCAATAAGCACATTTCTTATGGCATTAGCAACTATGGTGTTGCTCATGCTCGCGGTTGTGCCACATCATCATCATCAAGGGTTATGGTGCAATGTGGCGGAGATGTGTTCTGTTGATAAGGATGTAAATGATGAGCATACACATCATCATGATGATAGTTCTTCGTGTGTCGAACATCTTAATTATGTGGCTACGAAGTACAGTGCTACGCAGGCGAATATGCAACTATTGCAATATCAATTTGTAGCAATATTGTCTTTTTGCTCTGATTGCCTTTTTACACAAAGTAATAACGAAAGCTCACATCTATATGGTCCGCAATTTGTATTTACGGGCATAGATGCACACAAATCTCATTCGTTAAGGGCGCCACCAGTTGCATAATTATAGTTCTTTAGGCTATTTTTGACTTCGAAAAATAGCCATAACTACCTAATTATTACCCTAAATAACTTTTTATTATGCAACATAAATTTATTGTTATGTCGGCATGTTGCGCATATATTGCGTTTATGTGCGGCACAACAGCTTGTAATACAAACGCTAAAGATGAATTAGCTCACCATGATCATCATGAGCATGCTGAGCATGAACACGCTGAAACAAAAAACGGTTTGACGGAAATTGTTGTTGAACCTGATGTGGCAAAACGTTTTGGCGTAGAGGCAGTGAAATTGACTCCTACAACATTCAATTCTGTATTTAAGGTCTCAGGTAAGATACAAGAGAGCACAGATGGCGCATCTGTAGCTTCAGCACCATCTGCCGGCATCGTTACATTTGCTGCCGGCATTACTCAGGGCAAACAAGTGTCTGCCGGTACTTTGATTGCGGTTGTTAAATCGACCGGAATGACCGGTGGTGATCAAAATGCTGTAGCACGTGCAGCTGTTGATGCAGCTAAAAAAGAAGTTGACCGACTAAAGCCTTTACACGATCATGGTATAGTTTCTACCGCTGAATATAATGCAGCTGTTGCAGCTTATAATACAGCTAAAGCATCCTACAGTCCGTCTGCTTCATCAGGACGTATAACTGCTACATCATCTGGTGTAATAACCGAATTATATGTTCAACAAGGACAATATGTTGAAGCCGGTGCTCCAATTGCAGCTATTTCCGGTTCTCAATCTCTAGTCTTGCGCGCAGATTTGCCGCAACGTTATATCGCCGAAGCTCAAACGATAAACGGTGCTAAGATTCGCACGCCATATTCAAATGATGTTATTGATTTGGCAGATTTGTCAGCTAAGCGCATTGCATCTGGCGATAACGTTGCTAGACAAGGAGGTTATTTGCCAATTTACTTTTCATTCACAAATAATGGTAGTGTTGTAGCTGGTACATCTGTTGAAGTATTTTTGCAAGGCTCGGCAAAAGAAAATGCTCTTGTAGTACCACTCACCGCTATTAGTGAACAACAAGGTAAATACTTCGTTTTTGTTAAACTAGATGAAGAAGGATATTTGAAATATCCGGTTGTTCTTGGTGAAAACGATGGTGAAAATGTCGAAATTTTGTCTGGTGTTAAAGCCGGTGATAATGTTGTAGTGCGTGGAGCCACAACTGTTCGCCTTGCCGAATCGTCAGGTGTTACTCCCGAAGGTCACTCTCATAATCATTGATGTGCTATGCTTAATAAGATTATTAATTTTTCGTTGCACAATCGTCTAACGATTCTGATTCTGACAGGTATCGCGCTTATCTTCGGCACACTAACGTTGTTGCAGACAGAAGTCGATATTTTCCCGGATCTTAATGCCCCAACGGTTGTGGTAATGACTGAGGCTCCAGGCATGGCACCTGAGGAGGTCGAAAAGTTGGTGACGTATCCAATAGAAACATCTGTTAATGGTTCAACCGGTGTGCGCCGAGTTCGCTCTACATCCAACACCGGATTCTCTATAGTCTCTGTAGAATTTGATTGGGGTACTGATATATTTCGTGCCCGTCAAATTGTGTCTGAACGCTTGAGCGGCGTCGCTGAAAAGTTGCCGCCGGGAGTGAAAAATCCAACACTTGGTCCGCAATCGTCTATTCTTGGAGAGGTCTTGATTATTGGTTTAACATCAGACACGACATCACTCCTAGATCTGCGTACTATTGCCAATAAAACTATATCTCCACGATTGCTAGCTCTTGGCGGAGTGAGCCAAGTGTCGGTTATTGGAGGCGATGCTAAGCAATATCAAATTCAACTTTCGCCCGAGCGCATGCAGCAATATGGTGTTACACTCGACGAAGTGCTTGAAGCTGCAGAAGGTATGAACGATAATGCAGCAGGCAGTGTGATGTATGATTACGGAAATGAATACATAGTGAAAGGGGAAATCAATACAGTTTCTATTGATGATCTATCAAAAACAGTTGTGCGCAGTGACGCTAACGGCATTGTTACATTGGCCGATATTGCTGATGTTAAGATTGGCGGAGAACGTCCTCGTTTAGGCGTCGCTTCAGTGAAAGCTAAGCCCGCGGTTATAATAACAGTGACCAAGCAACCCTCTGTTGGCACAATAGAATTGACTCAGAAAATTGAAGAAGATTTAGCAGATATATCAAAGACTTTGCCAAGTGATATTCATATAGCGACTGATATTTTCCGTCAAAGCGACTTTATTGATAACTCAATATCTAATCTAAAAGAGGCTTTGCTTGAAGGAGCTTTATTTGTGGTCGTGGTACTTTTCTTCTTTATGATGAATGCTCGTACTACGGCAATATCATTGGTTGCTCTTCCGGTGTCGGTAATTGTATCTGTAATCGTGCTGCACTTCCTCGGATATACACTTAACACTATGAGCTTAGGTGGTATTGCAATTGCAATTGGCTCTCTAGTGGACGATGCCATAGTTGATGTTGAAAATGTGTATAAGCGAATCCGTGAAAATCACGCACTACCCAAGGAGCAGCGCAAATCAATGCTCGATGTCGTTTATCATGCATCAGCAGAAGTGCGTATGCCAATTTTCAACTCATCACTCATTATCATCGCTAGCTTCCTTCCGCTATTTTTCTTGAGTGGCATGGAAGGTCGTATGCTAATACCTCTTGGCGTATCATTTATAGTTGCGTTGATTGCGTCGACAATTGTTGCATTGACGCTTACTCCGGTGCTTTGTAGTTTCTTACTTGGTAGTAAAAAGGCAGAAGAGAAAGAATCAAAAGAGCCCCGCGTCACACGTGCATTGCGTAAAGCATATTCGTCATGTTTACAACGAGTCATTAATCGTCCCAAACCAATATTAATTGCTATTGCAATTTTGTTTGTTGTTAGTGGAGGGTTGTTCTTAACTCTTGGTCGTAGTTTCTTGCCAGGATTTAATGAAGGGTCGTTCACCATTAACGTCTCTACATTGCCCGGTATCTCTCTCGATGAAAGTGACGCTATTGGTCGTGAGGCAGAGAAAATCATTTTGTCTGTGCCAGAAGTAACAACTGTTGCTCGCAAAACGGGTAGAGCAGAGCTCGATGAACACTCACTTGGTGTTAATGTCTCAGAAATAGAGGCTCCATATAAGTTAAATGGTCGCACTAGAGGAGAAGTTGCTCGTGAGTTGCGTGAGAAACTCGGAGAACTTCCGGGTGTAAATGTAGAAATTGGCCAGCCAATTAGCCACCGTCTTGATGCAATGTTATCAGGAACAAAGTCTCAAATAGCAATCAAATTGTTTGGTAGCGATTTAAATCAATTGTTTACTATTGGAAATCAAATCAAAAACCAAATTAAGAATTTACCGGGATTGGTCGATGTCAATATTGAGCAGCAAATAGAGCGTCCAGAACTATCAATTAAGCCAAAGCGTGAACTTATGGCTCAATATGGTGTTACACCAAAAGCATTGCGACAAGCAATACAAACTGCGATGTCAGGGACAGAAGTTTCACAAGTATATGAGGAAGGAATTCCATTCTCTTTGGTAGTGATGCTTGATCCGGCTTCGCGTGCAAGCCTTGACGCAATTTCTAATATTCTTGTTGATTCAAATGAAGGGAAAATTCCATTAATGAACGTAGCAACCATTACATCGACGACCGGCCCCAACACCATAAATCGTGAAAATGTAAAACGCCGCATTGTGATCTCTGCAAATGTTGATGGCGGAGACTTGCGCGGTGCCGTAAATTCAATTAGCGATCTTATAAATGAAAAGATCGATCTTCCTGAAGGATATTATGTTGAATATGGTGGGCAGTTCGAAAGTGAAGCAGCTGCATCACGAACATTGGCATGGACTTCATTAGGTGCACTATTCTTGGTGTTCATGTTGTTATATCAAGAATTTAAAAATTTGCCTCAGTGTATATTGATTTTGATTAATATACCATTGGCCATGATTGGCGGAGTGCTGATTTTGGTATTAACCGGTGCTGAACTTAATATTCCTGCTATTATCGGATTTATATCGTTGCTAGGCATAACAACACGTAATGGTATGTTATTGGTAAACCGTTATAATGCATTACAGGCAGAAGGCGTGTCATTACGAGAGCGCATAATGCATGGCTCATCTGACCGCTTGTTGCCGATTATTATGACGGCTTTAACCTCGGCATTAGCACTTATACCTCTTGCCGTTAACGGAGATGCTCCCGGTAATGAAATTCAATCGCCAATGGCTGTAGTTATACTTGGTGGATTATTATCTGCTACGGTACTCAACCTTTTGGTTGTTCCTGCTATATATTATCTAATGTATAAAAATAAAAAATGAAGAAGATTTTTATAACATTATTTGCTGCGTCGGCCGTATTTGCAATGAATGCTCAATCACAGCAATTGACACAACGTCAAGCTTTGTTGCAGATTTTGCAGAACAATGCTCAATTGCAATCACTAGCCTCGCAAAACAAAGCAAAGATTATGACATTGAGTGATGAGGCATCATCGCTTAATGATCCTCAGATAGATTTTGAACATCTTTGGGGCAAAACCTCAGATGATAATCGTTGGAATGTTGGCGTAAGTCAAAGTTTCGATTGGCCCGGAGTGTACGCCAAACGACGTGCAGCAGCAAAAGCTCAAGGCGATGCGATGACTTATTTGTATGATGCACAGTGTCTTGAAATAGTGCAACAGGCAAAGGCTGCAATGATTGATGCAGTTTACGCCAATAAGCGCATCAAAATGCTGCGTGAGGTGCAACAAAACATAGAACAATTGTCTACACTTGTGCAAGATGGATACGATAAAGGTCAATTAACTGTACTTGATGTAAAGAAAATTAAGCTCGAGCTCTTTAGCATTAACACCCAAATTAGCGAGGTTGAGCAGGAGTTTGCAGAGTCAATAGCAGTACTTTTTGCCTTGAATGCCTCAAACGATATGAATGTTGATTTGCAAAATTATATGGCAGAGCAATTACTTCCACTAGAGTCGTATCTTGAGCAAGTAAATACGAAAGATCCACAAGTTTTAGCAGCAAAACAAAATATTGAAGCAGCAAAACTATCTGCGAAGGCAGCATCAGCGTCGCGCTTGCCCGGATTCTCGTTAGGTTATCGGCATGCGTATGAAGATGGTATGCACTTCAATGGTTTTTCTGTTGGAGTGAATTTGCCATTGTTTTCGCGCCGTAAAGCGGCACAAGCAGCAATGTTGGAAGCACAGAGTGCATCGTTCGATGCAATTTCAGCTGCCACTTCAGTGCAGTCTCAGATGATAGCATTGCACAATAATGCTTCGAAACAGCGGAAATTGCTTGAAGATTTAGGTGCCGTAACGTTAGATGATTCTTATCCCGAATTACTAATGATGGCATATAAGGGTGGTCAGATAAATGCATTAAACTATCTGCTTGAACTTAACTATTTCATTGAAGCACGTACAGACTTACTCTCTACAGAGCACTGTATGCGCCTAGATTTGGCTAGGCTCAATAGATATTCTCTCCCTGAATAAGGCATAGATACTCTTAATATAGCGAGCTCGGTTATGATGTGTAACCGAGCTCGTTTTATTGATATTAAGTTGAAACTAATCGCGGAAACGCTTGGTAATTTCACCGTATGCGTCAATGCGACGGTCGCGGAGGAAAGGCCACCAGCGACGCACCGATTCAGATCGGTGCATATCAACATCAATTATTCGTGTAATTTCTGCATTATCCGGTGCTTGGTATAAAAATTCGCCTTGAGGTCCGGCAACAAAGCTAGAGCCCCAAAATTGAATGCCATTTGTTTGGCCTGAAGGATCGGGCTCATAACCGACACGGTTAACCGAAATCACAGGCAATCCATTAGCCACCGCATGAGCTCGTTGCACGGTAATCCATGCTTCTCTTTGGCGAGCCTTTTCAGCGTCAGTATCAGAGCTCTCCCAACCTATAGCCGTAGGATATATCAAGAGTTCAGCTCCGGCTAGGGCCATCAAACGAGCAGCTTCGGGATACCATTGATCCCAACAAACCAATACACCAAGTTTGCCGATAGAAGTTTGAATGGGATTAAAACCGAGATCACCGGGAGTGAAATAAAACTTCTCGTAGTATGCGGGGTCGTCAGGGATGTGCATCTTTCGGTATTTACCGGCAATACTACCATCACGCTCAAAAACTACGGCAGTGTTGTGATATAATCCGGGCGCTCTACGCTCGAATAATGAAGTTACTATCACAGTATTTGTTTCAGCAGCGAGTGCGCTGTAGAACTTTGTAGCATTGCCGGGTATTGGCTCGGCAATAGAACATAGATCTACATTTTCTGTTTGACAGAAATAGAGCGAGTCGTGTAGCTCTTGATTAACTATCAACTCAGCTCCATCAGCAGCCAGCTTTCTGATTTTAGTTGCCAAATTAGCACGATTTGTAGCGATATCAGCTACGTTGTGTTGTTGTATGATACCTACTTTCATATTTTAAACTACTTATAAGTTTATTATAGGAAATTGCATAGTCGCACAGTGTAAAGACCCGTGTTGTTTGATTAGCGCATTGCAATCTATGCTGATTATTTCGTGGTCAGGGAAAACAATTTTCATTATTTGCTCAGCAAGAAAATCTTTCTTGGGCTGACCATATATTGGCAATAGCACCGCATCATTTAAAATCAGGAAGTTTGCGTATGTTGCCGGTAAGCGTTCGCCATCTTCGTCATATATGGCGTCGGGTAGGGGTAACTCTACCAGATTAAAAGGCTCACCGTTGATGTTTCGCATAGCTTGCAGGTCAGCGCGCATAGCAACCAATTCCTCGTAATGGCTATCTGTTTTATCATCGCATCCAACGTATACGATTGTATTATGAGGTGCTAAACGAGCCAATGTATCAATGTGGCTATCAGTGTCATCACCTTCTAGAGCTCCGTGGTCAAGCCATAAAACCTTTTTAGCCCCTAACACTTCTTTGAGGTGAGTGCTAATCTGTTTACGAGTGAGATCACCATTTCGGTTAGGCGAGAGTAAACATTCTCGGGTAGTTAGTATTGTTCCTTGACCATCACTTTCAATAGATCCGCCTTCAAGCACAAATCCGAGCTCGTTATGGTATTTTCCGTTAAGAATATTTGAAAATACCATTTTACGTGTTACAAGATTATCGTAGTTTGAAGCGAATTTTAAGCCCCAACCGTTAAAACAAAAATCGTTGTATATTGGTGTGCCATCAGGCTGAAGTGTAGTAATTACTCCATAATCACGAGTCCAAGTGTCGTTGGTGTCGACATCGAAAAAGAACAAATTTTCTTGGTCGCAATCGTTAAGGCGTAATCTAACATTGCTTGTGACGGGAGCCACAATCAGGAGTTTTGAGTATCTTACAATTGCTCGAGCGATTTGCTCATAGCAATCTTCAACTTCGTTGAGCATATAAGCCCAATCTGTTTGTTCATGAGGCCAAGCAAGCATAACGGCTTGCTGAAGCTCCCATTCTGCAGGAAAACGTACTATGTTTGTTTCATTCATATTCGTCGTAGTCGCTTAATGAGTCCCATACCGCTTCACGAGACTCATTATACTCCTCGGCGAATTGCATAAAACCGCGTCGTGGGGTGTATCCGTTTTCATCGCACCATTCACGATATTGATCGCGAAGGTCGTGGTCGTCAGCCATAATACGTTTAAATTCGGCTTCAGCCACATCAATACTTCCATTGGTCTCTATGAGCGATACGATATAATTTGTCAATTCACTATCGTTATCCATGTTATTCTTTTAAGTTTAAAGTAGAAGTTAAAATCACTAGGTAAATTTTCTTGTGTAAAGCTACATAAATTTTTTGTGATTATAACAGTCTTGTTAGTTATAAATAGTTAATTTAAACATTTTAGCACTATCTGCGTTGTTTTTGTGTACTAAACTAAAAAAATTCATATCTATGATTACTTATTGTTTTAAAATTCGTTGGCTTCTAATTGCCTTTTCGTGTATGATTGTGGGCGCATTATCATCGTGCAACCCATTTACATTAGTAAATAGTGAAACGTATAACGATGCAGATTTATCTGCATATCATACCTTTCGAATAGTAACACCAGATCAAGAGTGTAAACTTCCACCCGGCATGCAGATGGTAACTTATTACAATATTGCAGCGGCAATACGTGAACAAATGACTCAAAGAGGATTTTCTGAAGATGCAAATTCTCCGTTGCTTATTAATATCGGCTTGACGGTAAAGAAAGAGATACAGACAGAACCTGCGATACCTCCAGGATATATGTCTCCACCACCACGTTATTATGGGCCGTACTTTCATGGCATGGGTCCGTGGCTGATGTACCCCCGCGCAAACTATTGGGCCGGATATTATTCGAATGCTAGAGTTATAACCGGAATATATAAAGAAGGTGTGTTGACTATGGATATAATCAACATACAAGAAAAATTGCCATTGTACTCTGCTTCAGTTTCTACGATATTGCAGAATGGACAGAGTCAATTCCGAAATTTACAAGGTATAACGGAGGCAGTTCAAACGTTATTCTCTAAATTCCCGGTTCCACTATTGCCACAATATCGTGCAGATAAGTAAACGACAAAGATTACGTATAAAATAGCGTTAGTAGTGACTGACGCTATTTTATACGCACCGCTACGCGGAGCGCGGGTGTGGGGG